>CAYPEV010000199.1:0-851 GCA_964409605.1 uncultured Christensenella sp. | reverse complement strand
CGATATCCGCCGCGGCTTTCACCTCGTCGATTGCGTTGACGGGAGCGCCGCCGATATCCGCAAGCGAGACCATCTCCAGATCGTTGTTGTAGTCGCCGATGGCGAGTATTTTTTCAACGCTGCCGCAGCGCGCGCGAACATCCTCCAACGCGGAGCCTTTGTTGACTCCCGCGGTGACAAACTCCAGATACCAATCGGCTGTGCGAAACACGGAAAACTGATCGATATAAGGCTCGCGCATCACCGCCGCCTGAATCGCGTCCAGATCGGGCGACGTATGCGCGATCAACAGCTTGAGCGCAGGTTCCTGGATCTGCTCCATCGGCAGGCTCGTAATCGGCAAATGCTCCATCAGCGTGTACGGATCATCGCGCTGGTTCGGGTTCGTCTCATAGATCGACGTATCGGTGAACACCTGCACGCAGGCGTTTTCGCGCACCTCTACCACAAGGCGGGCAAGGCGTTCCATCATCGCGCGGTCTACATAATGCGCCGCGAGGAACTGCTTCTCGGCAAGATTATAAAGCCCCGCGCCGTTGAGCAGGATGCAAGGCGCGTTGACCGGAAGGTTGCGTTCGATGGTACCGATGATGGACGGTGCGCGGCCGGTCGCAACGCCGAAACGTCCGCCTTGGGCAACGAAGGTTTCGATCGCCGCGCGGTTTCTGTCGGAGACGCGCTTCTCGTCGTCGAAGAGCGTTCCGTCCAGATCACAATAGAGAAAATAACCTTCAAATGCGCCCATGCAGTCTCCAATCAACAGTCCGCGCGGCATGTAAGCCCGCGGCACAATTGGGTCTATTCTAAACGAATGGTGCATAAAATGCAATTGCTTTGGACGCGGGGGATAG
>CAYPEV010000198.1:0-4772 GCA_964409605.1 uncultured Christensenella sp. | reverse complement strand
CAAGCACGTTGTCCGTAAGCGGATAGATCTTCGGCCAGTCCGCAATGTTCGGGCCGAAGACGAGCTCGACGGTTGGATCCGCCTTGCCAAAGCCGTTGTAGCAGCGCTTTTCATAGGGCGAACGGTCATAGCGATAGCGGATGCGGCGCTTGCGGTAGACCACGTCCGTCGCGGGTGTGATCCGTCCGCCGTTTGCCGCGGTGGCCGCAATGCTCCGCGCGTCCATCAGCGCGACATAGGCAAGCTGGCCTTCGCCGGGTTTGCTGCCTTCCCGGTTGGGGAAATTGCGCGTCGTGTGGCGAACGGAGAAGCCATTGTTCGCGGGCACGTCCCCCGCGCCAAAGCACGGGCCGCAGAAGGAGGGCTTCATCACCGCTCCCGCGCGCACGAGCGTTTCCGTCGCCTGCGCCCGCGTCAGCGCGAGGCTGACCGGCACGCTGGTGGGATAGACGGAGAGCGAAAACGCGCCGCTGCCGACGGAGCCGCCTTCGAGGATCTCGCTTGCTTCCATGATGTTGTCGAACAGGCCGCCCGCGCAGCCCGCGATAATGCCCTGATCGGCATAGACGCCGCCCGGGTGAATTTTACTCTTGAGATCGAGCGAAACCTTCGGGAAGGTCGCCTTTGCCTCTTCTTCGACTTTCGCCAGCAGCTCGTCCGCCCGCTCGAGAAATTCGCGGATCGGATAAGCGTTGCTCGGATGGAACGGCAGAGCGATCATGCACTCCACCTTGTCTAGCTCGATGGTAATCATGCTGTCGTAATACGCGCCGTCTTCCGGCGCGAGCTTGCCGTATGCTTCCGGCCTGCCATGCGCGCGGTAGTATTCCGCAATCTCGCCGTCTGTCTCCCAGATGGAACTCAGGCACGTCGTCTCCGTGGTCATGACGTCCACACCGTTTCGATAGTCGGCGGAGAGGTGCTTGATCCCTGGGCCCACGAACTCCAGGATCTTGTTCTTCGCGCGGTTTTCGGCGAACGCTTCCTTGACGAGCGCTAAGGCTACGTCGTGCGGGCCGACGCCGCGGCGCGGTTTGCCGGTGACATAGCAGAGCACGACTTCCGGCGCCGCGATATCGTAGGTATTCTTCAGCAGCTGCTTAACCAGCTCCGGCCCGCCTTCGCCGACCGCGAGCGTGCCCAGCGCGCCATAGCGCGTGTGGCTGTCCGAACCCAGAATCATCCGCCCGCAGCCCGCGAGCTCCTCGCGCGCGTAGCTGTGGATGACGCTCAAGTTGGCGGGCACATAGATGCCGCCGTATTTTTTCGCGGCGGAAAGCCCGAAGAGATGGTCGTCCTCATTGATCGTACCGCCGACGGCGCAGAGGCTGTTGTGGCAGTTGGTCATGGCATACGGCACGGGGAATTCGGCAAGTCCGCTTGCCCGCGCGGTCTGGATGATGCCGACATACGTGATGTCGTGCGAAATCAGCGCGTCAAACCTGAGGCGCAGCTTCTCCGGATCGCCGGATGCATTGTGCGCGCGCAGGATGGAATACGCGATGGTCTTCTCGCGCGCGACCGCGTTCTCCTTGCCGGAAGCGTGCGGCCTGCCGTTGTGCAGGGTGACCGGATGGTCGTGATAGCGAATCATAGATATCCTCCTGAACGGGTTCCCCGTGACATTTTAAAAAAAGCGATTGCGGGTAAAAATCCACATATAAAATTGTACCATGCCGCTTGCCCTAAGAAAAGCCGGAAGCGAGGTATATTATTGCGATCCGTGTGAAAAAAATCAGGCGTCGGGAATGGGCGATCTTGCTCTTGACAGCGGTCGGGCGGACGGTTATAATACACCATGTGCCGCCGAAAAGCGGCATACGAAAACCCTATATGGCGGCGTAGCTCAGCTGGCTAGAGCATTCGGTTCATACCCGGAGTGTCATCTGTTCGAATCAGATCGCCGCTACCATGAAAAAAGACCCGCGGGGGTCTTTTTTCTATTTCTGCTCGTATGATCACGTACGATAATGCAGGTTTTCTTGCCCCTTTCTTGCCAATTTCTTGCCCGGTTTTGGGTGGTTCTTTCAATTCCTGTATGGCTTTCTGAGCGAGCATCCTCATGCTGTCTAATACCCTTTCGGCAAACGTAGTACAAAAACGTCCAAATTGATTCAAATGTTGGCATATTATAAGAGGCCACCAATTATTATATTGACGTGTCGAACAATTTGATAATACAATCTTATTGTTTAAAATCACTTGAAAAAAGGTTAACCAATAGCGCTTGCTTCTGCCTTGTCATTCTGGAATGTCAGAATATCAATTGCGTTTCTTGTGGAGGCTTCAATATGGATACTTCTTTTCCTCGCCTCGTTTATCATTATTGCAGTTCAGATGTCTTTATGAAAATTGCAGGAAATTCAACGTTAAGAATGACGAATATTTCAAAGAGTAATGATTTTGAAGAGGTTGTTTTTAGTGCGGAGTATTTCAAAAAAGCTTTTATTGATGGATGCCGAAGATTCATTAGTGAACATTCCGAAGTTGAATTTGCGAAGATATTCAAGCAAATCGATTTTGATTGCTTAGTTGAGAACCGTATCAAATGCGAATCCCTAGTATACTATACTGTCTGCTTCTCGGAGACTGAGGACCTATTAAGCCAATGGCGAGGATATGCTTGCGACGGAACAGGGGTTTCCATTGGTTTTGACAAGACAATTTTTGATGCCGGAACAAAATATAAAATGCTAAAGTTTGCTCGTGTGAACTATAATATAATCGAAGCACAATCTTCATTTGCTCAATTGGTTTATGAGCGTTTGCTTGATGTTTATAAAAAAGAAGATCCCCCTCGAACATCGAGTGATTATATAAATGCGCTCACTAGACTTATGAGCTTGCTTGTTTATAATACAGTTTTTTATAAGAACCCTGCATTCTCTGAAGAACGTGAGTGGCGATTGGTGTTTTATCCATTTGGGAACATTCAAAATCTCTCTCTCCATGGAATGAAATCATATGATGGCGCGAATCAACTTTTTTATGACCGAATGCTTGAATTCACTGATCACTCGACACAAGCAGGGAATTTCTGTATTAATCCAATAAGCTTCTATAATAAAGGAAATAATATCACTTCCTATGCAGACGTTGATTTTTCAAAGATTAAAAAAACTTTAATTAGACAAATCGTTTTTGGTCCGAAATCAAAAAGCAACGATCTTGATGTTCGTTTGTTTTTACTCTCAAATGGCTATGATCTATCTCGAATAAAATTTAGAAACTCCATTGCACCGTATAGGTAGAATTGTCACTTTTTTGTTGTTGTATGCTTATGAAAACGTCCTTCTCACCTTCTCTGCATCCTTCATCTGCGTCTCATCCGCGAGGTGTGTATAGATTCGCAGCGTCGTTGCCGGATCGGCGTGACCGAGATACTGCTGCGCGGTCAGAACATCGGCCCCCGCACGGTAGAGAATGGATGCGTAGTTATGCCGGAAGTAGTGCGGCTTCAACGTCAAAACAGCACCCTCACGGGCGCTGTTTCCTTATATCCCCTATTCCCCTTACCCCACAACCACCTTCCCACGCTTCACCGCCTTAACCTGATTCGTCCCCATGCGATAACACGGCATCTCCATGCCGTCTGGTTTCTAATTCGCAAGCCCGAATACGATTTCATTCCTCCGGCTCCAGCGTAATCCTCTCTTCGCAATATGGCGAATACGGGCGCAGATACTCATAGTTTCGGGAAAAGCACAGGCGCGGATCGATCAATCGGATCAGGCGATTGGTCGCGTCTTCGTTGAGGCGTTTGCAGATATCGCGCGTGTCCAAGCCCAAGCGTTTGCATGCCTCCAGCGTTGGGCAAAAATTCTGCGAATGGAAGATGATCTCCGTTTCGTTCTTGAAGATGACCGGCGCTTCCTCGGATGTGATGCCAAAGCGCGCAAGCAGCAAGGAATACGCCGCGCTCACGGGATCACCCGACAAAAAAGCAAAACGGCTCATATTCTCTTCAAACCAGGCGGTTCTGCGCCGGATGGAATCCTCGTTGAGCGCGCAAAGCGCGCGTTCATCCGCACCACGCAGGCGTTCGATTTCCCGTTGAATCAACCTCTCGCGTTCATTCGCGTCCATACCGTAATCACCTCCTAAAAATCATTGGAGCATATCACCATCAAACGAAAAAAACAATCCCCTGCCGAAACAGGAGATTGCAAAGATGTTTATGAGCGGACAACAACCTTCCCCCGCTTGACCACCGCCTTCACCTGATTGCTCCCCATACGGTAGCAAAGCAGTTCCATTCCGTCCGTGTTCCACAGGACGAGATCCGCCTGCTTGCCGGGCTCGATGGAGCCGAGCCTGTCGCCGAGACCGATTGCGCAGGCGGCGTTGAGCGTCAGCGCGGTCAGGGTTTCCTCCGGCGTCATGCGATATCTCAGATACGCGAGGTTCGCCGAGAGCTGGAGGTTTAAGGACGGGCACGAGCCGGGGTTGAAGTCCGAGGCGACGGCAACCGCGACACCGCGGGCGATCATCTCCCGCGCGCGTGCAAAATTCTTATTGAGATAGAGCGAGGTCTGCGGCAGGAGGCACGCGGTGACGTTTCCCGCCGCGAGCGCGGAGATCCCGCTATCGTCGGTCGCGATCAGGTGCTCCGCCGAGGTTGCGGATAGCTCGCCCGCGAGCAAAGCGCCTCCGATGGCGTCGATCTCGTCCGCGTGGATCTTCAGCCCCAGCCCCAGCGCACGCGCCGTCATGAGCACGCGCCTGCTCTGCTCCAGCGAGAACACGCCCGTCTCGCAAAATACGTCGCAATA
>CAYPEV010000197.1:728-4784 GCA_964409605.1 uncultured Christensenella sp. | reverse complement strand
ACACGCACTTCAACGACGAGGAGAAGCGCAAGCACATCCGCTCGTTCCTGCTGCGCGCGGCGAAGCAGAACGCGATCCCGATCGTGAACTACAACGACCCCGTGAGCATCGAAGAGATCCGCAAGATGGAGCTTGCTAACCTGAGAAAACAGGGTGAAACGGTCGTGGAATGCATCGACAACGACGAGACCGCATCCGTCATCTGCTCGCTCGTGCACGCGAAGTATCTCGTGATCTTCACGAGCGCGGACGGTATCTACCGTGACCCGAATGACCCGGGCACGCTTGTACCCGCTGTGGAGGGCAAAAACGCGGAGGAGATCATCGAGCAGATCGACCTGCTCTCCGACAGCTGCGTCGGCACCAGCCGAGCAGGGTCAAACGGCGCGCGGGCGAAGCTGGACTTCATCAAGCAGCCGATCCGCGAGGGCACGACGGTATACATCGCAAACGCGCAGCAGCGCATTGCGGATTTGCTCAATGGCACCGGTCGCTGCACGGTATTCCGCACACGATAAACCGAAAAACAATAAATATTTATTGACAAACGATAAATATAGCGATAGACTGTCGTCAGAAAAGGCGATGGTCTTTTTTTACAGCAATCACTTTTCAAAAAACATCGATCCGAAAAAACAGGAGGAAACGAAAGCGGATGAAAAAAGGCAATCAATTCCTGAACGGGTTTGTCAAGGCCGGTATCCTCATCGGCATGCTTGCAGGCATAGCGCTGCTGATCGATATCTTCGTCTATGAGATGCCGCTGGTCGTCGATTTTTTCCAGCGGGAAGGCAAACCGGAATCCTTTGCGATCCTCTCCGGCATCATTGCGGCGCTGTGCATTCTCGGCGGGGAATCTATCGCGCTGACGCTGTTTTGCATGATGTGCACCCTGGATCGTGATCCATTCGTGCAAAAAAACGTCGATGCATTGCGGCGCATGGGCCTTACCGCGCTCGTCATCGCGCTGCTGGGGCTTTCCACACTGTTCCTGCATCCGGTGCCGCTCGCGGTTCTTGCGGCGTTGCCGGTCGCGATGTGCGGGTTGTTTTCGCTGGTGCTCAGCCGCGTGTTTGCGCAGGCGGTCGCCTACAAGCTCGAAAACGACCTGACCGTGTAGTGAGGTGGCGTGTATGATTCAGGTCAATCTGGACGTCATGATGGCAAAGCGCAAGATCAGCCTGAACGAGCTGGCAAAGCGCATGGACATCTCGCTGGCGAACCTGTCGATTCTTAAAAACAACAAATGCAGAGCGATACGTTTTCACACACTCAGCAGCCTCTGCGAGATACTCGAATGCGGGGTTGGCGATATCCTCGTGTATGCGAAAGGAGACGAACCCGATGGAACAGAACCCGAACATGACTAATGCACAAACCGCAAGCAAGCATGCCCCGCTGACGGCGCCGCAGCTCTGGCTGCTGGGCGGCGCGGTTCTGATCGGCATCATGTTGGAACTCTGGATGGAGAAAGACTACTATGCGCTCTATTCGGCGTTCTGGCTCGTGACGCTCGCGGTATTCGTCGCGTTCAACTGGAAGCGCGTCATCTCGAATAAGACCGTGCTCGCGCTGATCGCGCCGACGCTGGTGCTCTGCGGCATCCTGATGTTCGACTATATGCACTATGAACTGCTGGGCTTCACAATGCTGATGATCCCCGCGCTGTTGATCACCATCGGCGTATTCGCCACGCAGCAGATCGAATTTAAGCGCGAAGGCAAAGCCGTGCTCGGCGTGCTGCGCGCGGTATTTGTCAAGCCCTTTACCGCAATCGGGACATATTTTCGCGCTTACGCGGGCATACTCGGGGGAAAGGACAATACGTCCAAGCGGCATGGATGGATTGGCTTTGCGGTCGGGCTGCCGCTCGTGGTCGTCGTGCTCGCGCTGCTCTCCGGCGCGGACGCGGGCATGGAAAAACTCATCGGCCGCTGGATCGAGCAGATCAGCCTCTGGGAGTGGTTCTGGCGTGTGGTGGTGGTGCTCCTTGGCAGCATGCTCTTCTATTCGCTGTTCTATAACCTCACCTGGGGAAAACCGGATGCGGATCTGCCGCCCGTGCGCCGGAACTGGAAGTTTGCGGGATCCGGTATGGTGATCCTCCTGCTGCTGGCAGCCTACGCGCTGTTTACCTATGTGCAGTTTACCTATCTCTTCGGCGGCACGCTGCCCATAGACCTGACCTACAGCGAGTATGCGCGGGACGGCTTCGGCCAGTTTGTCGCGGTGACGCTGATCAACTTTACGCTTTTAGGAATCAGCATGGCAAAGAGCGAGCCGGGCCGCGCGATCAAAGTCCTGCAGACGCTGCTCATCGCGGCGAGCCTGATCGTGCTCGCGTCCGCCGCCTGGCGCATGCTGCTGTATGTTGGCGTATACGGCCTGACCATCCGCCGCGTGCTGCCGCTGTGGCTGATGCTCTATTTCGCCTTCCTCGCCGTCGTGGGGCTAGTGCGCGTCTATCGGGAGCAAACGCCGTTTCTGCGCATCGGTGCGTTCTCGCTCGTGTATTGGTACGCGGCGTTTCTCTGCGTCGACTGGAACACATTGATGCATACCTACAACCTCGCCCGCGGATTCGCGGGATAAGATCACCAAGATCACCGTCTCAAGCGAATTTACGCAAAAAAAGAGCTTCTCGTCTTTGCACGGGAAGCTCTTGGTCTGTTGGAAACGGTTTTACGTTCAGGACTGGGCCGATTGAATCTCCAGCGCTTTGGCGTATGCCTCTTTCTTCGGCACGCCGCAGGCTGCCGCCGCTTCAGCGGCGGCGTCGCGCACGGAGAGGCCGGAGGAGAGGAGGTTCCTGAGCAATACCTCCAGATCGGGCGTGTCTTCGGCGTTTTTGCTTGCGCGGCAATAGACGCAGAGCACGCATTCGCCGCGCGGCGGCTCGTTCTCGTAGCGCGCGGCAAGTTCGCCGAGCGTCCCGCGGACGACCTCCTCATGCAGCTTTGTCAGCTCGCGCAGCAGCGCCGCGTCGAACTCGCCCAAGCCTTCCAGCAGCGCGGTCAGCGTCGCGTGGACGCGGTTCGGGCTTTCGTAAAAGATCACGGTATGGTCAAGGCGGCGGAGTTGTTCGATGAGCAGCTTTTGCGCCTTCTTCTCGCGCGGGAAAAAGCCAAAAAACGAAAACGGCATCGCGGGCAGCCCGCTCATCACCGCCGCCATCAGCACGGCGGAAGCGCCGGGCAGCACGCTATACGGCAGGTTGTGCGCAATGCAGGCGGTAATCAGCGCCTCGCCGGGGTCGGAAACGCCGGGCATGCCCGCGTCGGATACGTAGACGATCGTCTCGCCCGCCTGAAGCCGGGCGACCACTTCCTCGGCGCGTTGACGCTCGTTCTCACGATAGCAGCTGACGAGCGGCTTTTTGATGCCGATGTGGTTTAATAGCGTCAGCGTCCGCCGCGTGTCCTCGCAATAGATCGCGTCGCAGCTCGTCAACGCCTCGCGCACGCGCGGGGTCAGGTCGCCGAGGTTTCCGATTGGGGTCGCGCATAAAAGCAGCATAGGCGTTATTTCACCGTCCGCAGGTTTTCGCCCGTGAGGTGCAAAACCAGCGTGGTGTTCTTGTCGCAGAGCCTGCTCATGAAGCGGTCGTCATAGCGCGTCTGCAACTGCGAGAGCGTCAGGTTCGTGCTGCAAACCGTGGCGAAACCCGCCAGCGTGCGCTCGTTGATCACCGCAAACAGCCACTCGAAGGAGACGTTCGGAATCATAGGTTCGCTGCCGAGGTCGTCCAGAACCAGCAGCGGCACGCTCTGATAGCGCGCGGCGCGCTGCGTCTGCTCCCGGATGTCCTGGAGCACGGTCTGGATAAACGCGTATGCGGTCACCCGCTCCGCGTCGATACCGCGCGAAAGCGCGGCGTGGGCGATCGCGTTGCCGAGAAAGGATTTTCCCAAGCCCGGCATGCCAAAGAGCAGGATGCTCGGTTTCTCCGGGGTCGGCAGGCTCGCGGCGAACTGCTCGCAGAGCAGCTTTGCGTTGACGGTGCGCTTTTTTTGATCCGCGCTTGGAAAGATATCGGTGGAAAAGTTTGCGAACGTT
>CAYPEV010000197.1:0-718 GCA_964409605.1 uncultured Christensenella sp. | reverse complement strand
ATGCCCTCCGAGCCGCGCAGCGCCTCGCGATTGAGGAGCCGACAGGAGCAGGGTTTGCTGCCCGCGCCGAGGTAGCCGGTGTCGTTGCAGTGCTTGCAGCGCACGCGCAGCTCCAGCGCATCCTGCGGCAGTCCGATGGACGCAAGCAGGCGGTGCTCCTCGTCAAAGATCTCCTTGAGCCGTGCTTTGCCCGCCTCGGATGTGATCCTGCGGTTGCCAAGATCGATAAAAAGCCGCGCGCGTTCTTCGTCCAGCGCTTTGAGACGCGGCGCGCGCGCGTAAGCTTCGCGCACGCGGGTTTCCCGTGCCTCGCGTTCCTCTGCGCGGATGCGCGCGTACAGATTGTCCAGCTGGTCGTTGATCATGCGTGCGTGTTGTTCCCTCATGAAATCGTCGTGCGATGATTTTTGTTCAAAACGATCCTGCTATTCGATATCCTGATCGAGATCGACCAGCAGATGCTCCAGCTGCTCGTCGGTCAGGTTGTTCTGGGCGGTCTTCGGCTTCTGCGATTTTGGGCCTGCGACCTGACGGGCTTCCATCCGCGCGCGCGCGGCTTCGATCGAAGCAATCCCCGCGTCGTGCCAGTCGTTCCAGAGTTTCTTCATCATGCCGAAGGGCTCGTTTGCTCCGCGGCATTGCTCCGCGCCGAAGAGCAGCAGCTCGCGCGGCATGCCGTAGTCCTTGAGATACATGCTGATCTGCGCGCGCTGCGTGC
>CAYPEV010000196.1:0-4796 GCA_964409605.1 uncultured Christensenella sp. | reverse complement strand
GATGCCGATGGATTGCATGCCGTCCGGCAAAGCGGGCGTGCTTTGTGCGCCGCGCTGCGCGGCGCACAAAGCACGCCCGCTTTGCCGGACGGCATGCAATTCATCGGCATCGGAGAAAGCGAGGCGATGGCCAATCGTCCGTATATCCGTTGCGTCAACGGCATCCGGCTCGGCTTCGTCTCGCTTGCCGAGCAGCCGCTGGGCGCGTTCAATGCCCGGGCGGATATCCTGCACCTTGCGGCCTATGACCGCGTGCGCATGCTGCTCAGCCAGTGCGATCATGTGATTGTGCTTGTGCACAGCGGACCCAGCGAAGGCACGCTGCCCCTGCCGGAGTGGCGCGAACGTTATCGCCGCTTTGTCGACGCGGGCGCGAGCGTCGTCGCCGATACCGGCCGCGCAAAAGGCTGGGAGTCGTATCAAAACGGGCTCGTGTTCTACGGGTTGGGGTCGCCTGCAGAGGCCGACTCGCTCGGAATCTTTCTTACATTGCAACGCAACGGGCGCTTTTCCTACGAAGCGCATGCGCTGCAATATGCGGCGGGAACGCTCGATTTTTCAAGCAACGACGCGTTTCGTGCGAAGATTGACGCACAGAACAGACTGTTTACGGATGAAACGGCCTATCTTCGTGCCGCGGACGACATGTGCGAAGAACTCTACTGTAAGAGCGAGCCGGGGCGTAAGCGCGGCGTGCTCGGCCTGTTTTCGCAGCACACAGACGAGGAGCAGCGCCTGCTTTCGCTGCTGGAGAACGAATCGCTCCGGCTCATGACGCTGCGCGCGCTTCGAAGGATCCGTTCCCGGAATCCATAAGCGTGTTAGAATGCGGTTTGGCTGTGACGCGGCGGCATTCGGCAGGGTACGCGCGACTACAGGTGGTGTTTTTCTGCCGCGCGCGGCGCAACCGCTAGGCCTCAAAAACGCAACCATGACAAAAATACGAACAATTATGAAACAATGCGCTTGGGTTGCGCCATTTTCCTGCGCTGTGATATAATATCGCAGTGTATGTTGCAAAGTAAGCGGAGGAGACTGCATTGAAGCCGGCTGCGGTGCTGGACATCGGAAGTTCCAAGATCGTCTGTCTGTGCGGCAGTTTTGTCAATCGCGATGGCATTACCGTGCACGGCGTTTCTGTGTGCCCCTATAACGGGTATCAGGCCGGCGCGTTCTCCGATCATCGTTCCTTACACAACGCCATCGTCGAGTCGGTATCCAAGGCGGAGCAGGAGGCGCGTATGCGCATTCGCGAGGCCGCCGTCAGCGTGCCGGCTCCGTTTTGCAAGATGATCCTTACCGAGGCCGCGCTGCCGATCGGAAACCGCAGCAAGCGCGTCCTGGCGGAGGATATCGACGACGTCATCTCGCTCTCCCTCAAAAAGGTCAAGCTGAGCGGATATGTGCTCATGCACAGCACGCCCGTCTCCTTTACAGTCGGCGGGGTGGTTTCTTCCGCTCTCCCGACGGGCGCGAAGACCGAGGAACTCGGCGCGCTCGTTTCGCACATGTATGTGCAGGAGGAGTTTGTCCGCGCCATGGAACAGGCGCTTGCTCCGCTGGATATCGAGATTTCGATGAGCGTTTCGTCCCAGCTTTGCGCGGCGCTTGCCGTCATTCCGGAGAAAGAGCGCGTGCGCCCGGCGATCCTGATCGATGTGGGATATACCCACACGGATGTGTCCATCGTGGAAAACGCGGCGCTGACCGACATGCGTTCGCTCGACGTCGGCGGGAAGCACTTCACGAGTGATCTTGCCTTCGGGCTGGATATCCCGATGGATACGGCGGAGCAGGTCAAGCGGCGGTTCGTCTTTTTGCAGGAGCCGCTGAGCAGCACGGAGATCGTGCGCACGCCAAACGGCGCCAAGCGCGTGGATCACGCCGCGATCGAGTTGATTTTGGAGGCACGCGCGGGCGAACTGGTTTCGCTGATTCGCGCGGCGCTCAAGGAAATGGGTATCTCGCCGGAAGCGAGCCCCGTCACCTACCTCACCGGCGGCGGAATCGCCATGATGAAAGGCGGTATCGACTACCTCAAACGCGGCTTGCAGCTGAACATTCAGCGGGACACGCCGTGGGTGGCGGATATGGATACGCCAAACTATACGAGCTGCTTTGCGGCACTCGATTTTGTTTTACGAGCCACGAGCGACGACGTGGTGACCAATACGTCGCCGGGCACGCTTGTGGATAGGCTTCGTAACCTTTTTACCAAATAAGGGGGACAAACAATGTTTGAACCGGATTTCGAGAACACCTCTTTTGCGCAGATAAAAGTCATCGGCGTCGGAGGAGCGGGCTGTAACGCCATCAATCGCATGGTGCAGTACGGTCTGCGCGGCGTTGAGTTCATCGCCATCAACACCGATAAACAGGCGCTGTATCTGGCGAAAGCGCCGACCAAGATTCAAATCGGCGAAAAGCTGACCAAGGGCCTCGGCGCGGGCGCGGATCCCGAAGTGGGCCGCAAAGCCGCGGACGAAAGCCGCGAGCTGATCATCGAAGCGCTGCGCGGCACAGACATGGCGTTCATCACCTCCGGCATGGGCGGCGGCACCGGAACGGGCGCGACCAGCATCGTTGCGGAATGCGCAAAGGAGCTCGGTATCCTGACCATCGCGGTCGTCACCAAGCCCTTTACGTTTGAAGGCAAGGTGCGCATGCGCAACGCCGAAATCGGCATCGCATCGCTCAAGCCCGCCGTGGATACGCTCATCACGATTCCCAACGACAAGCTCATCGATCTCGTCGGCCGCGCGAGCCTACCGGACGCGCTGCGTGTTGCGGACGATGTGCTCCGCCAGGGTATCCAGGGTATTTCGGATCTGATCGCGGTTCCCGCGATGATCAACCTCGACTTTGCGGACGTCAAGACCATCATGCGCGAGAAAGGCCTTGCGCACATGGGTATCGGCAACGCAAGCGGCGAAAAGCGCGCGGCGGAAGCTGCCCGCCAGGCCATCGAAAGCCCCCTGCTCGAAACCAGCATCAACGGCGCGCGCGGCGTGCTGATGAATATCACGGGCGGTCCGGATCTGAGCCTGCTCGAGGTCAACGAAGCGGCTGAACTCATCAGCGAAAACGTCGATCCCGAAGCGAACATCATCTTCGGCGCGGATATCGACGAAGCGATGGGCGATGCATTGCGCATCACCGTCATTGCGACCGGTTTCGACCGTGCGGACCGCATGAACGGCATCCAGGGTGTTCCCGGATTTGGCGCGTTCAGCACGTTCCGCTCGCCCTATGGCAGCACGAATATGAACGCGGGCCAGCCGCAGCCGATGGCGCAGCCTCAGCCGCAGCCCCAGCCGTATCCCACCCAGCCGCAGCAGGTGCAGCCCCAGCCGTACCCGACGCAGCCGCAGTATCAGCAACCGATGCGTCAGCCGCAGCCGATGCAGCCGCAGTACACCTCCGCCTCCTATGCGCCGCGCCGCCCGATCATGACGGATGAGCCGGTGGCGGCCCCGATTCCGCAGCAGAGGCAGGATCAGGTCTTCGGTGAAAACGATATCCGCAGGGATTATCAGGAGAAACCCAAGAGCAAGCTGGACGTCCCCGCTTTCCTGCGCAACCGGTAAAAATCGAAAAAAGCCGCATCATTGCAAAATACAGACATCCCCGGGAAAATCGGCAAAAGAGCCGTCGCCCGGGGATGTTTTTATGGTACAGGATATCAGGATTGAGGAGAAAAACTTCCGATGAATACGCTCATGGGCGGCTCGCGACATGTTCGACATGGTGCAACTCCGGGCGCGGGTGCGCGCACATCAGCGGGACGGAGAGCCTCGCACCGAGCGGACCGTCCGCAAGAATAAAGCCCTTGTCCCGGCCTACGACCAGGCAGATGAACAGCCCGATGATGATCCAGAGAAGAACGGCGATTTTTGTTGTTCCCTCCAGCAGCAGGAAGGCGGGGACCGCGCAGAGCACCAATAGCAGAGCGACAATCCGTGCGATGACCGATTTTATTCTATGCCGTTTTGCGCGTTTTACGGCCTCGCGTTCCATTTGCTCTATGCTGTAGACCGTTGCAGTGAAGCTTTTTCCACAATATGGGCATACGGCGGATGCTATGGTTTGTCCGGCGTCCGGGCGGGTGAGATCCCAAAGGAAGGCTCGCTTTGTTTCCGTCCAGGTTTCGCGGTGGCTCGTCAGCGAAAACGTTGCTTGATACTGAAGATTGCTGACATCCGTATGCACGATCTGAACCTGCAAATGCCGTTGTCTGCTGTGCATGGGCGCGGGATAAAACGGCGTGTTTTCTGGCGCCAAAAGCGCCGCGGCTCCGGCAATCCAACCGCGCTTGCCGGAATGTTCGACAAAATACCAACCTCTGTACAAGCGTTCCTGCGGGTTCATCTGCTGCACCGTTGCACCTAGAACAGGATAGATGCTTGCCTGCAGATCGTTGTAGGATCGCATTTTTCTGAGGTAGAGGACCTCGTCGTTGGAATGAAGATTCAGCATGGAACCGGAGAGCTCGTTTGCTTCTAGAAACATTACCGTATCACCCGCCAGAACAAACCGTTGTCGCATATCGGTTTCCTCCTATTCATCCAGTGATGTGCAGAAAAAGCAGCCTGAATCGGGACATGATTTGCACAATGCATAGGCGAGTAAACAGATTGGGTGCCTGATATTGGCATTCTGCTCTTGCGACGAAGTATTTGTCAAGCAAAGACTCTAAAGAGAAAAAACGCGGGATTTTCGAAACAAAAAAGCGTTACCGAATAAAACACGGCACATTGTACAGTGCTTTGAAGAGAATCCGCCTATCCGTTCGTCGC
>CAYPEV010000195.1:0-4829 GCA_964409605.1 uncultured Christensenella sp. | reverse complement strand
TACGTTGTTTCCTTCAACCAGAACTTCTATGGAAGCGAGCGCATGGCTGAGCTCGACACAGAAGGGCTGAAGGATATCCCGCTATCGGGCGCGCCGCGGAAAAACGCCTCTGTTCGGTTGTCGTTTGACGACACTGCGCAAACGTTTTCGCTGCTGGACGACGGCGGGCTCGCAGCGACGATCGCCGAAGAAAAGACGCGCGCGGAGCAGTCGGCTTCCGCCGCGGTCAACGGGCAATGGCGCGTCGAGCCGCTTGATCTCCCCGGCAACGGGAGCGTTCTGGAGGGCGAGAGCCGCGGCAACCAGATCATATTCAAAGCCGGCGCCTCGCTTGGTTCCTATTTCTATGTGCGGTTTTACGCCATCACCGGCGAGGACACAAGCGAAGAGGGCGTTCTGCAGCTCGGCGTGTTTATCGTTGGCGGCAAGAGCGCGAAGGTAAAACTTCCAGCGGGATACTACCGCGTCACCTGCCTTGCGGGCGAGAACTGGTATGGCCTTGAGCAGCTCTTCGGGAGCGATATGAAGACCTATACCGGTAAAAACGCAATTCGTTCCCGCGATGGGTATGTCAACAACATCTCCTTTGAGTAACCCCGCCTAAATCATCCCATATGCCAACATGCACAAAGGCTCCGCCGATTCGGCGGAGCCTGTTTGTATCCGTATGAACTGAATGCTTAATCCAGCGATAGAAACGCAAAGAGTGGATAGTGATCGGAATATTCCGTCGGGATGGCGCGGGCGTTGAGCACGGTGATGTTCTTAGAGACGATGATATTGTCGATCTGCAGCATATCGATCACCTTATAGGAGTAGTTATAAAACTTCGTTGCGCTCGTATTCACGACCCGGTACTTCTTCTGAAACACGGAAAACTCGCTCTCTTTCGCGTTGAAGTCGCCTGTGAGGATCTTATACTCGTTCTTGTCCGCGTCCATCACGGCCAGCACTTCGGAAAACTGCTTCTTGCGTATGCTTGCAGATTCATAGGAAAAGTGCGTATTGTAAACGGAGACGCGCTTGCCGTCGATCACATACTCCACCTTCTGGAGGCAGCGCTGCTCCTTGTCCTCGCTGGAAAGCAGCGTCGTGACCGGGTTCTCCGGCTTGAACTTCGAAATCTGGCCGATGCCGTATTGTCCGCCGGAAGGATATTTTACGGTCTCCGCGAACGACACATATTGCGCGTTTTTCGTGCGAACCGAGAGCAGGTTGCTCTTTCGTTCTTTTTCGTTGATGTAGACTTCCTGTATGCCGAGGATATCCGGCCGCTGCGCCGCGATAAGCCAGCCTTGCATCTCGGCGTTGTCATTGCCGCGCTTGATGTTCCAAGTGCCGACGGTCAGCACATCCCGCACAAGATAGATGGAATATTTCACCACCCCGCCGACCGAGATGCGGATGGTCTTGCTGTTTCCGGATTTGATGGTATATTTCGCGGTCGGGATGCCCGTGTTGCCAATACTGACCTTCACGCCCGCGTTTGCAATGGCGTTGATGTCGACCTCGCCCTGCGTCGCCGTCAGCACGTAGCCGTATTCCGTCGGTGAAAACGCGGGCGAGAGCGTACCGCCTTTGACTTCAATCCCGCTGAGCAGATCGTTGGCGACCTTGGCCGTGAGCTCCAGATAGTCCGCCGAGACGTAACCGACCGTGCCGTTGTAGTCGATCTGATGCCACGCGCCGCTCGCGTAGGCCTTCGTGACCGGAAAGGTCTGCCCTTTGTTCGCTTTGCCGAGTTTTTTCGCTTTCAGCGAAGGTTCCGCGCGAACGTTGGCATCCTGCTGCACATTGAAAATCGTGCCCGTGTATTCAAGCTGATAGGAGGGAAGCGACGCGTCGATATCGACATAAATCCGGTTGACATAGCCGGTTCTCGTGCCAACCTCGATGCGATACCACTCGGCGTTGACATTGCTTTCGAGAATTTTTACGACCGTTCCCTCGTCCAGCCGTGCGATGACGCCGCCGCTCGCGCTCGCAGTCTTTCGGAGGGCCACGTCGTCCGCATTGATCACGCCCGTGCTCAGCGTCATTGCCCGCGCGAAAGAGACCGGCAGCAGCGACGCGCAAAGCAGGAGCGATATCAACCAGACGAGCGTAATCCGTTTTTTCATAGATTCTTTAATATCCTCTTTTCAACGATCCGTGATGGAATCGCTTCAACTCTTTCACAATGGAATTGCACGAGCATGCTCGGATAGAATCCCTAAACTTGAGTGTAGTAAAAATATGGCGGGAAGACAAGCCGCTTCCCGCCCAATTCACGAAAACGTTACATTGCGTCTTATCACTTCTCAACGCGATAAATATTCGCCTCATACGGCTGCAAGCCGTCGCCCTGCGCCATATAGTTCGAATAGATCAGCTCCATCTCGCCCTTTGTCTGCGGCTGGCGAATATTGTGCGCTGAAAGATTCATCTCGATATAGAAGCGCTCCGTGCCATCGTCCCGATAGTAGCAGAACACATCCTCTTTTGCACCGTCGTGCGGTTCGAATGTACCATAGACGAGCGCGGGATGTTCCTTTCGCAGTTGGATCAGCGTCTGATAGGCGCATAGAACGGATGTCTCGTCCGCAAGCTGCGCCCGAACATTGCAGACGTCCTTGTCGCCCAGCCGTATCCACGGTTCGCATTCCGAAAACCCGGCGTACGGCTCGTTCGTCCATTGCATCGGCGTGCGGCTGTGGTCCCGCGTGCCGCAGAGCACCGTATGCCAGGCCTCCGCCGTGGTTTTGCCGCAGGCGATCAGATCGTTGTATTTGTTGATGCTCTCGATGTCGCGCAGCTCGGACATATCCTGAAACTCGACGTTGACCGCGCCGAGTTCCTGTCCCTGATAAAGAAATACCGTTCCGCGCGCGCTGAGCAGCGCGACGGCGAGCAGCTTTGCGATGATATCCCGATATTCTTCATCGGGGTTGATCTTGCTGACCATGCGGGGGTTATCGTGGTTCTCTACGAAGATGCTCGGCCAGGCATAGTCCGCATAGTCGCCTTCCAGGCGGCAAAAGCATTTTTTCAGATGGTTGAGGTTATAACGGTAATCGTCAAACCGTTTTTTCCCGAGGTTTTCGAGGTGGTCAAAGCTGAAAACCGTGCTCAGTTCCTCCCGCTCGTCCGCGGTGAGCAGTTTATTCATCTCCGGCCCCGTGCCCGGCGTCTCTCCAACCGTGAACGCATCGCCAAAGGCACGCGTCTTGAGTTCATGGAGGTATTCGTGCAGGCGGTTGCCGTAAAAATAGTGTTCGATTCCGTTGAACTCCAAGAGGGCGCCAAGCGTATCGCTGCCGTCCGCGAGCGACGTCTTGCTGATGTAGTTGATCACGTCCAGGCGGAACCCGTCCACGCCCTTTGCGCGCCAGAAATCAATGATGTCACAGACCTCGTTTCTGACGTCGGGGTTCTCCCAATTCAGATCCGGCTGTTTTCTGGAAAACAGGTGCAGATACTCTTCTTCCCGTGTGTCGACCGTTTCCCATGCGGGGCCGGAGAAAAAGCTATGCCAGTTGTTCGGGTGCCCGCCGTTTTTCGGCCTGCGCCAGATATAGTAGTCCCCGTGCTTGCCCTGCGGGTTCTGCGCGGAGTCGATGAACCACTCGTGCTCGTCGGACGTATGGTTGACCACAAGATCGAGGATAAGGCGCATGCCGCGCGCGTGCATCTCACGGATCAGCGTCTCCGCGTCCGCCATTGTGCCGAATTCCGTCATGATCGCGCGGTAATCGCGCACGTCGTAGCCATTATCATCGTTGGGCGAATCGAAGATCGGCGAAAGCCAGATCGCGTCGATGCCGAGTTCCTTGAGGTAATCGAGCCGCTGGATGATGCCTTTAAGGTCGCCGATGCCGTCCCCGTTGCCGTCCTGAAACGAGCGCGGATAGATCTGGTATACGACCGCTTCCTTCCACCAATACGGAGCATTGGACTTTTGCAGCGGTTTTGTCCCCGACTCCTGATTGAACAGATCGATCATCGTATCGATCACATAATCCGCATCCGGCATCGCCTTTCCGGCAAATTTTGGTATTGCGGAGAGCTTCAGTGCTTTGACGATGGGGTTTAACACGATTTTTTCGTTGATACCCGCGTATTGCACAAGCTGTGCAAGCACATCCCGCGCGATGGGATTGCTCAGCAGTTCGCCAACCTTGGTGTCCCTGGAAATCATTCGAATCATCCTCCGTGCCGCGGAATCCTTCCGCGCAATCTCGATGCTATCGCGTCTATTGTAACGCTGTCCCGTTCGGCTTGTCCACGTCTCATATGTGAATTCTCTGGAAATGCGCGGTGGCAAAAAAGACGCAAAAGCCTCCCATATGCAAGGCTCCACGCAAAAGAGCGGGCGATTCACATCGTCCGCTCTTTTCGTAAAATTGTTGTTATTCGCCCGCGGCGACCTCGTAAACGCTGACTTGCTTTTTGCCAAGGTGCTTGGTTTCAAAGCGGACAACGCCGTCGACAGTTGCAAAGAGCGTATCGTCCTTGCCGATGCCGACGTTGGTGCCGGGATGGAAATGCGTGCCGCGCTGACGCACGAGGATGTTGCCCGCGAGCACAAACTGGCCGTCCGCGCGCTTCGGTCCGAGACGCTTGGAATGGCTGTCGCGGCCGTTACGGGACGAACCGACGCCTTTTTTATGCGCAAACAGCTGCAGATTCATCTTGAACATATCGTTACACCTCCCTGTGTCGGATTTTAATTGCTTTGCGATACCCCTCCAGAATGGAGGCCAGCCCCGCTTCCATCGTTAAAAACAGAAGTTCGGCTTTTTCCAGCTGCTCCCCGCGCGTATCGCCCGCGAGGACGCAGGACATTCCGT
>CAYPEV010000194.1:0-4887 GCA_964409605.1 uncultured Christensenella sp. | reverse complement strand
CTGCACGCTTTACGTCAACGACGAAAAGAACCTGCAGGACGCGATGGATACCATGCTGGAAGCGGTCTGCATCGGCGATAAGCCGGAGCAGGTCGCGCCCATGGTCTACGCCGTGATCCGCTGATATTTGATGTAGGCCTTCGCATTGCTTAACACACGCGCATATGCCGGAAGAGCAAAACGGGATCCTTATGACAGCCACGCAGGAGGTGCCGCTTGAAACAGCTGATCGCCATCGACGGAAACAGCCTTATGCACCGCGCATATCATGCGCTGCCGCCCATGACCACGCGCGCGGGGGTTCCGACCGGCGCGCTGCATGGCTTCTTAAGCATGCTTCTGAAGCTCATTGAACGCAACCCGGATTATCTCGTGGTCGCGTTTGACATGCACGGGCCGACCTTTCGCCACGAGCAATTCGAGGCATATAAAGCGGGGCGCAAGGAGACGGAAGAAGACCTGCGCGCGCAGTTTCCGCTGCTGAAAGAGCTGCTCTGCGAGATGGGCATCGCCGTCTGCGAAACGCCGTCCTACGAAGCGGACGATATCCTCGGCACATTTGCGAAAAAGTGTGAAACAGCGGGAATCGACGCGCTGCTTGTAACGGGAGACCGCGACGCGCTGCAGCTCATCGGGGACCGCACCCACGTGCTGATGACGAAAAAAGGCATCAGCGAGACGGTGGAGTTCGACCGCGTCGTACTCAATGAACAATATGGTCTCGAGCCCGACCGCATGCGTGACCTCAAGGGGCTGATGGGCGATAACTCCGACAATATCCCCGGTATACAGGGCGTCGGCGAAAAGACCGCGATGAAACTGCTCGCAGAATACGGCACACTGGAAAATGTGCTTGCGCACGCGTCCGACGTCAAGGGCAAACTCGGCGAAAAGATCGCGGCGGGCGCAGAGAGCGCGCGCATGAGTTACCAACTCGGCACCATCTGCACGGAAGCGCCGATTCCGCTCACGATTGAGGACTGCGCCTTTCGTCCGGAGGCGATGGGCGGCGCACGCGCGAAGCTGCTGGACCTCGAAATGCGCGGGCTCGCCGCGCGCATCGGCGGGGAGAACGCGCCCGTTCCGGAAACGAACGCGCCAATTCCCGCAGCGCAGCGTGTGGAGTTGGATACGATCGAAGCTGTTCGGGAAGCGATTCAGAAAGCTTCTCCGGTGAAGCAATTTTCAATAGAAGTTGGGGAGACGCTTCAGTTTGCGTTCTCACCCGAAATATATTATGAAATCGTGCAGGGTGTGGATTTGTTTTCCACCCCGATCGACGAAGGCGCGCTCTATCGCGCGTTCCGGCCGATCTTTGAAGACAGCAGCTGTGAAATGTTGGCGTTTGATACGAAGCGGCTGCGGCATCTGCTGCAAAAGTTTTCGATTACGCTTCAAGCAAGCGTGTTTGACGCGATGATTGCGGACTATCTCCTGGACGCGACGCGTCCCGCAACGAGCTTTGCGATCCTCAGCGAGCGGCTTTGCCCAAACGGAAAGCCAAACGCCGCCATGCTGTTTTCCATGCGAGATCGGATGCTCCGCGAGCTGGAAGAAGCGAACATGAGCAAGCTCTATTTTGAGATGGAGCTGCCGCTTGCGCGCGTGTTGTTTGAGATGGAACGCGAAGGGTTCCGCGTCGATCGGGATATGCTCAAGCAGCTGCAAGCGCAGTTCAACGAGCAGAGCGAAGCGCTCGCAAAGGAGATCTATCGTTCGACCGGAGAAACCTTCAATATCCTCTCGCCCAAACAGCTCGGCGAGGTGCTGTTTGAAAAGCTCGGCCTGCCGACCGGACGCAAGAACAAGAGCGGATTTTCCACCGACGCGGAGACGCTTGAAGCGCTCGCGGACAAACACCCCGCGATCAACCAGATTCAGGAATACCGCTTCCTCACGAAGCTGAAAAGCACGTTTATCGACGGGCTTTTGAACGTCGTCAGCGACGAGAACGACCGCGTTCGTACGCAGTTTAATCAGTGCGTCACCGCGACGGGACGAATCTCCAGTACGGAGCCGAACATGCAGAACATCCCCGTGCGCACGCAGCAGGGACGGGAGATTCGAAAGGCGTTCATCGCCTCTTCCGGCAATGTGCTCGTGGACGCCGATTATTCTCAGATCGAGCTGCGGCTGCTCGCGCACATCAGCGGAGACGAGGGCATGATACACGCCTTCAACAGCGGCAAGGACATCCACCGCACGACAGCGAGCGAAGTCTTCCGCGTACCGTTTGACGAGGTGACGCAGGAGCAGCGCAGCGCGGCAAAAGCGGTCAACTTTGGCATCGTCTATGGCATCAGCGACTTCGGCCTCGCACGAAATCTCGATATCCCTGTCAAGCGCGCAGCCGAATACATCAAGCTCTATTTCGACCGCTATCCGGGCGTAAAAGCGTATCTGGATAAGAGCGTGGAGGACGCAAAGCGTCTTGGCTACGCGGTTACCATGTTCGAGCGCAGGCGCGCCCTACCGGAGCTCAAGAGCTCCAACTACAACACTCGCTCCTTTGGCGAACGCGTCGCGATGAACATGCCCATTCAGGGTACGGCAGCGGACATCATCAAGCTCGCGATGGTCAAAGTCAGCAGCGCGCTCTCACAGCGCAATCTGAAAACAAAGCTGATCCTGCAGGTGCACGACGAGCTGATCTTCGACGTCCCGCAAGCGGAAGCGGACGAGGTTGTTTCGCTTGTACATGAGTGCATGGAGCAGGTGGCCGTGCTTTCCGTTCCGCTGGATGCGGATGTCAAAGTCGGCCGCAGCTGGTATGAGACCAAATGACGAGCGCAGGCGATTATCTGAAAATCGGGCTTACCGGTGGAATCGGGTCGGGCAAGACGACCGCGGCAAAGCACTTTTCCACGCTTGGTGCGCGGGTCTATCATGCGGACGAGATCTCCCGCCGCGCGCTGGATCCCGGCGCGGTCTGTTATGGCAAGACCGTGGAGGCGTTCGGACGCGAAATTTTGCGCGCAGACGGAACCATAGACCGCAAGCATCTGGGCGAGATCGTCTTTGCCAACGAGGCAAAGCGCCTCGCGCTCAATGAAATCATCCATCCCTATGTCATCGGCGAGCTGTTTTCGCGCGCCGAACGGGAGCGCACAGGGGAGCGGGGCGATATCGCGGTGTTTGAGGTGCCGCTGCTGTTCGAAAGCGGTATGCACGCGGAAATGGATCACAACATCGTCGTTTCCAGCACAGAGGAAAACCGCATCCGCCGCGTGATGGAGCGGGACGCGCTCCCGAGGGAGCAGGTCGCCGCCCGCATGCGCGCGCAGATGCCGGAGGAGGAGAAGCTGCTCCTCGCAGACTGGATCATAGAGAACAACAGCACGGAAGAAGCGCTGCTTTGGCAGGTTGACGCGCTGTATCGGAAGATGAAAGCCGAAGGAGCAAACGCTTGAGCCAGCCGACACGAGAACGGAAACCCGCGAAGCGCGCAAAAAAACGAAACAAGCTTTCCGCCATGCAGATTGCGATCCTTGCTCTTGGCGCGGTTTTGTTTCTTCTTGCGGCAGGTTTTGGCGGCTATGTGCTCTATGAAAATGCGCAGCATGAAAAAGCCCTGCGCAATTATCCCGTGGCATACACGGAGCTCATCGCGCAATATGCAAAGCAATATTCGCTCGATCCGTATCTGGTGCAGTCGATCATGCGCTGTGAAAGCAGCAACGACCCAAACGCGGTCAGCCGCGTTGGCGCGGTCGGGCTCATGCAGATCATGCCGGACACGGGGGAGTGGATCGGGCACAAAATCGACCCGGAGCTCGCCTATTCGCTCGATATGCTCACCGTTCCCGCAATCAGCATCGAATACGGCTGCTGGTATCTCAACTTCCTCAGCAATCGTTTTGACGGAAGGATCATGGAGATCATTGCCGCCTACAACGCGGGCCACGGCAGTGTGGAGGATTGGCTTACGGACGCAAGGTTTTCGCAAAACGTGGTACTTGTCACGATCCCGTTTGAAGACACCGCGCGGTATTACGAGAACGTCATGACCGCATATGACAACTATACGACGCTCTATCCCGATCTTTTTACAAGTGAAACGCAGTCCGCGACGGTTGTCGGCGGTTAACGCGCGTGCTATACTAGATCAAACCAACCGGAGGATATCATCTTGCTTGAACTCATCATCGTCGTCATTCTGCTCGTTCTGGACCAGGTGTCGAAGCATCTGGTGCAGCTCTATCTTTCGCCCGTCGGCAGCAGTATGCCTGTCATCGATGGTCTTTTGCAGTTGACCAACGTACACAATACCGGTGCCGCCTGGGGCATGCTGGAAGGGTTCCGCTGGCTGTTTATCCCGATGACGCTGATCGTCGCCGCGGCGCTGATCTATGTGATCATCCGTTTTCATAAAAAGCTCACTGTGTTCTCGCGCATCACGCTCGCGCTCCTGTTTGCAGGCGCGGTCGGCAATTTTATCGATCGACTGCTTCTTTCCTATGTGCGCGATTTTCTCGATATCACGCCGCTGTTTTCGTTTCCGGTGTTCAACGTTGCGGACAGCGCGCTGAGCATCGGCTGCGTGCTGCTCGTCATCGACGCGCTGCTTTTAAAGGATCGATCGATGTTTGAGCGCGTTTCTTTCAGAAAAGAGGCTCCCGGCAAAGAACCGCCCGTTGAACAGAAACCGGATGCGCCCAAAGAGAGCGATTCTCCGGATTCCTCCCATGCCTCCGATGCCTGAGCAGGAGAGCATCCTCTGCGGTGTTCCCGGCCGACTGGATTCGTTTGTCGCGAGCGAAACCGAGCTTTCGCGTACGCAGGCGCAGCGGCTGATCCGCGAAGGGGCGATTCTGCTCAACGGCAAGGCCGCAAAGCCGAACGCCGCGGTAACCGAGGGAGACTTGGTCGATATCACGTATCCGGAGC
>CAYPEV010000193.1:1896-4901 GCA_964409605.1 uncultured Christensenella sp. | reverse complement strand
CCCCTAAAGGGAAAAGCGGATTTTGTTCGTGATAAAAGGGAATTAAAACAGCCTTGTGCTCTCCAGCGGCGGAAGCGGCTGAATATGCCAGATGTCGTTGGCATATTCGCGGATCGTACGGTCGGAACTGAATTTTGCGCTGCTTGCGACGTTCATCATGCACTTCCTGCCGAAGGCAATGCGGTCGCGATAATCGCAATTGACATCCTCTCTCCGTTGACAGAACGCCAGAAGCTCCTGCAGGACGAAATATTGATCCGGCTTGGACCACTCGGAGCCGAACAGCAGCGAACGATGCAGATCCGCAAACGCCCCGCTGTTGTCGTCGCTGAGCGTCCCGTCGATGAGCGAATCCACCACGCGGCGCACACGCGGCTCATAGTCGTAGATCGCCTTCGGGTTGTAGCGCGGCTTGAGTTCGTTGAGTTCCTTCACGCTCGCGCCGAAGATATAGTTGTTCTCAAGCCCCGCCTGCTCGACGATCTCCACGTTTGCGCCGTCAAATGTGCCGAGGGTCACCGCGCCATTGAGCATCAGTTTCATGTTGCCTGTGCCGCTGGCCTCCGTGCCCGCGGGTGAAATCTGCTCCGAAACGTCCGCCGCAGGGATGATATGTTCGGCATAGGAGCAGTTATAGTTCTGCACGAACACAACGCGCATCTTGTCCGCCATGTCGGGGTCGGCATTGATCAGCTTCGCGAGCTCGTTGATATACTTGATAATCGCCTTCGCGCGAATATATCCCGGCGCGGCTTTCGCGCCGAAGATATACGCGGTCGGCGTGAAGTCCTTGATCCGCCCGTCCTTGAGTCCGAAATACGTATCGAGAATGCCGAAGGCGTTGAGCAGCTGCCGCTTGTATTCGTGCATGCGCTTGACCTGCACGTCAAAGAGGAAATCCGGCGGCAGATAGACGCCCTCGCGCTCCTGAATCAGGCGGCTGAGCTGCTGTTTCTTGATCCGCTTGACCTCGTTAAACTGCTCGACGTCGCGGTCGGACAGGTGCTCCTTCAGCGCCGCAATCTGCTCCAGGTCGGATAGATATCCTTTCCCGATACGCGCATCCAGATAATCGCACAATTCCGGATTGCACAGACCGAGCCAGCGGCGCTGCGTAATTCCGTTCGTCTTGTTCTGAAACTTCTCCGGGAACGCCGCGTACCACTCTTTGAGGACGTCATTTTTGAGGATCTCGGTGTGGAGCGCCGCGACGCCGTTGACATAACGGGAGCAATACACCGCAAGGTTTGCCATATGGATCAGCTTTCCCTGGATGATCGACATACGCGAGCAGTCAAATCTGCGCGCCATCAGTTCTCCGCAAAGCTTCGCGTTGATCTGATAGACGATATCAAACACTTCCGGCAGCACGGACTTAAACAGGTTGACGTCCCATTTCTCCAGCGCTTCCGCCATGACGGTATGGTTGGTGTAGGAGAAGGTCTTCGCTGCGATTTCAAACGCGCGGTCAAACGGAATACCCTCCTTCATGAGCAGGCGGATGAGTTCCGGTATGCTCACGGTCGGGTGCGTGTCGTTCAGCTGAATCGCCACATGCTCGGCAAAGCTGTCGATGGGGCGGTTTTCGCGTTTGAAGCGGAAGATGATGTCCTGCAGGCTCGCGCTGGACAGGAAATACTGCTGCTTGAGCCGCAGTTTCTTGCCTGCCTCGGTCGAGTCGTTGGGATACAGCACGCGCGTGATGTCCTCTACCGCGTTCTTCTCCAGAACCGCGAGGGAGTATTCCTGGTCGTTGAAGAGCTTGAAATCAAAGTCCGAAACGGCCTCGCTCTGCCAGAGGCGCAGCGTGCCGATGTTGTCCGTGTTGTAGCCGAGAATCGGCATATCGTACGCAACCGCGCGCACGGTCATGTCCGCAAAGTGGACGAGCATCTCGTGCGTGTCCCGCCTGCGGCTCCAGGGGTCGCCGAAGCGCTGCCAGTCGTCCGCACTCTCCACCTGAAATCCGTCACTGAAGCTCTGCTTGAAAAGACCGTATTTATAGCGAATGCCATAGCCGTCCAGCGGCAGATTTTCGGAAGCCGCAGAGTCGAGGAAACACGCGGCGAGGCGGCCTAAGCCGCCGTTGCCGAGCGCTGCATCCTCGATATCCTCAAACATCGCAATATCGAGTCCGCGCGCTTCAAACTCACGCTTGACCTCGTCCAGTATGCCGAGCACAAACAGGTTGTTGTAAACCGTTCTGCCGACGAGATATTCCGCGCTGAAATAATACGCCTCGCGCACGCGCTCATGCGCGTGGCGGCTTTCATACCAGTTTTCGGCGATTGCGGCCATCACCACGCCGGATAACGCATCATGCAGCTGAGCGGTCGTTGCGTCCAGAAACGACACCTGATGATTCTGCTTGAGCGCAAGTTCTATGCTCTCCATGATGTTCTCAATTTTCACTGAAATAACCTCTCTTTTTTGCATCGCGTCCTAGTATAGCACAATTTATTTCGGATGAAAAGACGCGCGCTCCCCGCCGATCTTCATAAAAAAGCCCGAAATCCGGCGTTTTTCCGGGAATTTACCGGAAACGGCGTGTCCTGCGCCGCCCATCGCGCCTTTTACTGCTGTTTAGTCGTTTATTAAGCGCTTAAGCACGGCTTATTCTGGTATTATACCCGAAATTTTTGTACAAAAGTCCATATTTATTTTACATAACAGCTATTTTTTATGTGTTTTTACGAAAAAAAGCGCGAACAGCTGCCGCGCTTTTGAAGAAATAAAATGCAATTTTAACTGACATACGTCTCGAGGATGTCCGCAATCTGCGCGATGGTCTCCTGCGAGAACACGGGGTCCAGCCCGTTTCTTGCCAGCACATCGCCAAGCGTTTCATATGGCTCGCGCATGACGATGTTGAAATACGCAGCTTTGGCCGCTTCTTTGTCGCTCTGCGCGAGGTCAAACAGCTCGAGCGCGGGCACCATGCTCGCGGCATAGCTGATATAGTACATCGGCGTCTGGAATGTATGTGAGATCAGCACCCATTCGCT
>CAYPEV010000193.1:0-1796 GCA_964409605.1 uncultured Christensenella sp. | reverse complement strand
AGCGCTTGCGCGTCCACTTCGGCCAGATCGAGGCTGTCCCCTGCGGAATAACCGACCTCCGCATTGTGGTAATAGTTCGTGAAATGCCCCATCTCATGCATCATGGTCGCGACATCATCCGAATACCCGGTCCATGCGGAGAAGATGAAAGGCGCGCGATAGTCCGCAATATAGGTCGTAAAGCTTGAATCCATCTTGACGTCGCTGTCGGTCACGTCATAGAGCCGGTTTTGCAGCATGTAGGTCACGGGCTCGGCAAGCAAGACCGAAAATTCGTTCGAGACGGAAGAAAGCGCGCTGAAATATGCGTCCTCGTCAAACGTTGCCGCGCTGAGGTCGGATGTATCGTTTCGCTCGGTTGCTTCGATGAATACCGGCGCGATGTACTGCTTGACCGCGGCATGAAGCGTTCTTGCGTCCGCGGGGGTATAGTCACGTCCGTAGGTTTCGTAGCAATAGGTCGAATAGTTTGAATATCCCAGCCGGGAGGCGATTTCGGTTCGAATCGAGACTTGCTCCTGAAAGATCACACCCGCCTGTGCGTTGAGCGCCGCGCAGTACGCGTCATAGAGGCGGTAGTATTCCTCATTGCTCAGCGACACATCGTTCATGATGTCCGCATATGTCCAGCGTGTGCCGTTGTCCAGCAGCGAGAATGTCGCGGTCAGATTATCGTATTCCAGCGTCAGTTGTTCCTCTTGGTCGAGCAGATCTTGAATCGTCGCGTCGTCGTAGAGATCGTCGTGGAGGATCGCGTCCACATAGCCTTCGCCGAAGGATTCCTTCGCCAGCTCCTGCGCTTCGCCGGAGGATTCAAACAGCGCGGCGGATACCGCCTGCATGGTCGCGTCCAGCTCTGAAAGCGAGGATTGCAGATAGGCGTATTCTTCCCGATAGAAGTCATCGGTCACGTCAAATGCATATAAGAGGTAAACCAAAGACAGCATCGAATCTGCGTGGCTGTACTGTGCCTGAAGTGTTTGATAGCTTGCGATCATCTCCGCGGCGTCTTTGCCCTGCCGGATTCCATCCTGCAAGTCGTCCATCGCGGCCGTCATGCCGTCGATATCCGGCCGTTCATACGTCATGTCCGCGAGCGTTACATCTTCATGCGTGATGTCCGGCAGAGCAGGCACGTTGTATGTCGCCTTCGGAGCCGTGCCGCCGGCAGACGATGTGATGGAATCGCTCCCTATACCGCAGGCGCAGAGGATAAAGACTGCGGCAAGTGCAGCGGAAAGCATCGCTTTCTTTATTACATTTATTTTTATGTCGATTCTATTCATATCGATATTATAGCCGTTCCCTTTTCGAATGCACAGCAATTTTTCCTGTTTGAGTAAAATAACAGCAGCCAATATTTCATCTGCATCCCCCCCTTCTTCGGACGCCGCCGCCTAGCGTTATAGGACACGGCAGCGCGCAAAAAGGCGCGCCGCGCGTTTCCGCCGTGTCTTTTCGCGTGGACAAACAAAATCGCCCGACTTGAATTCAAATCAAAATCATGGTATAAACATAAGAACGGTTTAGCCGGCTGGCCGGAAATCCCGTTTGACGCACCGATTCCACATCGGAAAGGAAACCGCATATGAACATCGTAGTGCTTGCCGGCGGACTCTCGCCGGAACGCGACGTCTCTCTCTCTACCGGTACCATGGTAACCAACGCTCTGCGCAAAAAGGGGCATAACGCCATCCTTGTCGATCTGTTCTTCGGTATGGATTCGCTGCCCGACCCGATCGAACAGGCGTTCGCCGTCAGCGGCATGCTGCCGCCCTTTTCCGTCCCCGAAGAAG
>CAYPEV010000192.1:0-4942 GCA_964409605.1 uncultured Christensenella sp. | reverse complement strand
CGCTGATTAGTATAGCATAGTTCAATTTTCGATCGCTACCATGAACTTGTAAAACCGTACTGTTTTTGAGAAAAAAATTGCATTGTGATCTTGAATTCGATGTATTTTACAGGAAAGCATATGTAACACGTTAAAAATTCCGGTTCGTGCGGACCGAACGGCATAAGAAACACTGGACGCGCTTCCCGCCCGGAGAGATCGCGTAATCAACGCAAGAGCTTATTTCATGCGCTTTTGTGCGGATATGGATCCGGAAAAGCGAAGAGAATAGAAACAAAAAAATGGAAGGACACGTCGATGCGCAGCAATCTTCCGGGATCATGACCGTGTTACAGCAAAACATTTCTACAGAGCCGGATCGTCCGGCGATTCGTTTGCAGTTTTAAGGTTGATACGCGTAACAAAAAACGAAACACTTGTATAGATGACATGAGATTTCAACTTGGCTAAACCACGGTTGCGTCCGTTTTGCACCCTTTGCGCTGGAAACGTTTCCATTGATTCGTGCAGAAAACACGTGGTTTATGTTGCTTTGTGTTCCGGTAAAACAAAAGGACTTTGTTGGGCCGATACCGGCCGCAGCTTTCAAACGAAGCAAAAAATGTTTGCAAAAACAAGAAAATCCCCTGTGATTACGGAAAATGAACGTGCAAAATCGAAAAAACTTTTCTCTGGCTCTTTCTTTCTGTCCAGATGTATAGTAGAATAAGTTGTACGGTTCTTCCGAGTACCAGTGAGGACAGAGCCGGGGGCGCGCGGCAAAGCGCTCGTGCCCGAGAGTGGATACGTTCAATTTCAGTAAGAACGTCCACTGTTTATATCAGTTGGAGGAGAGAGAACAAAATGGACATTGGAGCAAGCATCAAGAGACTTCGCAAATCCCACGGCGAAACGCAGCAGCAGCTGGGCGAATCCGTGGGTGTCGTGCAGCAATCCGTTGCCGCATGGGAATCCAACCGTTGTATGCCGGACATCGCGTCACTTGTGGCGATTGCGACGCACTACAACACCTCGACCGACAGCATTCTCGGTCTGACCGAGGAGCCGAGTTATCTTTTCGACACGGAAGGCATGCAGTCGTACCGTAACGACGTTGCGCTGGCCGACCGTCTGCCGAGTGAGATCCGCGAAGGCGTGCTGGCGCTGATCCGCCTCGAGCGCGTCAAGTACGGCCGCTGAGCAAGATTGCCCTCCGCCGGCCCGGGGGGAGGGGTATGGACGAATCGATTCAACACCCCGTAATGTCAGAACAGGAAACAGACCATCGCACAAGTGCTCGTTGGGTACTTCGCTAAGGTAGGTTTCCTGTTTTTGTTCCGGCACGCATGATGCGACTCATCGCCGCCCGTCCGAATGATCCGGGGGCTATGATGGGTTGCGATCCGATAAAAGCCGCGGCGCAAATTGCATACACACATACAGTATGCAAAGGGGTTGCATCCACGGGTGGGATCATATATAATGCACATAGACCGTTTCTTGTGTTCAACTCTCAATCTGAATGAGGTGAATTATGGATTACAAAGCCATAGCGGAACAGGTGGGGCCGCGCGTCGGTGCCACGCAGGAGTGGATTTTTCATGTTCTGCGCGAAGGCATTATCAGTGGAAAGCTTCCGGGCGGCATGCAGCTCAAACAGGACGAAATCTCTGCGGCGCTCAACGTCAGCCATATCCCCGTGCGCGAAGCATTGAGAAGGCTGGAGGCGCAGGGGCTGGTTCGTATCCACGCAAACCGGGGCGCCGCCGTGACGGAACTCACTCGCAGCGAGCTGCTGGATATGATGGAAGTTCGTGCAACGCTCTCTGTGATGATGATGCGAAACAGCGCGCCCATGCTGACAAAGGCGGATTTTGACGCGCTGGAGGAGATCGTACGCCAGCAGCGGGAAACTTCGGTGGAAGACATCGTCCGCTCCGAAGAACTCAACTACAAGTTCCATGAGATCCTGACGTCGCATGCAAAGAACTCGATGGCAAACTTCCTGCTCGAGCTCGTGCACGCGAATATCGACCGTTATCTGCGCGCGAGCTTTTACGGTACGCCGCAGACGCGCGAGGTTTCGATCAACGAGCATGAGACGATCATGATGAGCTGCCGCGAGGGCGATTTTGAAAGCGCATGCAATCTATTGCGCGACCATATCCTCAACGCCAAGCAATTTATTCCGAACACGATGAAGTGACGCTTCACCCGCACACATGAGCAGGTCCCGAAAAGGCCTGCTCTTTTTGCGCAGGCGAATACAATGAAATCCGATCCGTTCAAGATCCACTATATATAAGGAAGAGAAACCGGAAGCAGATGGGAAGACCTGCTTTGCGCGTTAGATATACCGGGAAAAGATCGAACCGGCGGGATACGGTGTTGTGCGGGATAAAAAAGTGTGATATACTCTCCGAGCGGCAAAAAACGCGAAAAAGCGCAGGATTTCACAAAGATCGCGCGCAGAATTGCGCTAAACCGTGAAAACAACCCTTCGGAAGAAAAAATGCCCGATTACGGGCAATTCATGCAGAAAGCCGCACGCAAAAATAGTTGCTTGAATTCTGAAAATTCTTCTTGCAATCCATGTATCAACCGTGTAAAATAAATCTGTTCGCGCCGCAAAGGCGATGTTTTTGCGCGTGAAAGGGATGAACGGGAGGTTGCCGGTTCTGCCATCCGGGTAATTTCCGCTCAGACCCAACGTCTGCAAATCAGGCGAGGGTGAGTTTACGAAGCAATTCGTGCAGTCCCGAACGAGTATAGCGCACAGCCGAAAGGCTGGGCCTGCCTTATGAAGAAGGAAACACACGGCTTTGTGTACCGCCCCTATTACGAAGGAGGATATCAATAACATGGCAAACAGAATTCGCATCAAGCTCAAGGCGTATGAAAGCTCTCTGATCGACCAGAGCGCGGAAAAGATCGTCGAGACCGCCAAGAGAACCGGCGCGCAGGTCAGTGGCCCGATCCCCCTGCCCACGGAAACGGAAATCGTTACCATTCTGCGTGCAACCCACAAGTACAAGGATTCCCGCGAACAATTCGAGATGCGCACACACAAGCGCCTGATCGACATTCTCCAGCCGTCGTCCAAGACCGTTGACGCGCTGATGAAGCTTGATCTCCCCGCTGGTGTTGACATCGAGATCAAACTGTAACCAATCGGAGGTAAACATGAAGAAAGCCATTTTGGGCAAAAAGATCGGTATGACGCAGATGTTCCGAGCTGACGGTACCATGATCCCCGTGACAGTCATCGAAGCCGGTCCCTGCCCCGTCATCCAAAAGAAGACCGTCGGGACGGACGGATACGAAGCTGTTCAGGTAGGCTTCGGCGAGCTGCGTGAAAAGCTCTCCAACAAGCCGAGAACGGGGCATTTTGCCAAAGCGGGCGTGAAACCCCTCCGTTATATGAGAGAGTTCAAGCTCGACGACGCGAACAGCTACCAGGTCGGCCAGGTCATCAAAGCGGATCTGTTCACCGAAGGCGACAAGATCGACGTGCGCGGCGTGAGCAAAGGCAAGGGTTTCCAGGGCGTCATCAAGCGCTGGAACCAGAACCGCGGCAAGATGACGCACGGTTCGCACTATCACCGCGGCGTTGGCTCCATGAGCGCAAACTCGAGCCCGTCCCGCGTGTTCAAGCACAAGAACCTTCCCGGCCACATGGGCAACGAAACCGTCACCGTGCAGAACCTCGAAGTCGTGCGCGTGGACGCAGAGCGTAACCTGCTGCTCGTCAAGGGCGCGGTGCCCGGCCCGAAGGGCGGCCTCGTTTCCGTAACGAGCACCGTGAAGTAAGGAGGAGCAAGAGAATGCCTAAAGTAGCAATTGTCGATATCACCGGCAAGAAGGTCGGCGAATACGAGCTCTCCGAAAACACTTTTGGACAGCCTGTCAACCAATATGTTCTCCACGAGGTCGTCAGAGCACACCTCGCAAACTGCCGTCAGGGCACGCAGAGTGCCCTCACCCGCGCGGAAGTCTCCGGCGGCGGCATCAAACCCTGGCGTCAGAAGGGCACCGGCCGTGCCCGTCAGGGTTCCACGCGTTCGCCCCAGTGGCGTCACGGCGGTGTGGTGTTCGCACCCAAACCCCGCGACTACAGCATTCGCGTCAACAAGAAGGTCAAGCGCGTTGCGATGAAGAGCGCGCTGTCCGGCAAGGTTCTCGATAACGAACTCGTTCTCTTCAACGAGCTGAACCTCAAGGAAGCAAAGACCCGTGAAATGGTCAAGGTTCTCGAAGCCGTCAAGGCGCAGCAGGCGCTCATCGTCCTGCCGGAACCCAACGCAGTGGTGGAGCGCGCAGCGCGCAACATCCCCGGCGTCAAGACCACGCTGGTCGGCACCCTGAGCGCGTACGAGATTCTCAAGTACAAGGTGCTGATCCTCACCGAGGAATCGGCCAAGAAGATCGAGGAGGTGTACGCATAATGAAGAGCGCCTATGACATCATCAAAAAGCCGGTTCTGACCGAAAAATCGTACGATCAGTTTCCGAGCAAGACCTATACCTTCGAAGTCGACAAGAGCGCCAACAAGATCGAGATCAAGAAGGCGGTCGAAGAGATCTTCGATGTGGAAGTGGAAAGCGTGCATACCATCAACCGCGACGGCAAAGTGCGCCGCCAGGGCAATTCTTCCGGCCGCACGCCGAGCAGCAAAAAGGCCTATGTGAAGCTCAAGGAGAACTCCAAAGGCATCGAGTTCTTCGACAGCATCTCGCAGTAAGGGGAGGACGAACCATGGGTATCCGTAAAATCAACCCGATCACGCCGGGCCAGCGCTTCATGACGGTTTCTTCTTTTGAAGAAATCACCAAAAAGACGCCGGAACGCTCGCTGGTCGAAGATAAGAAAAAGAACGCCGGCCGCAACGTCACCGGCAAGATCACCGTCCGCCACCAGGGCGGCGGCGCGCGCCAGAAGTACCGCATCATCGACTTCAAGCGCA
>CAYPEV010000191.1:0-5054 GCA_964409605.1 uncultured Christensenella sp. | reverse complement strand
CTGTCGCTGCAAGAGCTCTCAAACCAGACGGGTTTTGCGAAAAGCACCGTTCACCGTCTGCTCGCCACACTCCGCGCAAACGACATGGTAGAACAATCCATGCAGGACGGCCGCTATCAGCTTGGCATCCGGCTGTTTGAGCTGGGTTGTGCCATCAGCAACAACTGGAATGTTGCCGCAATCGCCAGGCCGTATATGCAAAACATTGCAAACGAGCTGAACGAGTCCGTGTGCCTCGCGATTTTAAGCCGCGGAGAAGCGCTCATCATGAGCTTTCTGGAATCTACGAGTGCGTTTCACGTGGTCTCAAAGGTCGGTTCCCGGCTTCCGGCGCATTGCACGGTGCAGGGCAAGATTCTGCTTTCCTATCTCTCCCCGCCGCAGCTGCGGCACATCATACGCGAGCGTGGAATGCAAATCTATACCCCCCACACCATCCACTCGATCGAAGCGCTTGAAACGGAGCTGCAGATCACGCGCGAGCGCGGCTATGCGATTGATAACAGCGAGTTTCACATCGGTCTGCACTCAGTCGCGGCGCCAATCCTCAACCATACCGGTGAAGCCACTTACTCCATCGCTGTTGTAAGCATGTTTCATTCGGTCGAGTCGCCGGAATTTCAGCGTGCCAAGCAGCTCATCATCGAAGCTGCGGCGGATATCTCCCGCGTGCTGGGACACTGAACGAACGGATATTCTGTTTCGGCGGGTGACGCCGTTTCTCGCAAAAAACGACCCAACAAAACGCAAGGCATGCGCCTCGAACGAGGCGCATGCCTTTTTCGTATCGTTCGTATCGGTTGAATGGCTGATCATACAACAAGCTGCTTTTCTTCTGCGAGCCGCGTCGTATACAGGGCCATATCGTCCCCCATGCTCTTCTGGCCAAACAGGCGTTTTCGTATTGGGCGCAGGTATGCCGCGCGCCCGTAATTGTGCGTGACCGGCTCTTAAGCCGGCGTTCCATCGTCATTGGCTGTTCTCCGCCCGAACATGAGTTTAGCGCATAAATATTCGCAATCCGACCGCTTGATACGTGATTATTCACCACTGAATCGTGTTATAATCGTTATCAATCTAACAAGGAGAAAAAACCACCTTGATCGGAACATTTTTTCAATCGCTGTTGATCGGATATTCGGGCGCCGTTATGCCGGGGCCTTTGCTGACATACAACATCAACCAGAGTATGCGTGTCGGAGTCCGTTCCGGTTTTCTTCTCATAACAGGGCATGCATTATTGGAATTAGCCACAATCGCTCTCCTTTTTTTAGGGGTCGGGACATTTTTGTCCACCGCGGCGGCGCAGATCGTCATTGGACTTGCGGGCGGAACGATACTGATCGTCTTTGGCGCCCTTATGATCAAAGACGTTGCGAAAGGGAAAGCCAAGCTGGATGTTGCGGCCATCGGGAAAGAGAAATCCGGCGGGCTGATTCTCAACGGTATTCTGATCAGTGCCATGAATCCATATTTCATTATCTGGTGGACGGTGGTCGGGCTTGGGCTGATGATGGCGGCCTATCAATCCTTTGGCGTGACCGGCATCGCTCTGTTCTTTGCGGGTCATATGCTGGCTGACTTTTCCTGGTATGTGTTCATATCCTTTTTGGCGAGCCGGACGCGAAAAATGTTGAACGGGAAGGCCTACACGCTTATCGTGATTCTACTGGCCCTTGTGTTGATCGGGTTCGGAATCAAATTTATCATGGACGCTGCGGTGAAGCTGCTCGCTTGACGAGACCTGCCGACGGATCGGGCCGCCTTCGGTAAGCGTTTCCTTGTATCTGCTTTCGTCCGGTCCGGTAGTCAAGTGCGCGCGATATCATACAGCCCTCGTGCAAAACACCATCCCAACGGTGGTATAATAGCCTTATGCTGCATGTCGAAGAAAAAAAGCGGATACGATACCGGATACGGGTTCGGGGCATCGTGCAAGGCGTCGGATTCCGCCCGTTTGTTTACCGGGAGGCTGTGCGCCGCACGCTCGCGGGTTTTGTGCAGAATACGGGTTCCGGCGTCACCATCGAGATTGAAGGAGACGCCGAAGGCTGCGCATCGTTTCTTGCCGCGCTTGCCTCGCAAGCCCCACCGCTTTCGCGCGTGCAGCAGGTGGAGAAAACCAAATTAAAACCATCCGGTGAGAAGGGCTTCTTCATCCTTGAAAGCAGCAACGGCGAAAAAAGCGCGCTGATCTCGCCCGATATCGGCATCTGCGAAGATTGCAGGCGCGAGCTCTTCACACCGACCGATCGCCGGTATCGCTACCCCTTCATCAACTGCACCAACTGCGGACCGCGGTTCTCGATCATCGAGCGCGTACCGTATGACCGCGCGAACACGAGCATGCGGATTTTCCCGCAGTGCGCACCTTGCACAAACGAATATGAGGACCCGCTCGACCGCCGCTTTCACGCGCAGCCGAACGCCTGCGCCGTCTGCGGCCCCAGGCTTTCGTTCCTGGTCGGCGGCAAGGAGCAGGAGGGCGACGCGGTCGCGCTCTTTGCGTCGTTCATCCGCGCAGGCAAGATCGTCGCAATCAAGGGCATCGGCGGGTTTCACCTCGCATGCGACGCCGCAAGCGAAGCCGCCGTGTATCATCTCCGCGCGCGCAAACAGCGCTATGAAAAACCGTTTGCGGTCATGCTGCGGGATCTGGATGAGGTCCGGCGATATTGCAGCGTTTCAACCGAAGAGGAAGCCCTCTTAACCTGCGCGCAGAAGCCCATCGTCCTGCTGCAAACGCGACAAGACGCAAACCTTGCGCCGTCCGTTGCGCCGGGTAATCACCGGCTCGGCGTGATGCTTCCCTATACGCCGCTGCACTGCCTGCTGCTTGCGGAATCGCCCGCGCTTGTGCTCACGAGCGGGAACGTCTCCGACCGTCCGATGCTCTATCGCGACGCGGAGGCCGCGCGTGAGCTGGCTCCGCTTGCGGACGCCGTACTCACACACGATCGCCCCATCGTGCGCCGCGTGGACGACAGTGTGTTCGTCGTGAGCCTTAGCGAGCCGCGCCCCTTGCGCCGCGCGCGCGGCTGGGCGCCGGAGCCCCTGCCGCTGCCCGGTGGCACGCGGGCAATCCTCGCGATGGGTGCGCAGCAAAAGAATACCTTCTGTCTCGTGCGGGAAGAACAGGCGTTTTTCAGCACGCACATCGGCGATCTGGACGACCCGGAGACCGAGCGCGAATATCTGCGCGAGATCGACTCGATGAAGCAACTGTTCTCCGCCGAGCCGGAGCTTGCCGTGTGTGATCTGCATCCCGATTATGCGAGCACGCGCCTTGCGCAGGAAACGGGGCTGCCCGTGCTCCGCGTGCAGCACCATCACGCGCACTTTGCGTCTGTTCTCGCGGAGCAGGCGGTCGGCTCCCCTTCGCTCGGGTTCATCTGGGACGGCACGGGCTACGGCACCGACGGCGCCGTCTGGGGCGGCGAAACGCTTTACGGCACGATTCGGGAGAGCCGGCGGGTCGGGCACATCCTGCCGTTTTGTCTGCTCGGGGGCGAGTCTGCGGTGCGCGAACCCTGGCGCGCGGCGCTGAGCGCCGGCGAAATCACACTGGGCAGAGAGAACGCGCTGCGCCTTTTCCCCGCGCGGGAAGCCGAAGCAGCGCTTCTGCTTCAGGCTTCGGGCGCTGGGATCAACGCGCCTGCCACAACCAGCATGGGCAGGCTGTTTGACGCGGTCGCCGCGCTGGCCGGCATCCGCGAAAGCGTTTCATTCGAAGGGCAGGCTGCGATTCTGCTGGAGCAGATCGCGGACGAGGCGGATCAGGGGAAATACGATTTTGCGCTCTTGCGGCAGGACGAGCGTTGGATTTACGACTGGCGCCCAGTCATAAAAGGCGTTATACTGGATGCCGCAAATGGCGTGCCGCCTGCAAAGATCAGCATGCGTTTCCACCGCGCGCTGGCAGGTCTGCTGGAGACAGCTGCGGAAACACACCGCGGAGAAACAGGCTGCGGCCAGATCGCCCTCTCCGGCGGATGCTATCAAAACGAATTGCTGCTAAAGCTTGGGGTAGCCGCGCTGCAATCGCGCGGATTCACCGTATTCATCACTCGGCTGGTGCCCTGTAACGACGGCGGCATCAGCTACGGTCAGGCGGCGGTTGCCGCGGCCAATATCAACAGACAATAAACGGAAGGGCAAAGCTATGTGCCTCGCTATCCCCGGAACCATCACAATCATTGAGGAAGAAACCGCGATCGTCGACTACGGCGGTACAACGCGCCGCGCATCCATCCGGCTGCTGCCGGATGCTGCAATCGGCGAATGCGTGCTTGTTCACGCCGGGTTCGTGATTCAAAAAGTCGATCCCGACGAGGGCGCGGAGTTGGAAGCGCTGCTGAAAGAAGTCGAGCTGCTGTGAACGCGATCCGGCTTTTAACCGAACAGATCGCGCAAGCCGCGCAGGGTCTGCCGCAGATCACCTTCATGGAGGTTTGCGGCACGCATACGCACGCGATCCGCCGCCACGGAATCCGCCAGCTTTTACCGCCGAATATACGCCTTGTTTCCGGCCCCGGATGCCCGGTCTGCGTCACGTCGGAGGAGGATATCGCCGCGGCGCTCGCGCTCGCAAAGCAGCCGAATGTCACGCTCTTCTGCTTCGGCGATATGATGCGCGTACCTTGCGGCAACGAAAGCCTGATGGATCTTTCCGCGCGCGGGGCGGATGTGCGCATCGCGCTCTCTCCGCTGGACGCGCTCGCATTCGCAAAGGAGCACCCCGTACGCGAAGTCGTCTGGTACGGTGTCGGCTTTGAAACGACAACGCCGCACACTGCGGCCTTGCTGGAATCTGCAGCGCGAGAAAACATACGGAATCTCTCCATATTCTCTGCGCACAAGACCATGCCAAACGCGCTGCGCGCGCTGCTGACCGACGCAACCCAAATCGACGCGCTGATCTGCCCCGGCCACGTTGCGTCCATCGCAGGCGTCGACGCGTTCCGGTTTTTGCCGGAAGAGCTTCTTTTGCCCGCAGCGATCGCAGGTCTTGAGCCGGAGGAGCTGCTCGTTGCAATCCTCGCGCTGGTGACGAT
>CAYPEV010000190.1:0-5064 GCA_964409605.1 uncultured Christensenella sp. | reverse complement strand
GCGTTGCCCTGCAGGTCGGTGATGGTCACCAGGGTGTTGTTGAAGGAGGAGCGGATGTGCGCTGCCCCGCGCTCAATGTTCTTGCGCTCGCGGCGCTTGCGCGTGGTGGCGGTCTTTTTGACTTGCTTTGCTGCTGCCATAATCGCTGTTCCTCCTTACCGTTTCTTGCCGCTCTGCGAGCGCTTGGGTCCTTTGCGCGTGCGAGCGTTCTGCTTGGTGCTCTGTCCGCGAACCGGCAGGCCCTTGCGGTGCCGCACGCCGCGGTAGCAGCCGATCTCGATCAGCCGCTTGATGTTCATCGAGGTTTCACGGCGAAGGTCGCCTTCCACCTTGAGATGATGGTCAATGTAGTCTCTGAGTTTAGAGACATCGCTCTCTGCCAGATCGCGTACGCGGATGTCACCGCTGACACCGGTCGCGGACAATATTTCCAAAGCGGTCTTGTGGCCGATCCCATAGATATAGGTCAAACCGTATTCGATCCGTTTGTCTCTGGGAAGGTCAACGCCAGAAATACGTGCCATATCGTTCCTTTACCTCCGTAATAATCGTAAATGGTGTTTTATATCAGCATCCGCCGGAAACGTAAAATCTGGTTTCCCATCCCTTACGCAGCCGCTCCGGCGGTATTGTTCCGGAATCAGCCCTGCTTCTGCTTATGCTTGGGGTTTTCGCAGATAACCATGATGCGGCCTTTGCGTTTGATGATCTTGCACTTCTCGCAAATGGGTTTCACACTCGGTCTTACTTTCATGGTGGTTCTCCTTTCGCTTCCTATCGTCAGAAAATCATATTTTTAAAAAGAGAAAACTCTTTTCAAAATCAGTTCTTGCCGCGCCAGGTGATACGCCCGCGTGACAAATCATACGGAGAGAGCTCCACGGTGACCTTGTCACCCGGCAGGATTCGAATGAAATTCATTCGAAGCTTCCCCGAAATCGTTGCGAGTATCTTGTGCCCGTTCGTCAGCTTTACCTCGAACATCGCGTTCGGGAAGGAATCTGAAACGACACCTTCTACTTCAATAACGTCCTGTTTAGACAAGCTATCCCTCCTAATTTGTCTGATGCAACACGGCTTTTTTCGAGTTCCGCAGGCATGTATCCCGCAGAGAATTTCAACCGTTGTTGTAACCGAATAATTGTAACGCTTTTCGCACATCCGCGTCCAGTATTTCTTTACTTTCTGCGAATTTTTTTGCAATTTCTTCCGCTTTTTGCGGTTCAATGTGCAAATGCGTCAGCTTTTTCTTCTTCGGCCGCGAGAGTTTTCGCGTCTCACCATCGCTCAGCAGCACGTGGTTGTCGTCGCAAATGCCGACGATGAGAAACGCGCGCCCTTTGTCATGCCCCGCGCGGGACGTGCACACGCGTCCGACCACCGGTTCGTTCATGCGCCCTCTTCCTCCTCATGCAGGGTCAGAAGCCTCGGCTCGCCCTCGGTAATCAACACGGTGTTCTCATAGTGCGCGGAAGGCTTGCCATCCGCCGTCACAACCGTCCAGCCGTCGTCGAGCTGAAACACGCGGGCTGCGCCAAGATTGATCATCGGCTCGATGGCGATGGTCATGCCGGCTGTCAAACGCGGGTTGCTGCCAAAGTGGCCTGCCACCCAGAAGTTCGGAACCTCGGGATCTTCGTGCATCTGCCGTCCGATTCCGTGGCCGACCAGATCGCGTACGACGCCGTATCCATGGCTCTCCGCATGCGTCTGGATCGCCTTTGCGATGTCGGAGATGCGATAGCCGGGTTTCGCAAAACGAATCCCTTCGAAGAAGCATTCCTTCGTCACACGGACGAGCTCCTGCGTCTCCTCCGGCACCTGGCCGATGAGCACCGTGCGCGCCGCGTCTCCATGGAAGCCGTCCTTATACGCGCCCACATCCAGAGAAAGTACATCTCCGTCTTTGAGCCGGTACTTGCCCGGGATTCCGTGCACCACCTGCTCGTTGACCGAGGTGCAGATGTTTTTCGGATACCCGTTGTAGTTCAGGAACGAGGCCTCCGCGCCGCGGCTTTTGATGTACGAAGCCGCGATGTCGTCCAGTTCCTGCGTCGTCATTCCGACAGCAGCGGATTTCATCAGCAGATTCAGCGTCTCTTCCACAATGCGTCCCGCCTCGTCCATCTTTTCGATGTCTGCGGCGGACTTGATCGTAATCCCGCTCATTTCGAGAGCACCGCGCGTATCGCTTCGTCAACAACATCGATGCTTGCATCTCCGTTGACCGAATGCAGCAACCCCTTTTTCGTATAGAACTCAATCAGGGGCTTGGTGGAGCGCTCATAGACTACGAGGCGGTTCCGTACCGTTTCTTCCTTGTCGTCCTCGCGCTGATACAGCGCCGCGCCGCACTTGCAGTTTGGATCCGCATAGGTGGATACATGGTATCCCGCGCCGCACTCCGCACACATTCTCCGGCCGCTGATGCGGCTGATGAGCCGCTCATTCGGCACTTCGAGGTTGATCACATAGTCGATCGCGCTGATTTTTTCCAGCGCTTCCGCCTGCGCGATGGTACGCGGAAATCCGTCAAAGAGGAATCCGTTTTTGCAGTCCTCTTTCTGGATACGGTTTTTCACCATGCCGAGGATGACGTCGTCCGGCACCAGCTCGCCGCGGTCGATCAGGCTCTTCGCCTCCAAGCCGAGCTGTGTTCCTTCACGCATCTCGGCACGGAGCATATCACCGGTCGAAATGTGCGCGATCTGGAACCGTTCGGCGATCTTGACCGCCTGCGTGCCCTTACCCGCACCTGGCGGGCCTAAAAAAATGAGTTTCATTGCGTTTCCTCCGGTCTAAGCGTGTTTTCGCGCATGTGCCCGAATCTTTGCTTGTTCCGCAACGCAGCCGCAGCCAGTTTTCGCAACTCCGCGGAACCGGCGCGCCGGCAAGATACCGGCACGCCTGAATCCGCTGATCAAGTTTGCGGGTCTGCTTCTGCCGACCGCGAGATTGTTAATTGAGGAAGCCCTTGTAGTGGCGCATGAGCATGTGGCTTTCGAGCTGGTTGGTCGTCTCAAGGGCGACGTTTACCATAATCAGCACGCTGGTTGCGCCAAACGCGCTGCTCTCGGCCATGCCGCGCATCGCCAACTGGGGCAGGATCGCAACCACCGCGAGGAAGAGCGATCCGAACAGCGTAAGGCGTCCGGAGATCTTGCCCAGGTAATCGCTCGTCGGCTTGCCGGGACGGATGCCCGTGATGAAGCCGCCGTTCTGCTGCAGGTTTTTCGACATTTCGATCGGATTGAACGTCACGCTCGAATAGAAGAACCCGAAGCCGATGATCAGGAGCGCGTAGATGATGTAGTAAATCGCGCTGCTCGTGCCCATGTACGTCTTATAGAACGCATAGAACGCGCCGTTCGGGAAGAACTGGGCGATCATGCCTGGGAACTGGAGGAACGTGAGCGCGAAGATCAGCGGCAAAACGCCGTTGGAGTTCGCTTTGATCGGCAGGTAGGTGCTCTGTCCGCCGTACATCTTGCGTCCGACGACACGCTTGGCATACTGCACGGGGATACGGCGCTGCGCCTGGTCCACATGCGTCACCAGCGTGATGAGGCCCACGACGAGAATCGCGAGCAGGAGCAGCTCCCAGATGGGAAGCGTGCCGACAAAGAGCTGCTGACCGAGGTTGAGGAACGTCTTTGGCACGCGCGAAACGATGGATGCAAAGATCAGCATCGAAACGCCGTTGCCGACGCCGTCCTCGGTGATACGTTCACCCAGCCACATCAGGAATGCAGTACCGGCGGTCGAGCAGATGCCGATAGTGGCATAGGTCAGCCAGCTGGTGTCTACGAGATACTGCGAGCCGAGACCGATGAAGATACCGATGGACTGAACCATCGCAAGCACGATGCCCGTGTAGCGGGTGATCTTCTCGATCTTGACTTTCCCGTCTTCCTCCTTGCTCAGACGCTCCAGCGAAGGAATCGCGATCGTGAGCAGTTGGATGATAATCGACGCGTTGATGTAGGGCGAAATACCCATCGCAAACAGCGTAAACTGGCTGAACGAACTACCCGTGAGCAGGTCGAGAAAGCCGAGAATGTCGTATTGCGATACGGCGCTCTTGAGGAGCTCCGTATTGACGCCGGGAATCGGGATAAAACTCCCGAGCCGGTAGACCACGATCAGCAGAAGCGTGATGAGCATCTTCTTGCGGATCTCTTTGATCTTAAACGCGTTGATGTATGTCTGGAACATTAGCCGATCACCTCAACACTTCCGCCGGCAGCTTTAATTGCAGTCTGAGCGGATTGAGAGAACTTTGCCGCTTTAACGTCCAGTTTCTTCGTCAGCTCGCCGCCGCCCAAAACCTTCAGGCCGTCTTTTTCGATCTTGCTGATCATGCCGGATTTTTTGAGCAGTTCAGCCGTCACTACGGTGCCGTTCTCCAACCGATCAAGGTCGGAAACGTTGATAATCGTGTATTCTTTTCCAAAGATGTTGGTAAAACCGCGCTTGGGCAGACGGCGGGTCAGCGGCATCTGTCCGCCTTCAAAGCCGTTCTTCTTGCTGCCGCTGCGTGCTTTCTGGCCCTTGTGACCCATCGTGGAGGTCTTGCCCATACCGCTGCCGGTACCGCGACCGACGCGCTTAGGGGCTTTGACCGACCCGGGGGCGGGCGATAATTCATGGAGTTTCATGATGCACGTCCTCCTGCCTTAAACTTCTTCCACCGTGATCAGGTGCTTGACCTTAAAGATCATGCCGCGCGTGCAGGCGTTATCCGGCTGGGTAACGGTGCTGTGGAGCTTTTTCAGGCCCAGCGCGACGACCGTAGCCTGCTGATCTTTCAGGCAGCCGATCGGGCTCTTTACGAGCGTTATCTTGAGTTTTTTGGCCTCCGCCGCTTTTGCTTTCGCCATTGTAGCGTCCTCCTTAACCCAGGATCTCTTCCACGGACTTGCCGCGGGCCTTGGCAATCTGCTCCGCTGTGCGAAGCTGGCTCAGGCCTTCGATCGTGGCTTTCACGCAGTTACTGGGATTGTTGGAACCGTAAGATTTCGTGCGGATATCGCGAATGCCGACCATTTCGAGCACTGCGCGCGC
>CAYPEV010000189.1:0-5166 GCA_964409605.1 uncultured Christensenella sp. | reverse complement strand
ACCTCCAGCGAATCCCGAATCGCAAACGCAACGCCTTCCAGCACCGCCTGCGTCATGTCCGCGCGGCTCGTGTCCATCGTCATGCCGATGAAGGTGCCGCGCGCCGCGGGGTCGTTGTGCGGAGAGCGCTCGCCCATCAGATACGGCAGGAAGAAGACATGGTTTGTGCCGAGCTTGTCGTCTGTAATCGGCGCTTCCAGTCCCTTGTAGTCCTTGCTCTCGAGGATATCCTCCATCCACCATTTGCTGCACGAGCCTGCGGAGAGCATACAGCCCATCAGGTGATAGTTGCCGTCGGAGTGCGCGAAGGCATGCAGCGCGTTGTGGCTGTCCACGGAGAAATCGCAGTTGCTGATGAACACCGTGCCGGATGTACCGATGGAGATATTGCATCTCCCCTCGCCGACCGTTCCGGTGCCGACGGCTGCCGCCGCGTTATCGCCCGCGCCCGCGCAAACCTTGACTGTCTCCGGAAGACCGAGCGCCTTTGCCGCGTCCGGCGTCAGCGTGCCGACCGCCTCGTAGCTTTCAAACAGCTTCGGCATCTGCTGCTCCGTGATGCCGCAGAGCTCCAGCATCGGCTTCGACCAGCGCTTGTTCTTCACATCCAGCAGAAGCATGCCGGAGGCGTCCGAAAAGTCCGTGCTGTGCACACCCGTGAGCAGGTAGGTGATGTAGTCCTTCGGCAGCATGACTTTGGCAATCTGTTTGAAATTCGCCGGCTCATTGCTGCGCATCCAGAGAAGCTTCGGCGCGGTGAATCCCGCAAAGGCGATGTTCCCCGTCCATTCGGAGAGCTTATCCTTGCCGATTTCGTTGTTGAGATAGTCCGTCTCCTTCGCGGTGCGCCCGTCGTTCCAGAGGATCGCGGGACGAATCACCCTGTCATGTTCATCCAGCACGACGAGACCGTGCATCTGCCCGCCGACGCCGATGCCGGCAACCTTCGAGCGGTCGATGTCCTTCGTGAGTTCCGGGATGCAGGCAAAGACCGCCTTTTGCCAGTCCTCGGGCTTTTGCTGGGACCAGCCGGGATGCGGAAATTCCAGCGGGTATTCGCGGGAGGCGATACCCAATATCGCGCCCTCGCTGTCCATGAGCAGGGTTTTCAGTGCGGATGTGCCAAGATCGATGCCGATGTAATACATATCTTCACCTCACGTAAAATTTGGGCGGCGTTACCGCCGCCCTTGTGTTCCGAAGCATCAACTCAACCGAAGAGCACGCTGTTGACGACGCTCTCCAGATATTCCTGCCTGCCGCTGCCGGGAAGCGCGGGGGCTTTCGCCGCCGCAGCCTTTGCCGCGCATTCTTCCAGCGTCGCTTCGCCGCTTGCGATGCGCGCGCCGATGCCTTCTTTGTAGCTCGCGTAGCGCTGCTCGACAAATGCGTCAACGCGTCCGTCTTCGATGAGAGCCGCCGCCTTGAGCAGGCCCAGCGCAAAGGTGTCCATGCCGAGGATAAACGCCTCGAACATATCTTCGTAAGTATAGCTGGGGCGGCGGGTCTTCGCGTCAAAATTGAAGCCGCCGGTGAGTCCGCCCGCCTTGAGCACTTCATACATGCACATCGTGGCCTCGTACACGTCGAAGGGGAACTCGTCCGTATCCCAGCCGAGCAAGAGATCGCCCTGGTTTGCGTCGATGCTGCCGAGCATGCCGTTGACACGGCTCACGCGGAGGTCATGCTGGAATGTGTGCCCCGCAAGCGTCGCGTGATTCGCCTCGATGTTGAGTTTGAAGTCCTTGTCCAGTCCGTTTGCGCGGAGGAACCCGATCGCGGTCGCCGCGTCGTAGTCATACTGGTGCTTCATGGGCTCTTTCGGCTTGGGCTCGATGTAGAAATCGCCCTTGAAGCCGATGCTGCGGCCGTAGTTGACCGCCATGCGCATAAGCCGCGCAATGTTGTCCTGCTCAAACTTCATGTCGGTGTTCAGCAGTGTTTCATAGCCCTCGCGGCCGCCCCAGAAGACGTATCCGCGCCCGCCGAGCTTCACCGTCAGCTCCAGCGCTTTCTTCACCTGCGCCGCGGCGAAGCAGAATACCTCAGCCGAATTGGAGCTCGCCGCGCCGTTCATGAAGCGGGGATTGCTAAACATATTCGCCGTACCCCAGAGGCACCGGATGCCCGTCGATTTCATCTTCTCGAGCATATAGTCCGTGATCTCGTCGAGACGGCGGTTGGTCTCGTTGATGTCGTCCGCTTCAGGCACGAGATCCACATCGTGGAAGCAGAAATAGCGGATGCCGACCTTTTGCATGAATTCGAAGCCCGCGTCCACCTTCGCTTTCGCGTGCGCCATCGTATCCTTCTCTGCGCCGAAGGACTTATCTACCGTAACATCGCCGAACATATCTTTCCCGGCGTTGCAGAGGTTATGCCACCACGCCATGGCAAACGGAAGATGCTCGCGCATGGGTTTGCCGAAGACGATTCGATCCGCTTCATAAAACTTAAACGCAAGCGCGTTTTTGCTCTGAGGCCCCTCATAGCGGATCTGGGAAATGCCCTTGAAAATCTCAGCCATCGTGTTTTGAATCCTTTCATCCACGTAGATTGTATGATTGCGATTGTGTTTCATTAACTAAATTTTAGAACTTATCTAAGTTTAGAACCGTGATTAATTTAGCTTAATTCTATAATACTAGATTCTGCGTTTTTGTCAAGATACAATGTATATGTGCACGCCAAAAAAGGGAATGCTTCATAAATAACTTTACTTCTTAACTTAAAACTTGTATAATATGATTAATTTAGTACAAAATAAGGAACACATCATGGCAGACGTAACCGCTCGTGACCTCGCCAACATGCTTGGCATCTCCACCGCCGCCGTATCCATGGCACTTAACGGAAAACCGGGCGTCAGTTCCGAAACGCGCACCAAGGTGCTCGCCGCGGCAACGAAGCTTGGTTATGTTACCCCGAAATCGCGCCAGAGTGAGCGGCAGGCAAAGAACATCGTCAGTTTCGTGATCTACGTCGGCGTAGGCGTTGCGGAGCAGACGACGTTTTCCACCTTTGTCATGCGCGGCGCGGAAGCCGCGGCAAAGGAGATGGGTTACCGCATCCTCGTGCACTATTTCTATGCGGATCAGCCCTGGGACGATCAGGTCAAGCGCATCCTGTCCGACACCTGCGGCGTGGTCATGCTTGGCACGGATATCACGCTGCCGCAGCGGGACGCGTTTTTACAGTTTTATACGCTCGGCAACGTACCGCTGGTCATCATCGACAACTTCCTCTTCTCCGCTTATGTCGATTGCGTCGGGAACGACAACACCTACGGCGTGAAATCCGCCGTGTCTTATCTGATCCAATGCGGTCACAAAAAAATCGGATACCTGCGCTCCAAGCAGCGCATCGTCAACTTTGACGATCGCGAGCTCGGCATTCATCTGTCCATGACGGAACACAAGGACGAAGATCTCGCCCCGCTGCAGGTGATCGACGTGGACATCTCCCCCGACAAAGCGCGGGAGGATATCTTCGCGTGGCTGCGCGCGGGCAACACGCCCGCCGAAGCGTTCTTTTGCGAAAACGATATGCTCGCGGCGGCGTTCATCCGCGTTTTGAAGGAGAGCGGCTATCGCGTGCCGGAGGATGTCTCTGTCATGGGGTTTGACGACGTCCAGATCTGCGAAATGATCGACCCGCCCATCACCACCATGCACGCGTTCAAGGAGCGCCTCGGCAGAATCTCGGTCGAGCTGCTGCATACGCGCATGGAGGCAGGAGACACGATTCAAACCAGCCAGGAGACGGGGCTGATGAAGGTCGCGCTGTCGCTCCAGCTGAAAGAGCGCAAAAGCGTTGCCTGCCGCAAGGCAAAGGATTGACCCAACAATCTGCGCGCGGCGGGCAGAATCGCCCTGCCGCGCGTCGGAGAGAATACCGTTTAAAATACAATACGGAGGCTCTTGAATGAAGTACGGGGTTTTCAATGACACCGCCCGGGAATATGTGATTGCAACGCCAAAGACACCTCTCCCGTGGATCAACTACCTTGGTTCGCGGGATTTTTTTCGGCTTATTTCCAACACCGCGGGCGGCTATTGTTTCTATAAAGACGCGAAGCTGCTGCGTTTGACGCGCTATCGCTACAACGAAAATCCGCTCGACATCAACGGGCACTATTTCTATGTGCGCGACAACGGCTCGGTCTGGAACATCGGCTGGCAGCCTGTGCGCGCGGAGCTCGACCGCTACTCCTGCCGCCACGGACTCGGGTATACCATTCTTGAGAGCGCGAAGAACGGCCTTTCCGCCAAGCAGGAGACCTTTGTGCCCGTGGACGAAAACTGCGAGCTTACGCGCGTTTCGCTGACCAACGAGACGGGCGCGGAGAAGCAGATCGACCTGTTTTCCGCCGTCGAATTCTGTCTTTGGAACGCCCTGGACGACATGAGCAATTTCCAGCGAAACTACTCCATCGGCGAGGTCGAGGTTGAAGGCAGCCGCATCTACCACAAGACGGAATACCGGGAACGCCGCAACCACTATGCCGTGTTCTCGGTCAACGCGCCCGTGGACGGGTTCGATACCGACCGCACGGCGTTTTGCGGCGCTTACCGCAGCTTTGCAGACCCCGAGGCCGTGTTTGCGGGTGAGAGCAAAAACAGCATTGCGCACGGCTGGCAGCCCATCGGCAGCCACCACATCCGCCTCACGTTGACGCCCGGCGAGACGAAGCGCTATATCTTCGCGCTCGGCTACTGCGAAAACCCCTCCGAGCAGAAGTTTATCGCACCGGATGTAATCAACAAAGCCCCGGCCGACCGCCTACTCGCGCAGTATGCGACCGACGCGCAGTTTGACGCGGCGTTTGCCGCCCTTGCCGCGCACTGGGAGGGTCTGCTCTCCCGCTTCTCCGTCCGCACGGGCGACGAGAAGCTCGACCGCATGGTGAACATCTGGAATCAGTATCAGTGTATGGTCACGTTCAACATGAGCCGCAGCGCGAGCTATTTTGAAAGCGGGCTGGGCCGCGGGATGGGCTTTCGCGATTCATGCCAGGACCTGCTGGGTTTTGTGCACCTGATTCCGGAGCGCGCAAGGGAGCGCATCCTCGACATCGCAGCTACGCAGTTCCCCGACGGCAGCGCCTATCACCAGTACCAGCCGCTGACCAAGCGAGGCAACGCCGACGTCGGCACGGGCTTCAAC
>CAYPEV010000188.1:0-5172 GCA_964409605.1 uncultured Christensenella sp. | reverse complement strand
GCCTACGCCTACGCCTACGCCCACACCCACGCCGACGCCCACACCCACGCCGACGCCTACGCCAATATCCTCCGCGGCGATCCGTCTGTTGGAGCGCGCCAACGCACTCTTGTCCGAATTCAATGCCTGCGCATCCAACGAAGAGAAGCGCGCATTGCTCGGCATCACCAACAGCAACTTCAGCAATGATACGTTCCGCGCGAAGCTGATTGCGGATCTTGGCGGTACGTGGGAACGGCTTGAGGATGAAATTGTCGACGCGACGCAGTATCAGCAGGATGAAACGCTGTTTGTTCAGGTCTATATGAGCGGCTTGAAGAACGATTTTGTACCTGTTATCTATTCCACGCAAAACGCCGATCTTACCGCGAAGAATCAATGGGCGACCAATCTCGTCTATGACGACGAGGCGGCGCTTTGGATGGAATATACGCAGAAGCACCCCTTCAATGACAGCCGTGAAACATACAGCATGACGGCTCTCGGCAACAATAAGGATGGCTGGGAAGAGCTCAAGGATGTCATGGAAGCAAGCCCCGTCTGGGAAGAGGTCGTCGTGCCCGATTCTCCGGCGCCGACGGAACCATAACGCAGATAGCCCGATACACCGCGCAAAAAAGCGGACGGCGATTCAGCCGTCCGCTTTTGCGTACCCGTTCCAGTTATTCGATATAGCCGCGGGAAACATAAGGGCTGGTATATGCCCTCAGCAACGCGCCGTAATCCGGCGTAAAATCCAGCACATCGCCCACGCGGTATTCCTTCGCATGCGTGAGGTCGACAATCAGGTGATCCGAACTCGCGCCGATGATCTTGATGTCGTGATCACGCGGGGTCAGCCCGTCCGCAACCGTATCCTGCCGGCCGATCTTGCAGATCCCGCGGATCTGCTCGCCGAGGCTTTCAAACGTCGGATGCTCGCCGAATGCGTTCGCGCCGCTTTCGCCGATGGGCACGGACGGCTTTCTCTGCACCTCGATGAGGCGCGTGGAGAGCGTAAACGCGTCGCCATACAGCCCGTTCATCACACGGCAGGCGGCGGTGTCGTTGCCGAGCAGAATCGACTCGCCGAGCCGCAGATGGTTGACGCCCGGCGGCACGAGCCCGCGCTTGAGCAAGCCAAGCGAGCTGGAATTCCCGCCGGAGACGATGGGGATTAAAAGCCCTGTGCGCGCGCGGAGTTCCTCCGCGATCGTGCACAGCTCGCCCAGATTGGTCTCGTCCGGAATGATCGCGCCGTAGCAGGTGAGGTTGGTGCCGACGCCGGCCAGCGCAATCCCGTCTTCCGCCTTTGCCGCATCCGCCGCGCGGTAGATTGCCTCGCGGTTTAGAAACAACAGCCCTTCGCGTAAGTCACCAAGGTCGATCATGAGTATGATCTGGTGCGTTTTGCCGATTGTGCGCGCGGCTTTTCCGAGCGCTTGTATCGTCGCAATCTCTGAAACAAGGCTGATGTCCGAAAGCGCGACCGCGTCCTCCGCCTCTTCCGGCGCGGGCGCGCGCAGAAGCAGCTTTGGTTTTTGCGTGCGCAGCCGTGCGAGATTTTCCGTGCGCGCGTCGGCGAGCATGCTGACCCCGCTCTCCTCGAACACGTGGACGATCCGCTCGTCCGCGCAGACGACCTTCGTCACCGCGGCGATGGATACCCCGTTTCCCGCGCAGAGTGCCTGCAACGCGTCGATGTTGTGTTTGATTTTTGTTAAGTCCGCTGTGATGCGCGGGTAGTTCGCCATAGATACCTCGATGATGGATTATACAAATCGCAGTGAAGCCAGCAGCAGCGTCTTCGCCGCCTCTGGGTTTGTCTTTGCCAGTACGCCGAGAGACGCCATGACATAGCTCTCGTCAAACGCAAGCCGCATGCCTCCGGGCTTGGGATAGAGCAAGCTTCCGCCCGTGTTGCAGTCCGCGAGTTTGCGCAGAATCGTTTCCCGTTCCGGCAGCCGCGTCAGCGCGCCGCCGGTACCGATGATCGTGCGAACCAGCGTGAGGTCCTTGCCCTCCGCTGCGGTCGCGCGTCCCTGCGGTGTGAAATAATGCCTTAGCCTGCCCGCGTGGCGGTGGATCGCGGTCTGCCCCGCCTCCAGGCAGAGGCGCGAGGTCAGCGCAAACTGCTCCTGTGAAGCGGGGATTGCGCGGTAGTCCCGCATGACGGCGGCAACATTTAGCCCCAGCTCGCGCGAAAGCTTCGCTTCGCCGATCTGCTCCACGAGATGGTGCGCGTTGACAAACAGGCCAAGATCTCCCTCGACCGTGCGCTTGCTGAACGGTTCCGGCGCGGTCAAAAGCTGCGCAATTTCGTCGGACCCCGCCGTTACGGAATGTACGTCCGTGGTGGCGCCTCCGATATCGAGCACCAGAAGATCCCCGATCTCCTCGTAGAGCAGCATTGCTGCTTCCATAACCGCGCCCGGCGTAGGCAATATCGCGCCCGTGACCAGCTCGCGGATGTGCTCCATGCCGGGAGCCGTAACGATGTGTTTTTCGAATGCCGCGTGGATCACCCTTCGCACCGGCTCGATGTTCAGCGCATCCAGCCGCGGATAGACGTTTTCCGCGACGTAGACCGGCACACTCGCCCGCTCGAAGATCGCGCGGATCGCGCCCCCGTTTTGCGCGTTGCCCGCGTATAATACGGGCGCGCCCGTGCCTTCTTGCGCAATGCGTTCCGCGTTATAGAGCGCGGTCTCCCGCTCTCCGCCGTCCGTTCCTCCCGCAATCAGGACGAGATTCGGCCGGATTTCACGCTGCTCTTCCAGGTCGGCTTGCGTAAGCTTCCCCGCCGTCGTCTGGCGGACGATCGCGCCCGCGCCGAGGGCCGCCGCGCGCGCCGCGCTGACCGTCATGTCGTAGACAAGCCCGTGGACGCACATCTTGAGCCCGCCCGCTGCGCTGGACGAGGCAAGCATTTCACGATAACCGAACGCCTCTACGCCGAGGTTTGCCTTCAGCGCATCGATCGCGCCGTTCAGCCCGACGCGGACGTCGCCTTCCAGAACGCTCGTCGCGGCCTGCCCCTGTCCGAGCAGGCGCGGCGCCGCGCCCAGCGCAAAGGCGCTGACGAGCGTTGTCGTGGAGCCGATCTCGGCGATGAGCACATCCGCGAACATATCAGTCTTCCCGCCGTCTCGCGCGCTCTTTTACGAGGAACGTCGCGACATGATTGCCGTGCGTCCCCCTGCCAAAGCCCGCGTCCGCGCCGGCCTCCTTCGCCTTGTCGCCCTCTACCTGCGTGCCGCCCGCGGCAAACAGGAGCTTGTCGCGCACGCCCATCTCCCGCGCGATGCGGTCGATCCGCGCGATGTTCTTATAGTGGATATCGTCGTGCGAGATGATCACGGAGGCGAGCATCGCATCCGCGTTGAGTTCGATCGCGGCGCCGACAAGTTTTTCCGGCGGGACGGAGGTGCCGAGATAGTGCACCTCGATGCCGTATTTTTCGATGCCGCCGTGCTTGATGTCGATGATCTCCCTTAATCCCACGGAGTGTTCGTCCTCGCCGATGGTGCCGCAGACCACGCGCATGGGCTTTTGCTCGATTGCGAACCGGAGTTCGTCGTCGCTGAGCACGTCCGGCTCCGGCGGAATCACGAGCGAAGCCACGTCGATCTCGAAATCAACCTTGCCCTTGAGCTCAATCCGCGTGCCTTCCGCGCGGTGCAGCACCTCGCGAGAGATCACCGCGATGTCCTTGAGGTTCATTCGTTTTGCGCACTCGATGGCGGCGGCTTCCGCGATCTTTTTCTCCGCGGGAAAGCAGAACGTGAGCAGCACCGTTCCATCCGCGAGCCACTCCATCTCCGGCCGAATCTTCTCGGCGTTCGGCTGGGCAAACGCTTTTACCGCGTCCATGCGCAAGTAGACGTTGTCGTTTTCGTCGAGTTCGTCGATATAGACGATCTTCTCCGGCTTTTCCAGCGTGCAGCCGCCGATGAGCGCGGCGGGGTTCTTCGGGTCTCCGCCATATTGGAAAACATTATTTCTGCCGTAGTGTGCGGTGACGGGCGCCATGTAGTCTTGCTCACGCTTGATGACGGTCCCCGCGCCGATGCCACCCGCAAGCGAGCGTGCGATGCCGTCGCCGTTGCGCTCCGGAAAGAGCCCGCTGTCGACGAACATACCGCTCTCCACCGCGGCAAAATATCCCCCTTTTTCGATCATTTCTTCCAGGAATAATACGGCTCTTTCGATCAATTCGCGCGATTTTTCGGCCAGATAGCCCTCTTGTTTGAGCTCCACCATCTCCATCAGCCCGTCGAGACCTGTGAGCGTCTGTTTCGCGGTGTCGCACGCTTCGATGTTGAAGATGTGCCAGGGCACATTGCGCCCCTCGTCCGGCGTAATCGTGGACTGGATATCCGCGCTGGTGAGCTTGCTGATCACCATATTGAGCACGTGCGTGACCGTCGCCTCGCGCGTGCTGGATTCGATGTATTTCGTGTTCATCTGCGCGCGCATGCGATAGCCGGCAAAGAGTTGCCGGAGCGCGGCCGCATACGGCAGATCCATATACACGCAAGGCCCGGGCGTCGCCGTCGGCGGCACGGTGGAAAGGCAGATGTTCTCCTTCGGCACGCCGACCTTGTGGCTGTAGAGCGCGTTGATCGCGTGCTGCACCATCAGCTCCGGCATGACCTTCCAGGCGTCCCGCGCGGTGGCGTTGGCGTTGTGCGCGCCGTCGATCTGCGCCATATCGCCCCAGGCGATGAGCTTCTTACTCTCCGCCGCGTCCACAAACGAACGCAGCATGTTGATGTTGCGGTAGATGACGTTGTATTGCGGATCCTGATGGCAGCCGTTGACGCCTTCTTCCGCGAACATAACGGCGATATCGGGCCCCGCCACGCCGCTGACATAGCTATGGTAGTTGATGGGGCGGCCCACCTCGTCCTCGATCAGATCGAGCGCTTTTCTCTGCGCGCGCACCTGTTTTCTCGTGATCGGAACGCCGCCGCTGCCCTGCGGCGTGCCCTCGATCAGGCCGTCGTAATGGCTCTGCCCCGAGGTACGGATGACCATGATGTGATCCGCGCCGTGGTGCGCCGCCATGCGCATGCGCCGGATGTCGTCCTCAAAGCGCCCGCTCGCGATCTCGGTGGTGATCACCGGCATCGGCTGCGGGTCCACATCGCCAAAATAGTGCGCGGGCGGCAGCGGCACGCTGTCCTTGAG
>CAYPEV010000187.1:0-5210 GCA_964409605.1 uncultured Christensenella sp. | reverse complement strand
GTTTTCGCTTGTATCAGGGTACGGGCGTTGTGCGCGCGGCAAGTGCGGTCTCGACATCCCAGGTGCCGAGCGCAAACTTTTGCAACAGTACGCGTTTTACGCTCTCGTCAATGCGCGCCTGCGTCAGCCGACCGTCCGCCGCCGCGCTGTTGAGCGCCTCGACAATCGCCTGCTGTTTGTCGCTCACCGCGCCGCATAGGATCATATCGCCGCCCGCGAGGATAAAGCGCACCGCAGCGTCGCCGACCTCATAGCGTGTCGTCAGTCCTTCCATGCGAAAATCATCGCTGAGGATCAGGCCGTCAAAGCCCATCTCCGTTCGCAGGAGATCCGTCATGATCGGTTTGCTCATCGAGGCGATGTCCGTGCTGTCCAGCGCCGGATAGAGCACGTGCGAGATCATGATCGCGTCGACGCCGCTTTCGATCGCACTCACGAACGGCACCAGATCATAGCTTTGCAGCGCTTCCAGGGTTTTATCGACGATCGGCGTCACCGCGTGGCTGTCCTCGTTCGTGCCGCCGTGGCCGGGGAAATGCTTCGCGCTGGAGAGGCAGCCGCCCGCGTGCAGCCCTTCGATGATCGCGCTGCCGATGGCCGCGGTAATGCTTGCATCCTCGGAGATGATCCTCGTTTCGAGGAAGGTATCCATGGGGTTTTCGGAGACGTCCAGCACGGGCGCAAGGTCGAGATTGATCCCGACGCTGACCAGCTTTTCTCCGATGGTTTGAAACTGCTCCCTGGCATAGTCCGCGTCCCGCCGCCGCCCGAGCGAGCGCGCGGAGACCGGCTGCGGATTCCAGCGAAAGCGCACGACGCTGCCGCCTTCTACATCGATTCCGATCAGCGGCGGAATGTCGTTGTTTACGCGCGTCGCGATCTTCGCGGTCAGGGCAGCCGTCTGGCCAAAGCCGCCGTCGTTGTTGCCGCTCTTGATGTTCGGGCCGTAGAGAATCGCGTTCCCGACCGAATAGTTGTCCCAGATTTCGTGGAACGGATTTTGCACGTCCGTCGTGCCGGAAAAACCGAACATGACAAGCTGGCCGAGCTTCTCCTGCGTGGTCATGGTCGCCATGTACCGATCCACCCATTCCTCTGCGGTCGCGGGTGCTACCGCCTGTGTTGGCGTAGGCAGCGCGCTTATCGATGGCGTTGGTTCCGGTGTTGTCAAGGATGCGTCCGGCGTTGCGATCTGACCTTCCGGCTCCGCGCGCCAGACATCGTATCTCAGCGCGGGAATCACGCCGAAGAGTACGCCCGCGCCCAGTCCGAGCAGCAGTGAAAGCGCCATCAGCAGGAACAGTATTTTCTTAAACGCGTTTCCGAACAATGCCGTTCTCCGTTTCCAGGTGATTCAAACCGAATGCACCCCTGTGCAAAGCCTCCATATTTACCCCCGCGCCGGGGTGGCGGCAACAAAATACAATCGCGCAGACGCGTGATTTTGATTCATTATACCGCGATTGATTTCGAAAAGTAAACCTCGTGTTGTCCGGCGCGTTCGCGATTTCGCTTTGCTTGCGTGATCACGCGGATTCGCTCTATCCCTTGCCATTTCTCCTTTCTTTCGGCGCGCGCCTTGCAAAACGGTCAGACCGCGTACTACAATAGCCTTAGATCCGTCCCCTTTCGGCAGGCGGAAATTTTACGTTACAGGAGCGAATCATGGAAACAGTCACGAATCAAAGCGCGCCGCGGTCGGGGTTTCAGGCGCTCAAAATGGAAACATTTGCACAGATTACATACAAACGCCCGGATATGAACGCTTTGAAGAAACGGATGAACTCGCTCCTGCGTGCGCTCAAGCAAGCCAAATCGTATGAGGAGGCGCGCGCGGCCTACCTCGCCTCCCAGGAGGAGACCGGCCATGTGGAAACGAGCTATGTCGTGGCGAGCATCCGCAACACGCTGGACACCACAGACAAGTTTTACGACGGCGAAATGAAGTTTTTCAACCGTGCGGTCGCGCAGTTGATGCCCGTGAGCAAGGCCTTTACCGAAGCCTTGCTGCGTTCGCCGTTTCGCGCGCAGTTTGAGGCGGAATACGGCAAGCAGCTCTTTACCCTGGCGGAGATCGACCGGAAGATGCAAAGCGTGAAGATCATTCCGGATCTGATTCGCCAGGGAAATCTGGAGAACGTCTATCGGAAGACCACCGCCGCATGCAAAACCACCTTCCGCGGCGAAGAGGTCAACTTCTACGGCCTGCTCAAGCACATGGAGAGCCCTGACCGCGCGGAACGCAAAGAGGCTTATCTTGCCTGGGCGAAGCTTTACGAGGGAATCTCCGAAAAGCTCGATACGCTCTACGACAAGCTGATACGGGTGCGCATCCGCATGGCGAAGAAGCTCGGACTGCCGGACTATACCACCCTTGGCTACCTCGGCATGCACCGCGCGGACTACGGCCCCGCGGAGGTCGCACGCTTTCGCGAGCAGGTGCGCGATGTGATCGTGCCCGCAGTCGCCAATTTGCGGGCGGCGCAGGCCAAGCGCCTCGGTGTCGACAAGCTGAAATACTATGACGAAACCTGCATCTTCCCGGACGGCAACGCGGATCCCATCGGCGGGGAGAGTGTGCTCGTTCCCATCGCGCAGCGGATGTATCGTGAAATTTCACCGGAGACGGGCGAGTTTTTCGACTTTTTATCCGGCCACGGTCTGTTTGACCTCGAGACGCGCCCCGGCAAGCACCTCGGCGGATACTGCACCTATCTGCCCGACTATCAAGCGCCGTTCATCTTCTCCAACTTCAACAAAACGGCGGCGGATGTGAATGTGCTCACGCACGAGGCAGGGCACGCGTTCGCCGGATATACCGCCATGCGCAGCCAGCCGATCTCCACATATCTGAGCTCGACCAGCGAGGTCAACGAAATTCACTCGATGACCATGGAGCATTTCGCCTATCCTTACCTGAAGGACTTTTTCGGCGCGGACCAGGTCGACAAGGCAAAGTTTGCCCATCTTTCCGGCTCGCTCTGCACGATTCCGTATCTCGTCAGCGTGGACGAGTTCCAGCACCGTGTATATGAAAAGCCGTCCATGAGCGCCAGGGAGCGCCGCGCGGTCTGGCACGAGATCGAGCAGACCTACTTGCCCTGGCGGGATTATGATGGCGTGCCGTTCCTCGACGAGGGCGGGTTCTGGATGCAGAAACAGCATATCTTCCTCTACCCGTTCTATTATGTAGACTACGCGCTTGCGCAGGTCTGCGCCTTCCAGCTCTACGGACGCATGAAGCAGGATCATAAGGAGGCCTGGGAGTCGTATCTTGCGCTCTGCCGTGCGGGCGGAAGCAAGGGGTATTTCGACCTGCTTCGCCTTGCGAAGATCGATATCCCGTTTGAATCGGGCAGCGTGGAGAAGGCCGTGCATCACGTGATCGAGGAGCTCAACGCCTGAGAAATTTTCTGTAAAAGCAAAGCCCGCGCGATTGATAAGCGCGGGTTTTGCTTTTGTTTCCGCGCGAAATCCCCAGGCGCCGGAAGGCGCAACTTTCTTCTGTTTATATGTAAACAAGTTGTGAGTTTTGCCGTTTTGATTGAATCGATAGGTTTCAATATGGTATCATGATTGCGTTTTACAGAGCGCATTCAAGTTCGATATATGAGGAGTTTTATCATGTCAAAAGTCATGAAAATCGTGCTGATCGTGGTGCTGGTTCTCGTGCTGGCGGTGGTCGGCCTTGGGATCTTTGTGCTGACCAGCATGCGCGCGGACGCGGTGCAGACCGTTGAAAAACCGGTCGAGCTGAACATGCCGGAGGAGACGGAGGCTGTTTCCGTGGTTTCGGGCGAACCCACTCCCACCCCGACCGCGATGCCGATCTATGAGGAAGCCACCAAGCAGGAGAGTATCGTCAACATCCTGCTTGTCGGCACCGATTCCCGTACGAAGGCCACGGGCGTCGTGGAAGGCCGTTCGGATTCCATGATACTCGCTTCGATCAATACCGAAAAAGGTACCATCACGCTCGTTTCGTTCATGCGCGACTCGCTTGTGCACCGCATCGGAAAGAGCGGCCGCTTTACTTTCTATAACCGCCTGAACGGCGCATTCAGCGGCGGCTACGGCGGCGGTGGCCCAGGCGAGCTGATCAACACGATCAACGAGAATTTCAAACTCGATATTCAGGAATACATCTGCATTGGGTTTGACGGCTTTGCAGCGATGATTGACCAGATCGGCGGTCTGGACGTCGACTGTGATCAGGCGGAGATCAACTTCATCAACGACCGTATTTCAGGCGGTCACGGCAACGAGCCCGAATTTGTCTATTTCACAGAACACGTGAAAGGCGAACCCGGCATCATCCATCTCAACGGCGCGCAGTGCCTGATTTATGCGCGTAACCGTCATACGGGTACCGACGGCGGAAGCGGAAACGACTATGACCGCGTCAACCGTCAGCAGGAGATTATCCAGCTCGTGTTTGAGAAGGTAACCAAGGAGATGAACGAACAGAGCGTGCTCGCGCTGATCTCGTTTGCCACAGGCTATGTTTCTACCAACATGAAGCTGGAGACCATGACCGAGCTTGCCAAGCTTCTGCTCACCAAGGGCATGACATTCACGAAAACCGCGATCCCTGCAGCAGGAACATATTCCAATTATGTCGACAAGGAAGGCACCAAGACCGATATGTTGGAGTTTGATCTTGATGCGGCGGCGGCGGAACTCAACGCCCTGCTGTATGGCGACTCCTTCGTCCCCACACCCACACCCCAGCCGGAATAAAGGCGCTCAACGCAAGATGCACAAACCGCCGCGCAGTCGACTGCGCGGCGGTTTTTTCGCCCATTATCTTTTCCGTTTCACTACTCGAATGCGTTGCGCTGTGCTATACTAGGCGCATGAAACGTATTCTTCCGCTGATGATTTTTGCATTTCTGCTTTCATTCTCCGCCTGTGCAGAGGGCCTTGTGTCCGCGCCCGTTTCATCCGGCGTGCCTGCCGTCTCCGCCGCACCCGCGCCCACCCCATCACCGGAGCAGGTGAAGACCATCGCGGTATTCGGCGCAGAGGAAGCCGGAGCGTTTCTTGCCGGCATACAGGACGCCGCAGCGCAGACTGATATCGAGATTCTCCCTGTGAGCGGCGGCATCCCCGCGCTCGCTTCTTTTGCGCCGGAAGGCCCCGCGGCGGCGATCATGTATCTTTCCGATGAGCAGCAAACGATCCCGGAGGCTTCCGTACCCGTATACGCG
>CAYPEV010000186.1:0-5218 GCA_964409605.1 uncultured Christensenella sp. | reverse complement strand
GTTTATCATCATCTTCTTAATCTTTATGCTGTATCCGACGGTGTTTACAGCCGTCATCGGATTTACGGACTTTAAGGGCGTTGCTGCAACGTCGTTCAAGTTTCTGGAGCAGCCGTTTGATAACTTCGTCAGCATTCTGACGAACAAGACCTTCCACAATTCTCTGATCAATACCGTCGTCATCTGGACGATGAACTTCATTCCTCAGATCGGCCTTGCGCTGCTGCTGACTGCGTGGTTTACCAACCGCAGCAGAAAGATTCGCGGTCAGGGCGCGTTTAAGATTCTTTTCTATCTTCCGAACATCATCACCGCGGCAACCGTGGCGATTCTATACGCGACGCTCTTTGCTTATCCCGTTGGTCCGGCCAACGAGTTTGTGCAGGCGTTTCAGACGTTCTTCGGTAAACTCGCCGGGCTTTCCGGCCCCGAGCTCCAGGCTGTCGTCAAGCCGTTTGACTTTTCAACGAGCCCCTGGGCGGCAAAGATCGTCGTCGCGTTCATACAATTCTGGCAATGGTACGGCTATACCACGATCATTCTGATTTCAGGTGTGCTGGGCATCAACCCCGAGCTCTTCGAGGCGGCAGAGATCGACGGCGCCTCGCCAAGGCAGACATTCTTCCAGATCACGCTGCCGTGTATGCGTACGATCCTGATCTTTACATTGATCACAAGCCTCATCGGCGGCTTGAACATGTTCGACATTCCGAAGCTGTACATCTGGAATGGCGGCCCCGCGAACGCAACCATGACCACGAGCGTATTCATCTACGCGCAGGCGTTCTCCGGCACCTATCTCTACAACAAGGCCGCGGCGGCGAGCATGATCATGTTTGTGATCATTGCGATCCTGTCCGCGCTCACCTTCTTCCTCATGCGTGACCGCTCGGAAGCAAAAGCCGTCCGCGCGATGAAACGGATTGAGAAACTCAGGAAGGAGGCGAAAGCATGAGACGCAGAGCGAAAGTCAACGCAGGGATCTATATCGTTTGCGGCATACTCGCGATCCTGAGCATCATGCCGTTCTGGGTCATGATTGTCAACGCGACGCGCAGCACGGTTCAAATTCAGCAGCACGCCATGTCGCTGATCCCCTCGACGCACTTGATGGACAACTTCAAAGTGCTGATGGGAAAGACCTTTAACCCGGTGACAGGTTTCATCAACTCCGTCATCATCGCCACGGGCGCGACGGCGTGCGCAGTCTATTTTTCCACGCTGACCGCCTATTCGCTGGTCGCGTATGATTGGCGGATGCGGCAGCCGTTCTTCACCATGATCCTCGCAGTCATGATGATTCCGACACAGGTCGTCAGCATCGGTTTCTACCAGTTCATGTATCGCATCAATTTCTCATTTACGCTGTTTAAGCACGTGTTTGAGATCACGGGTACCAATAACCTGCTGGCGCTGATTCTGCCCGCAATTGCGGCGCCGATGACGGTGTTCTTCATGCGGCAATATATGTTGCCGTCGCTGAACCTCGATATTGTCGCGTCGGCGCGAATCGACGGCGCGCGGGAATTCCGCATCTTCAACAGCATCGTACTGCCGATTATGAAACCCGCGATGGCGACGCAGGCCATCTTCACCTACGTCACCACGTGGAACAACCTCTTCATCCCGATGATCCTGCTGACCAACAAGGACAATTATACCATGCCGATCATGGTCAGTCTCTTAAAGGGCGATATCTATAAGACCGAATACGGCGCGGTATATCTTGCATTGACGATGTCTGTGCTGCCGCTGTTTCTCGTGTATTTTCTGCTTTCGAAATACATCATCGCGGGCGTTGCGCTCGGTTCCGTCAAGGAGTAATATCAAGACAAGCATACGGTATGGGCGCCTGTCCTTTCGTTGGGACGGGCGCTTTTTCGCCCAAAGGAGGACCCATTCGATATGAAGGAACGCTTTCGGTTACTGCGCGCGGGGCTGAACGGTGCGCTGTCGTTTCTCGGGGATATTGTGATCCTCAATCTTCTATTCTTCATCTGTTCGATTCCGCTTTTTACAATTGGCGCCGCTGCCACCGCGGGTTATGCCGGCGTCGCGCGCGTGCTGCAAAAAAAAGAGACGGGGCTTGTCTATCGTGCGTTTTTCGCGGATTTTCGCGCGGCGTTTCGCCAGTCGACGGCGGGTTGGCTGCTGGAACTGCTGGTGATGGCGATTCTTGCGGGGGACATCTGGTTTGCGGTGGTCTATTCCGAGCCGGACAACAAGTTTTTCCTGATCTTTGCGATCCTGGTAGGCAGCGGCGTGCTGCTCGCGTCGATGTGGTTCTTTCCGCTTGTTGCGCGGTTTCAAAACACGCTCGGCAAGCAGATCAAGAACGCATTTCTGCTGACGTTTGCACAGTTTCCGCGCACGCTGCTTGCGCTGCTGATGTGGCTCGTGATCATAAGCCTGCCGTTACTGATCTATCCGGTCTATCTCTACCTTGGCTGGCTCTGGCTGCTGGGAGGGTTTTCGTTTCCGATGTATTGCACCGTGCGGCTGTTCCGAAAGACGCTGCAATTGGATAAACCGCAGGAGGAACTGCCGCGGGAGGATTAAAGCACAACGACGGGTATACACAAAAGAGGCGCCGGAAGTCCGGCGCCTCTTGCTTGTTTACGCGGGCGTGCTATAGACGCTCGCCGTTGGTCTCCACCACGGAGCGATACCAAACCGCGCTGTCCTTCGGATGGCGCGCGAGCGTTTCATAATCCACATAAAACAGCCCGAAGCGTTCCTCGTAACCGTCGCTCCACTCAAAGTTATCGATTAGACTCCAGTGGAAATAGCCGCGGATATCGGCGCCCGATTCACTAGCGCGCTTGAGCTCGCGCAGGTAACGATGCAGAAAATCGATGCGATCTGCGTCGTGCACCTTGCCGTCCAGATAGACCTTATCGTTGCAGCTCAAGCCGTTTTCGGTGATGTAAACGGGAAGTTGATAGCGCTCGCAGATGAATTTGGTACAGAAATACATCATGCCGGGCGTGATGGGCCAGCGAATCGCCGTGCGCGGATAACCGCGGTGAAACGGCACGTGCTCCGGCCCGTTCTCGCCCGCGCGGACGACGGACGCGTTGTAAAAATTCAGTCCGATGAAATCGACGGACTGCCGGATCAGCGCGAGATCCTCCGCCGTAATGAGCGGTGAAGCGAAAAACGGATGATCGGGGTAATGGCCGAGCAGCGCGGGATCGAGAAACGCGTTTTGCGAAAACAGCGAAAAGTCCGGATGCATGCCGAAGGTGAACATCGCGCTCCGAGCGGCTTCGATGTCCGCCGTGCTTTCGCTCGCGGGTATGCAGCCGAGTCCACAGGAAGCGGGACCGATCAGCGCGGAAGGATCCGCATTTCGCACGGTTTTTACCATCATGCCGTGCGCGAGCATCGCATTGTGCCAGCAGGAAAGCAGCGCATCCCCCGTGATCGTTTTACCCGGCGCATGCCAGCCTGCCTCGTAGCCAAGGCCGATGAAGCACTGCGGCTCGTTGAGCGTAAAATAGTGATAGACGCGCCCGCGGAAATGCGCGGCGACAACGCCCGCAAACTGCGCGAGCAGCTCCGCCGTCTCGCGGTTTTCCCAGCCGCCCGTTTCTTCCAGCGCCTGCGGCGTATCCCAATGGAAGAGCGTCATCCAGGGCGTGATGCCGTTTTTGAGCAGGGCGTCGACCACCCTGTCATAATAGGCGAATCCGCGTTCATTGAGGGTGCGCCCGTCGGGGAAGATGCGCGTCCAGCTGATGCCGAAGCGATAATGCTTGACGCCGAGCGAGAGCAGAGCGGCGAGATCCTCGTCAAAACGATGGTAACTGTCGCACGCGATATCGCCCGTATGTCCTTCGAAGGTTTTTCCCGGCGTATGGGAAAACACGTCCCAAACGCTCTGTCCGCGCCCGTCCTCCGAGACGGCGCCTTCGATTTGATACGCCGCGCTTGCTGCGCCCCAGACAAAATCCTGCGGAAATGACATCGTGCTTCTCCTGCTTAACCCATGATTACGGTGACGCTGCGCTCGCCCGCCGCGCCGCTGAGAGGGATGATGTTGCCTTCGACTGTCTCGCCGTCTACGACGAGAGAACGCACGCCCTTACTCACACCTTCCGGCTTTTCCACGCGGATGCGATAGCGCACGCCGCGATAGACCCGCTCGCAGGAAAAGCCCTTGATCGACGACGGCAGACACGGATCGATCGCGAGGCCGTCGAGCGTCGGGCGGATGCCGAGGATGTATTGGCTGACGTTCATGAACGTCCAGGCCGCAGTGCCGGTGAGCCAGCTGTTTTTGCCTTCGCCGAACGTCGGCGCGTCACAGCCTGCGACCATCTGACAATAGACATACGGCTCGGTGCGGCGGGTATCGCTGATCTCCTCCACATAGGCGGGGCAGGTGCGGGTATATACCTCGAACGCGCGGTCGCCGTTGCCGAGCACGGTCTCCGCGCAGCTGATCCAGGGATTGTTGTGGCAGAAGATGCCGGCGTTTTCTTTGTAGCCCGGCGGATAGGAGCTGATTTCGCCCAACTCCACATGATAGCGTGTATAGGCGGGCTGCTGCAGAACGATGCCATGCTTCGTGTCGAGCCGCTCTTTTACGCTCCGGAGCGCGCGCGCAGCGAGGCCTTCCTCCACACCGATGCCTGCCATGACGCACATGCCCTGCGGCTCGATGAAGATCTGTCCCTCGTCGCAGAGGCCGCTGCCGACAGGGTTGCCGTAGGCGTCATACGCCCTGCGGAACCATTCGCCGTCCCAGCCCGCGTTCAGCACGGCGGTATACATCGTTTTCACTTCATCGCGGGCGTGCCCGGCTTCCTTCGCAAGCCCCAGATGATCGCAGATCTGCGCATATTCTTCGCCGTATTTGACGAACATACCGGCGATGAACACGCTCTCCGCGACCGGCCCCTCGCTGGGGCCGAACGTCTGGAAACTCTCGCCGGGTTCGGTGGAGAAGCAGTTGAGATTCAGGCAGTCGTTCCAGTCCGCGCGGCCGATGAGCGGCAGCGCATGAGGCCCTTTGTGCGTCGCGGTATACTGAAAACTCCTGCGCAGATGCTCCATCAGCGGCTGCGCGAGCGAGGGATCGTTGTCGAAGTCCACGGTCTCGTTGAGAATCGAAAAATCGCCCGTCTCGCGCAGATAGGCGGCCGTTCCGGCGATCAGCCAGAGCGGGTCGTCGTTGAAGCCTGTGCCGACGTCGGCGTTGCCGCGCTTGGTC
>CAYPEV010000185.1:0-5228 GCA_964409605.1 uncultured Christensenella sp. | reverse complement strand
ATCGTCTCCGCACACGGCGGGGAGATCACCGTATCGGACAATGTACCGCACGGTTCCGTATTTGCCTTTACGCTCCAGAAAGCGGAGGTGTATTTTGATGAATAAGCCGTTGATACTGATTGTTGAGGACGACAAGCCCGTCCGGAACCTGATTTCGCTGACGTTGGAATCGCAGCAATACCGCCAGATCGCGGTCGAAACCGGCAGTGCCGCGGTGCTCGCTTCGTTGTCGCAAAAACCGGATATCATGATTCTCGATCTGGGTCTGCCCGACCTTGACGGCGTGGAGATCATCAAAAAGACGCGCGCCTGGTCTCAGCTTCCGATCATCGTTGTCAGTTCGCGCAGCGACGACAGCGATAAGATCGAAGCTCTCGACGCGGGCGCGGACGATTATCTGACCAAGCCGTTTTCCGTAGACGAACTGCTGGCTCGGATTCGCGTGGCGCTTCGCCGCGTGCAATTTATGCAGGAGCACGGACAACCGGGCGAGTCGGTTTTCGAAAACGGCGGCCTCAAAATCGATTACGCCGCGGGCTGTGTTTTTGTTTCAGGTGAAGAAGTCCATCTCTCACCGATTGAATATAAGCTCCTCACCCTGCTTGCGCACAACGTCGGCAAGGTGCTCACGCACAACATGATTCTCAAAGAGGTTTGGCAAAACACGCTGCCCAACGACACGCCTTCCCTTCGCGTCTACATGGCGACGCTGCGCAAAAAAGTAGAGCCTCCGCTCGGGCAGAAGCTCATCCAAACGCACGTCGGAATCGGGTACCGGATGATGCGCGTGGCAGAGGAGTCTTAACGCAAATGCGCGTGCCATTTTCACACATTCAGCACCCAGCTTTTCCGGGATTCAGCGCATGAATCCATTTACACCCCGTTCCAAGCGCATTTATCCGTTGTTTCCCGGCTGGGTATCCGCGGCATAGAATGCAGCAAGGGTTAGTCTGGCGTGGGCATTTCTGGCACTGCTTCGGCGGCGACGCGAACAGTCTGTGCGCAGACCGCATGAGTCGGTTTAGGTCAAGCAACCGCATCCCGGAGATTACCCGCGAGACGATTCGTTCTCAAACATCTCTTCAATTTGTGTATAGCTGCCCGATTTCATGCCGCTGTTGGAACGAGGAAATCGTCGTCAACAGGTTCGAATCGTTATCCGGCATTCATGAAAAAAGCGCGGTGTGAAGCACGCATCGCGCCGGCGGTACCATTTCTTTTTTTAAATATGGAACTAAAGTACAAACTTATAGCCAAACCCCCACACGGTCACGATATAGGTATCATACGGTCGGATGTTTTCTCTGAGCGTGCGGACATGCGTGTCAATCGTGCGATCCGAACCCGTAAAGCAATATCCCCAGACTTCGTTTAATAATGCATCTCTCGAATAGGCCTTATTCGGGTTTTGTGAGAGAAAGAACAGCAGGTCGTATTCCTTTGGCGTAAGCTGCACGGGCCGATCATCCACCGTAACCTCACGCGAGACCGTGTTGATGAAAAGCCCGTTGAATGCGATCTTGTCCGCAACACATTTGGTCTTGCTGCCCGTGCGGTAGAGAAACACTTTCATGCGCGCGAGAAGTTCGCGCGGGTAAAACGGTTTGATGATAAAATCGTCCGCGCCAATTTCAAATGCGCAGAGCTTGTCCTGTTCCGCCGTACGGGTGCTGAGAAACAGAATAGGAACATCCGAAACCTTTCTGATCTGGCGGCATACATTTCCGCCGTCGAGTTCCGGCAGGTCAGTATCCATCACGATCAGGTTATAGTCGTTGCGCCGAAACAGCTTGAGCGCGGCAATGCCATCCGCCGCTTCATCAAAAGTGTACCCTTGCGAAACAGCGAGCTGGCGAATTTCCGCGCGTATGGCACTGTTTGGATCAACAATCAACAGACGGATATCCGAATTCATTTGGTATCCTCCGGCGTGTAGAAGAAGGGCCCGTACGGTAACATTTTATCCTGCTTTTCCCCGCGGCACAAGAGCAGGAAGCAGAGGAAATCCCTATGGCGTTTCTTGGCAAAAAAACAGGGGGAAACGTCGTTTTGCGCTTCCCCACTACGCAGTGTAATGAGCGGTTCTCTGCTCTCGTCTATTTGCCGCGGCTCGCGTAATCCGCAATCACGCTCTTGAAGAAACCAACCGTCTCGTTGACGTCCGCAAGTTCATTTCGGAGGCGCGTATTCTCCGCCTCCAGCGCAAGTACCCGCACAGATTCCGCTTCCTCGCGTGATTTTACGCCATCCGCTTTTGCGGCGGCGTTGATTGCCAGTGCGGCGAAATCGCGCTTCTTCTCCGCCGGATGCACGCCGAGATCAAACCGTTCTTTGGTGTATTCGTTAAACATACCCCGCCGCACATAGTGCGTGTGCAGCAGTTCGTGGGACTTGTGTCCGTTCGGATGCTCCAGATATTCGGCATACAGCTGCGCTACAAACGGGTTTTCGTGCGATTTTCTGAGCACCTTTGCCTCGTCCTCTGTATATAGCCCGCGCAGCCGCTTGCTGCGCACATCCGGGTCGTTCGATCTTGGCTGCCCGCCACCCATGATGCAGCCGCCGGGGCAACCCATCACCTCGATAAAGTGATATGGCGACGTGGCGTCCGCGACCTGTGCCATCAGTTTATTTGCTCCCGCAAGCCCGCTTGTGACGGCAACGCGCAGCGTCACACCTTCAAGGAATCGGTAATCGGGAAGTGTATCCGTGATCGTGACGGCGGCTTCCTTTACCTGATCAAGGCCTACGATCGGGGTCACGTGCAGCCCGTCAAACGGCAGCCCGCGTCCGGTCACGATCTCATAGACGGTTCTCAGCGCAGCCTCCATCACGCCACCCGTTAAGCCGAAGATATCCGCGGCGCCCGTGGACATGCCAAGCGGGCTGTCAAACTCTTCGTCCGGCAGGTTGTTGAAGTCGACGCCCATTTCACGGATCATATTCGCAAGCTCACGCGTGGTGAGCACCGCGTCCACGTTTGCAAGTCCGTCGTTTCGCATCTCCGGACGTACAATCTCGCTCTTCTTTGCCGTGCATGGCATGATAGACACCACGAAAATATCCTTGGGCTCGCGCTTGATCTTTCCCGCGTAATAGGTCTTTGCCAGCGCACCGAGCATCGTGTGCGGGGATTTGCAGGTGGAAAGATGATTCAGCGAGTCGGGATAGGTGTGTTCGACATACTTAATCCAGCCAGGGCTGCAGCTCGTGATCATCGGTAGCACGGCTTCGCCGCCGGTCAGCGCGCTTTTCACGCGGGAAAGCAGCTCGGTCCCCTCTTCCAGAATGGTCAGGTCGGCGGTGAAATTCGTGTCGAACACATCGTCAAAGCCCAGCCTGCGCAGCGCCGCGGCGAGCTTTCCGGTGACGCGCGCGCCGGGTTCGTTGCCGAATTCCTCGCCGATCGCCACGCGGATGGCAGGCGCAGTCTGCACGATCACGCGCTTGTTCCTGTCGTTGATTGCCTCCCAGACGGCCTGAATCGAGTCCGTCTCCTTGAGCGCGCCGACCGGACAGACAACCGTACACTGGCCGCAGAAAGCGCAGTTTACGCTGCCGATCGGCAGCTCCATCGCAGGCGCGATGACTGTCTGAAACCCGCGGTTCTGCGCGTTGATGATGCCGACGCCCTGAATCTCATTGCAAGCGGTGACGCAGCGCCGGCAGAGAATGCACTTGGACATGTCGCGTGTGATGGATGTTGAAACGTCGATCACGCACTCGCTCCGCGCGCCTTCAAAGCGTGTCGCCTCAACGCCGAGCTGCTTGCCCAGCGCCTGCAGTTCGCAGCTCTGGTTGCGTTTACAGCTCAGGCAGTCTTTGGAGTGATCCGAAAGCAGCAGCTCGTAAAGCACCTTTCTCGCTCTGCGGACACGCTCGGAATTCGTCTGTATCACCATGCCTTCGGATACCTTGCTCATGCAGGAAGGCACGAGGGTTTTCGCGCCCTCCACCTCGACGACGCAGATGCGGCAGGAGCCGAATTCATGCACGCCCGAAAGATAACACAGGCTGGGGATCTGTATGCCGTTCCGTTTTGCGGCCTCGATGATGGTCAGATCATCCTCGACTTCAAAAGGTTTTCCGTTGATCGTAATATGCTTCATTTGGGTCACCTACCTCCTGTCGCAATGCAGGCAGCGCATTGCCTCCGCCATCGCCCTGAGCTTGTGGTAGCCCAGCACGACTTCGTCAAACGAAGTCTTGCGCTTTTCGAGGTCGAGCATCTCGATTTCGAAACGCTTGTGCTCGACGATCTCGTCGTCGCTGAACTGATCGGGGATTTCGATCGGCGCTCCCTTGTTCAGCTTTCCCTTTCCGCCCAGATATTTGTCGATCGAGACCGCCGCATTCTTGCCGTCCGCGATCGCCTGGATCACGGTGTCGGGCCCGCGGACGACGTCCCCGCCCGCGAAGACGCCCGGCATGGTGGTCATCATGTTCTCGTAATCCACGACAAACGTACCCCAACTGGTCACGCCGATCTCGCTCTTTTTTATGAACGGCAGATCGGAATACTGGCTCACCGCCGGGACGACTGCATCCACGTCGATCAAATAGTTGGAGTCCTCGATCGCGACCGCTTTGCGGCGGCCGTTTTTGTCGAAGTCGCCGAGCTTCATCTGCTGGCACTCGATCTTAAAGACCTTGCCCGCGCGATTTGCGAGAAAGCGAACCGGCGAGACCAGCTCCATGAGCTCCACGCCTTCTTCCAGCGCTGCCTGCACTTCCTCGTTGCTTGCGGGCATCGCGTCCCGCGTTCTGCGGTAGAGGATCATCACGCGTTCTGCGCCGAGGCGCATCGCCGTACGAGCGGAGTCGATCGCGGTATTGCCCCCGCCGATGACGGCAACGGTTTTCCCGAGCACCATCTCTCGTTTCAGGTTGACGTTTTTAAGGAAGTCGATTCCATGGATCACGCCGGTAAGGCCTTCACCCGCGATGTTGACCTTCTCCGGAAACTGCGTACCGGTCGCGATATAGACCGCGTCGTACTGTGCCTGCAGGGCCTTGAACGTGATGTCCTTGCCGACTTCGGTGTTCAGGTGAATGCTGACGCCCGCCTGCGCAATCAGGTCGATCTCGTGCTGCAGCACCTTCTTGGGCAGCCTGTATTCGGGTATTCCGAACGCGAGCACGCCGCCCGCGACGGACTCGGACTCATAGACATCCACCTCGTAGCCTATCTTGACAAGATAGTATCCGCATGTCAGCCCCGATGTACC
>CAYPEV010000184.1:0-5235 GCA_964409605.1 uncultured Christensenella sp. | reverse complement strand
CCGCGTGGCGCTGGAAGCGGCGAAGCAGAGCCACAGGGCCATGGTACCGCAGGTTTTGCCGCTCACGGAGCTCAAGAAGATCGACGTTTCCGCGTTCGAGCTCTTCCTGATCGCCTATGAGGACGAGGGCGCGCGTTCGCTCAAGCAGGCTTTGCGCGAAGCGGGCACGCCCGCCTCGATTGGAATCCTGATCGGCCCGGAAGGCGGGCTGGAGGAACGCGAGGTTGCTTGGCTTGCCGGCAAAGGCGCCGTCAGCGTCTCGCTCGGCAAACGCATCCTCCGCACAGAGACGGCGGGGATGGCGATGCTCGCGCAGACGCTCTATGAGGTAGAAGCATGAAGGTTGCGCTGACGACGCTCGGCTGCAAGGTGAATCACTACGAAACCGAAGCCATGCGGGAGCTGTTCGTGCAGGACGGCTGGGAGGTCGTGGACTTTTCCGCTTTGGCGGACGTCTACGTCATCAACACCTGCACGGTGACGCAGACGAGCGATACAAAATCCCGCCAGATGATCGCCCGCGCGCACCGGATGAACCCGGACGCGCTGGTCGTCGCCGTCGGCTGCTATGCGCAGACCGCGCCGGAGGCGGTGGCTTCCCTCGAGGGCGTCGGCCTCGTGATCGGCACCAGCGGACGAAAAGAGATCGTCTCCCGCGTTCGCGACGCGCTCCGTTCCCGGGCGGACGAGGCGTATATTTCGCCCCTGTATGACATGCAGGCGTTTGAACCGCTCTCCGCCGTGCGCGATTCGCGCACGAGAGCCACGCTGAAGATTCAGGACGGCTGCGTCAACTTCTGCTCCTATTGCATCATCCCCTATGCGCGCGGTCCGCTGCGCTCGCGTCCGTTGGACGAGATTTCGGCGGAGGTGGAGCTGCTTGCGCGGGAGGGTTATCGCGAGATCGTGCTCACGGGAATCCACCTCGCGAGCTACGGGCGCGACCTGCCGAAAGAACGCGCGACGCTGCTCGACGCGATCGCGCGCGCAAGCGAACCCGCAGGCATCCGCCGCATCCGGCTCGGCTCTCTCGAGCCGCTGTTTGTAACCGAGGACGTCGCCCGCGCGCTCGCGCAAAACGATAAGATCTGCCGGCAGTTTCATCTTTCGCTCCAGAGCGGATCGAATACGGTGCTCAAGCGCATGAACCGAAAGTATACGGCGGACGAATATCTCTTTGCGCTTGCGCTCCTGCGCAGATACATGCCGGACTGCGCGATCACCACGGATGTCATCGCGGGCTTTGCCGGAGAGACCGAGGAAGAGCACCAGGAGACGCTCGCGTTTTGTAAAGAGGCGGCGTTCGCGCGGATGCATGTGTTTCCCTTCTCCCTGCGCAAGGGCACAAAGGCGGAACAGCTGGCGAATCATCTGCCAAAGGCAACAAAAGACGCCCGGGCAAAGGAGCTCATCCGGCTCGGCAAAACGCTCACGCAGGCGTTCCTCTCAGCGCAGATCGGCACCGTGGTCGAAGTCCTCGCGGAGAGCGACGGCGCGGGCTACAGCGGGAATTATATCCGCGTCAAAACCGATGCGCCGGAGGGCGAGATCGTCCGCATCCGCATCGAGGGTCTGGACGGCGAGACGGCCTACGGCACCCGGCTGGACTAGGCGGACACACGCACGCATGCTGCTTTAAGCCGCTGAATTCGGTTGCTTTTGCGCATCGATACTTGGTAGAATAGGACAAAGGAGTTGAGAAGATTGAGCAACTGCATCTTTTGCAAAATTGTCGCAGGGGAAATCCCTTCGAAAAAAGTGTATGAGGACGATGTGGTCGTCGCCTTCCACGACATCGAGCCGCAATCCCCTGTGCACGTGCTTGTCGTGCCGAAAAAGCATATCGTCGGCGTCAATGAGCTGACACGGGAGGACGAGGCCATCGTCGGCCATGCGTACGGCGTGATCAGCAAGCTCGTCAAAGAGCTCAAGGTGGACGAAACCGGCTATCGCGTGGTCGTCAACAGCGGCAGAGACGGGCAGCAAAGCGTACCGCATTTGCACTTTCATATCCTCGGCGGCAGGCTGCTTGCGTGGCCTCCGGGCTAATCCGTTACAGATTTCAAACGGAGAAGGGTGAACGCCCTTCTCTTTTATTTTGCTTTACTTTCTGTTGAATAAAATCGCCTAAAATGGGAAAATCCGCCTGAAATCCTCCCGTCCAAAAGAAATCACAACGACAGGCCGCAAAGTGTGATACGATAGAGTATACACACATGAGAGGAAATAACCCCCCATGCCATTGACCCTCGGAACACGCCTGTTACGCATGCAGCTGAGACTGACGAAACCCATCGCGCGGTTTGCGACGATCGAGGACGCGCGGAAGGCACAGGATCAGCTCGGACGCATGACGGCCGAAATCCTGAAAACAAAAGTCAGCTTCGAGCCGGTCGCATTCGACCGCTTTACCGCATGCTTCGCCGTATCCAACGCGTGCGAAGCCCCCTGTGACCGCGCAATCCTCTACCTGCACGGCGGCGGATACACGGCGGGCGGGCTGGACTACGCAAAAGGATTTGGCGCGCTGCTCGCGGCGCAAACGCGCGTCTCCGTGCTGTGCGTTGCGTATCGCTTAGCGCCCGAACACAAGTTTCCCGCGGCGCAGGACGACGCGATGGAAGCATACCAATACCTGCTGGATTCCGGCTATACGCCGGAGCGGATCGCCCTCGCCGGCGAGAGCGCGGGCGGCGGCCTCGCGCTGAGCCTTGCGTTACGCCTGCGGGACGAAGGGAAGCCCCTGCCCGCGTGCATCGTCGCGATTTCGCCCTGGGCGGACCTCACGCTCTCCGGCTCCTCCTATAACAACAATGTCCGCCTTGACCCGACGCTGATCCGCGAATCGCTGGCCTATTATGTGATCGCCTACGCGGCGGGACACGAGGACGAAGCGTATGTTTCCCCCGTGCTGGGCGATTTTTCCGGCTTTCCGCCGACACTGCTGTTCGCGGGAAGCGACGAGATCCTGCTTTCGGACGCAAAGACCGTCCACAAGCGCCTGAAAAAAGCGGGCGCGGTCAGTAAGCTCGTCGTCGCTGAGGGCATGTGGCACGTCTATCCGCTCTACGGCACGCCGGAGGGCAGGCAGGCGCTTGAGGAAATGTCTCTCTTCATTCGCGCGCACGTGGCGTTGCAGCCGCCGAATTCCGCGGATCAAACCGTGACCGCGCAATAAAAAAAGGACGCATTATGCCAAAGAACAAGAAACCGACCAAGTGGATGAAGCTCGACAACGCGGCGCTCATCTACCCCGCGACGATGAACCGTAGTTGGACGGCGCTCTTCCGCCTCTCCGCGACGCTGACGGAACCAATCGACGAGGATATCCTCGAAGTTGCGCAGAAGCGCACGCTGCGCAGGCTGCCCTGGTTTGCCTATCAACTCAAGCGCGGGCTGTTCTGGTTTTATCTGGAGCACAGCGACGATCTGCCCAAGATCGAACAGGACGTCGCAAACCCGTGCGTGCGCATGCGCCTCAACGAAAACGACGGCTTCTGCATGCGCGTGCGATACTATCAAAACCGTATCGCGGTGGAGTTTTTCCATGTGTTGACCGACGGCACGGGCGGGCAGGTATTCCTGCAGACGCTGGTTGCGGAATATCTGCGCCTGAAGTACGGCGCGAATATACCGAGGAGCGATAAGATTCTCGATTGCTCCGAGGAGCCCAAGCCGGAGGAGGCGGAGGACAGCTTCGCCGTGCATTCCGGCAGGATCACGCAGAGTCGCAAAGAGGTCAAGGCCTACCACATCAAGGGAACGGATGAGAGAAACGGCTTTGTGCATATCATCACCGGCTCCATGAACGCTGAGGATGTCCTCGCCAAGGCGAAGGAAAAAGGCGTCAGCGCGACGACCTATCTCACCGCGGCGCTGATCCTCTCCGTCGACGCCATCCAGCGCAGGAAGGTGCCGAGCATCCGCAAGTATCAGCCTGTGAAGGTATCGGTGCCCGTCAACCTGAGAAACGTGTTCCCCAGCAAAACCCTGCGCAATTTCGCAAACTACGTCAACCCCGGCATTGACCCGCGGCTTGGTGAATATACGTTTGACGAAACGCTGAACATCGTGCACCATACCCTCGCGATGGAGGTCACAAAAAAGCTGCTCAACGTCAAGATCACCACAAACGTGCGCTCCGAGCAGAACACCGTCCTGCGGCTAACTCCCCTGTTTATCAAAAACATGGCGCTCAAATACGTCTATTCGCAGGTGGGCGACGTGCTCTCCTCCACGACGATCAGCAACCTCGGCGTAGCGAAGCTGCCCGCGGAGATGTCCCGCTACGTGCGGCGTATGGACTTTATCCTAGGTCCGCTTGCGGATAACCGCGTCTGCTGCGCGGCGCTGACCTACAACGGAAGGCTCCGGATCAACTTCACGCGCACGATTGCGGAGCCCTGGCTGGAGCGGGAGTTTTTCACGCGGCTCGTCAAGCTCGGTATCCCCGTCAAGGTGGAGAGCAACCAGCGCGACTAACGCGCAAGCCTGCCCGGGTCACACAAAAAATTTTCGCATGAATTGCGGAGGAACTGATATGAGTTATTGCGTCAACTGCGGCGTAGAGCTGCAAAAAAGCGAGCCGCGCTGCCCGCTCTGCGGTACTGAAGTGTTAAATCCCAACGAACTGCCGGAGGAAAAGCCGATCCGGCCGTACCCCGCGCATGTGGAGCACCTCGACAAAAAGGTGGATCAGCGCTATATCGCCTCGTTCATTTCGCTATTGCTGCTGATTCCGCTGTTTACCACGATGCTGGCGAACGTGCTCGTGAGCCGCCAGCTCACGTGGAGCTATCTCGTGCTCGGCGGTGAGCTGGTCGTCTTTACGGTGTTTCTGCTGCCGATGATCGCGCGGATGCCAAAGGTACTGTATATGGTGATCGATACGGCTGCCGTTTGCATCCTTCTGCTGCTCATCCGCGTGCTGACAAAGAGCAGTTGGGACTGGCTCTTGCTGCTGGGATTGCCAATCACGGTGCTGACCGCGCTGATGTGCTGGTTTTTCTCGCTGATGGCCTCGCCGAAGTGCCGGATTCCGGTGCTCGTCCGCTTCTCTTTTGCGCTCGCGTGCGTGGGGCTTCTGGTGGTTGCGATCGAATTCTTCATCGGGCTGTATCAGCACACGATCGCCTGGCCGACGTGGTCACTCTATGTGCTCTTCCCGTGCCTCGTGCTCGCAAGCTCGCTGCTGATCCTCAACCGCAGGGCAAGGGTGAAAGAGGAGATCCGGAA
>CAYPEV010000183.1:0-5385 GCA_964409605.1 uncultured Christensenella sp. | reverse complement strand
CGCTTCAAACGCCGCGCCGACAAACGGGCTGTCGTTGAGGCAGACCATCGGCAGCCGTTGATGCGCAACCACATCAAAGATCTCTTCGTTTGTATCTGTCAGGGCAAAGACCGCTTTTTTGATCGGCCGCACGGGGCAGAACGTTCCTTCGGCAAGCTGCCGGTAACGGATGTACCATTGACTGACGTCGTCGCCAGAGCGGATTCGATTGCGGCATGTCGTATCGAGCACCGCGAAGGAATCCTCCCACGCACGCACGAAGGATGACTTGAGATAGGGCTGCGGAAGATGATTGTCGACAAAACCGACAAACCTCCCCCATGGAAGAAGCAATAGATTGCGCAGCAAGTCTTTGCCGTAGATCGGGTTAAACCAGCTCAGCGGATGCTTTTTCAAACACTCGCGCATGGAATAATGTGCGTTGAGATGGTTTGTACAGTTATACGGGCTGTAGAAAATCCGGTCGTTTCCCGAACCCTCTGCCAGATCCATCGTATAAGCCGGATTCATGATGGCGAAATCGCACGGCAGGCCGTTTCGAAAGAAGCGGTCCTCCCCGACCGGCTGCAGAAGGAACATGTCGTCGTTGAAGTAGATAAACCGCTCGCTCAATCCCTCGATGCGATGGAAGTTGAGTTCGATGGTATGGGAGCTGAAGGTCGGCAGATATTCCGCAGGGATATAGTCCCGGTGGTTGACGATGCGCAGCCTTGGATGCGCGGTGTTCAGCCAGGGCGGCAGATGCCCCCAGGTGACGAGATAGACGGTATCGATCCAGGGCGCAAAGCGTTCCAGACTGCGAAAGAGATATTGCAGCACGCCCCAGTCGCGATAGCGCAGCGCGCGTCCGTCCTCGCGTGCGGCGGCGGAATACGGCTCTTTTTCGGCAAGCCAAGCGGGGTCGCCGCCGTCTACCCAGGCGATGACCGCGTCGATTCTATTTTGCTTTGCCAGGTTCATTTCCAAAATGCATTCTCCTTGCAGCCTGCCGTTCGGCTTGCCTCAATTCCTGCCTGAAACAGAATCGCCGTAAGACGACCTCAATAATCGCGACGAACCCTCTCGTATAATCCCCAGACGCTGTCGAACACGACTCGCCCCGCAAGCGCGAGCAGAATGCCCGCTTTGTCGCGCAGCGGCGCGCGTTCGTCCCGGAGCACGGTCCTTGCGCCCGCGCGGATGATGCTTTCACAGCGCGCGACATCATCGTTGTGTTTTTTGCCCGCGTGCACGAGCAGCCGGCGGATGCTCAGCGCCGCGTGAACCCGCCGGCGCGTTGTGGCCGCCGCAAGATCGGGAAAGCGCGTAAGCGCGGCGGCGTTCAGGCGTTCGACCGCATCCAGATAGGCCCAGCTTGTCTCCGAGAAGGCGGCCTTGCTGAGCGAGCGGGCGAGGAATTGGTAGTGATATTTCGGCGATGCGCCATAGGCCAGTTCCCCTGCCGCGATCAGCAGATCCGCAAACAGATCGGTATCCTCGAAGATCGTTCCTTCCGGATAGCGCAGCGTCTCAAACAGGCTTCTGTGATACAGCTTACCCCATGCGCTGACATCCGGCGGCTGATGATACAGCGTGCGCTCCATCGCCTGCCGGAGCGGGAGGATTTCCGCCGTATCGCGCACGGGAAACTTTGCGTGATCCTTGCCGCGCGCAAAGACATAGTGGTTGCAGGCGGAAAGCCGCACATGGTTCTGCGATACGATCTCCAGCAGATAGGACAGATAATCCGGCTCGACCCAATCGTCCGCGTCGGCAAACGCGAGATATTCGCCCGCTGCAAGGTCGATGCCGGCATTCCTCGCCGCGGAAACGCCTTTGTTTTCCTGATGGATGACACGCACGCGGCCGTCTGCCAGCGCGTATCGATCGCAGATCGCGGGGCAGTCGTCCGGCGACCCGTCGTTAACCAGGATCAGCTCAAGGTTCGCGTGCGTCTGTTTGAGGATGGACTCCACGCAGCGGGAGAGATACGCTTGTGCGCAATACAGCGGAACGATGACCGATATCAGCGGTTCGTTTGGCATATCGTCTCCTTTTCGAATGATTGCTCGACTATTTCCGCGTGCCGCGCGGCTTGAACTTGCGCCGCAGGAACGCGGCGATCTTCTTCGGCCAGTGCTGCGGCTCGAGGTTGACGATCGGCAGCTCCACTGTGCGCACCGGATTGCGCGCAAGCCAGATATCCAGCAGGCGCTCGGACACAAGGCCGAACACGCGCGCGTCGAGACCGGTATAGCCGGAGGTGTCGAGCCGATGCTCGAGCGTGAAAAGAACGTCGAACAGCCAGCTTGCATATGCGTTCAGCAAAGGCTTCTTCATCACGCAGATATTGAAGCGATGTCCGCTTCTGCGCCGCATGACGCTGTCCCAGGCGGGCAGATAATCCGGCCAGCGCTCCTCCAGGATGTTTCTTGTCAGGGTCAGATCCTGCTCATGGTGCGCGTGGATATAGTGCGAATAGTTCGTTTCCACAAAATACCGGCGCTTGGCGGGCAGGATCACGTCCGCGCGGGAAAGCGCATGCTCAATTGTCTTTCGCTCAGCGACGCGCAGCTTTTTGTCAAAGCGGAACGCACCCGCGAAGTGGCGGCGGTAGTGGACAAGTCCGATATAGTCCGCTTCCACATTCTTCCAGACCCAATAAAGCCCGGTCAGCTCGCAAAAGGAAGGATTGCGCGCGCTGATCTGCTCGCCCGCGTCGTCCCGCTGAAACCCCGCAATGGGCGGGCGATCCACGCTGCCGACCTGAAGCGGGATATAGATATCATCCTCCGGCATCCAATACGGCTTGTGAGATGCAACGATGATCGCTACACGCATATCTGCTGCTCCCGGTCGGCGGCTTCCAATGCGGAGAGGAGGACCGCGTCCATGTCGTAATAGGCATACTCGCCCAGTCTGCCGCCAAAGAGAACGCGATTTTCCGCCTGTGCCATCGCGCGGTATTCCGAAAAAAGCCGCTGGTTTGCCGCGTCGTTGACGGGATAGTACGGTTCGGCTTCCGGCGTCCATTCCATGGGATATTCGCGGGTGATAAAGGTATGTTTTTGATCGCCAAAGGCGAAGTGCTTGTGCTCGATGACGCGGGTATAGGGCGTCTTTTCGTCGGTATAGTTCATCACAGAGCAGCCCTGATGGTTCGCCTCTTCCAGCCGCTCCGTTTCAAACCGCAGGCTCCGGTAAGCCAGGTGCCCCAGCGAATAATCGTAGTATGCGTCGATCGGACCCGTGAATACGATCTTTTCGGCGAGCGTGTTCAGCTGCGCACGCTCGCGCAGATAATCCGTGTCGAGGCGAACCTCGATTCCATCCAGCAGGCGTTCCGCGAGCGCGGTATATCCCTCTTTCGGGATGCCCTGATATCGGTCGTTGAAATAGCGGTTATCAAACGTGAACCGAACCGGTATGCGTCGGATGATGAACGGCGGAAGTTCCGTGCAGGGCCGCCCCCATTGCTTCTGCGTGTAGCCGCGGATCAGCTTTTCGTACAAATCGATCCCGACGAGGCGGATCGCCTGTTCTTCAAGATTCTGCGGCTCGCCTGCGGCGCATGCCTGCTGGCTGAAGATCATGATCTGCGCCTCGCGCGGGGTCGCGACCCCCCAGAGGCGGGAGAAGGTATTCATATTAAAGGGCAGGTTATAGAGCTCGCCGTGATAGTTTGCCATCACGGTGTGTATATAAGGAAGGAATTCGGAAAACCGGTTTACATACGTCCAGATGCGCGCGTTGGAGGTATGGAAGATATGCGCGCCGTACATGTGCACGTCGATCGAGTCGATGCGCTTCGTATATGCGTTTCCCGCGATATGGTCGCGGCGGTCGATGACGAGGCAGCGCTTTCCCGCATCTGTCATTTGACGCGCAAAGACAGAACCGTAAAGCCCCGCGCCGACGATCAGATAATCATACTGCATGCAATCACCGCCATAAAATCGTTTCAATCGTTCGCAAAGCGCCCTGTTTTTCGACATCAGCTGTTAACAACAGTATACAACTTTGCCGTTGCTTTACATAGATGCTTTGCCGCTTAAAAATAGTATCAACCGATATAATAACTATGATATTCTATATCAACGCAGGAGCCAATTCAACTGATTACAATAAAGTTTTAAATTGGGAAGCAGTGTAAACCCTCTAATCGCACGCCTTTTTATAGTATTTTAGATCAACGATGCATTTGCAAGTTTCAAAGCAGGATCTGTGCGGCGGGCAAAAACTCTTATTTCGAGGCTGTAGAAACATGGTTCCGCATTTTTACAAAAAGCCTGTTGGAACGCCGTTTTGCGGCGCGCTTCCCCTTCGGTCCGCAGACCAGAACCGAGGGGAAATCATCACTCTGAACAGTGCCGTTTCGGCGCACAGCGCGGAGCCGCGCAGCCGTGTATCCCATGCACAGGAAAGCCAATCAAACTGTCACAGAGCGGAAATTACGCAAGCGATATGTGTTTCGGCTGCGCCGGGGCGCATCTGCGCGCTTCACATTTTGATCACGCGAATGCCAAAATCGCCGCAAAAACGACGCGATCCGCCTGCCGAATAAAAAGAACACCACACGTTTCTCACGTATGGTGCTCGGGGGTGTGCCTTGTTGTCTCAAGATCCGGGGTGGTGCAAACGACTACACTCGCCGCACGATGGTGATGCGCGGATTCAGCCCGCCCGCCTCGGTCGTCATCTCCGCCGCGAGAGCGAGACCCTTCTCCTCCTTCAGGCAGGCGGAGAGCAGCCGGTGCTCCATGGTATACAGCGCGGCAATGCCGCCGGGGGCCAGCAGGGATGGCAGCGCGTGCACGAAGCCGCGGTAGAGCGTTTCATTCGCGCTGTGCGTGCCGACGCGGTTGCCGAACGGCAGATTCGTCAGGATCAGGTCAAACGGATCGCGCGGCTCGAACTTCAGAATGTCCTTGTGGACAAAGCGTGCGCCGCTGTGTGCGGCCGCCGCGTTTTCCCGCGCGGCGTCCAGCGCGCGCTCGGAGAGATCCACGCCGATCAGCGCGGTGGGCACGACGCGCTCCAACTCAAACAGCAGCGTGCCGCTGCCGCAGAACGGATCCAGCGTGCGCGGGCGCGCGCAAGAAACAAACGAGAGCGCATAGCGCGCAATGCAGGCCGCCTGTACAGGGTGAATCGAAGCGGGCAGGGCGCGCTTGCGATAGTCAAATCGCGTGTCCGGCACGTCCCGCGGGCGAATCGAGACATCGCATTTGTCGTTGCTGCAGACGATCCTCAGCTCATCCGCATAGCGCGAGGGGTTGTCCCCGCCGCCGAGCGATGCGGATAGCGCGCGGATAAATGCTGCCCGGTCGCCCGTGTAGTTGCGCAGTTCAATGCGGTACGGGCGCGTCAGGACGGGGCTTGCGATCTCCGCAATCCGCGCTGCGT
>CAYPEV010000182.1:0-5396 GCA_964409605.1 uncultured Christensenella sp. | reverse complement strand
GTGCTTGCGCTCGTCGGCATTCTGCTTCGCACGAACAGGCGGGAATCCGTCCTTGCGCTGCTTTCCCGCGTGATTCCCTCCGTGCGCCGCGTCAACGCGCGGCTTTCGACCGCGCGATATGCCTCCGCGCTCTCCATGATGCTGACCGCGGGTTATCCGCTGGAAGATACGATGCAGCTCGCCCCCTCCGTTGTAACGGACGAGCGGCACAAGCGCCAGGCGGAGCTTGCGCAGCGGGAGCTGCTCGCGGGCGGCGATTTTGCCGGCGCAATCGAGAAGAGCAAGCTGTTTGATCCCATGCACGAGAAGATGATCCGCTTTGGTACGGCTGCGGGCAAGCTGGACGCCGTCATGGAGAAGCTCAGCGGAATCTATATGGGCGAGGCGGACGACGCGATTCACGGCGTAATTGCCATGATCGAACCCACGTTGGTGGCGGTGCTTTCGATCGTTATCGGCGGGATCCTGCTCTCCGTCATGCTGCCGCTTTTGTCCGTGCTTTCCGCCGTAGGTTAAGCATGAATGCCCGAAAAACGGGCAAAACAACGTCGTTGGCAACACAAAATCGGCGTTTTGTTACAGAATCATCCTGCTGCCATCCGTCTGCTGATAGGATGGTATATGCGAAGGGAGGAACCGGCATGCACCTCTACGAGAGGCCGCGCGGTCAGAACCGTGGGCTGCTGTTTGCAGTCGCGGTGTTTGCGCTGCTTGCCGTATTCTTTCTTTTCGCGCTCTTTGGCTCGGCGCAGCGCAGCGAAGCGCGCGAAACGGAGCTGGTGCGCGCCGCAATCCAGCGCGCGATCGTCACCTGCTATGCGGTGGAAGGGAAATATCCGCCGAGCCTTTCGTATCTATATGATAACTATGGCATTACGGTGGATGAGAACCGCTATGCCGTGTTCTATGATGTATTCGCTTCAAACGTGATGCCGAGCGTTCAGATTACGCGGATCGGAGGCGGCTCATGAGCGCGCGCGGCGATGTAAGCCGGCGCGGCGAGGTGCGCGGGGTGTTTGTATTCGCGCTGCTTGCCGCGTTTGCGGTGCTTTCCCTCTTTGTAGTGCTCGTCGGTGCGCGGTCCTACCGCGCGATCAACGCTTCCGCCGACCGGGCGTTTGTCTCCCGCACAGGCATGAGCTATCTGCTCGGAAAAGTGCGCGGAGCGGATGCTGCGGATCAGCTGGAGATCTTGAACGAAGCGGGTGTCAGCGTCCTTGCACTGGGACAGCAGATCGAAGGCGAACGGTACCTGACGTATATCTACTGCGACGGGGACGAGGTGCGCGAGTATTTCGCGCGTGCGGATCTTGCGTTTTCGCCGGATTACGGTGAGAAGATATTCGGCGCAAGCAGCCTGTACTTTGAGAAAACAGGCAGTTTACTGCAGATAGAGATCGTCGACGCAGACGGGGAAACGCACGCGGCCTCTGTCTATCTGCAGGCGGCGAAGGAGGGCGGAACATGACGCACATGCTTCGGCCGCCGAAAAAACGCGGCACGTTCAGTCCGGTTTTGATCGAGCTGACCATCGTGATCCTGTTTTTTGCGCTTTCCACGAGCGTGATCGTTCGGCTCATTGCGGCGGCGGGCGCAACCGCGCGCGCAAGCGAATATGAGTCCCGCGCGATTCTCGCCATGGAGCGCGTTGCGGAGCAGGTCAAGGCCGATCCGGTGGGCGATGGCGGCTGCAACACGTGCGGCGCGCGCGTATTCTCGGTCGACGTTTCCAGCGATCTCGTCGTAGACTGCGTGGTGACGAGCGATTCGTCCCCGCTGCAGGGCACGCTCTATGAGATCGAGCTGACGGTGACGTCGCAGGAGGGCAAGGTCTTTGCGCTCGACGCCGCGCGCTATGTGCCGGATGCGGAGGCAGCGCCATGAAACAGTATCCATCCCGCATGGGCGTCGGCGCGTCCAGCATATTGTTGATTCTCGTGGTGGTGAGCCTTACGCTGTTTGCCTCGCTTGCGTTGATTCAGGCGCGCGCGGACGCGGCGCTCACCGAGAAAACCGCAGCCAGCACCGCCGCGTTTTACGACGCGGATGCGCGTGCGCAGCAGACGCTTATGCGGCTTGACGACGCGCTGAAGACGGGCGAACCGATCGAGAAGATTGAGGGCGTCGCCAGACAAGAGGATGGCAGCTACGCGTTCTCGATCGATTCCAGCGACGGGCACGCGCTGGGCGTCGTCGTCGAAGTCGTCGACGGGCGCTGCGAGATTTTGGCCTATCGATATGAAAACCCACAGGATTGGGCGAACCAGAGCGCAGGTACACTCTGGCAGGGAGGCTGAACGGCATGGCGGAGATTCATGATATTCTGCTCGCTGCCATTGAGCGCGGCGGTTCCGATGTGTTCATCATTCCCGGCTCCTGCGTGCGGCTTAAGGTCGCGGGCGAGGTGCGGCCGTTGATGGACGTAACGCTCAAGCCCGACGATACACGCCGCCTGATCCGGCAGGTGTATGAGCTGGATCAGCGCGAAATGGATCGCCTGACGCAACAGGGCGACGACGACTTTTCCTTTTCGGTCAGCGGCGTCGGGCGCTTTCGCTGCAACGCCTATCAGCAGCGCAACTCGCTTGCGATGGTGCTGCGTGTGGTGTCCCTCGCGCTGCCGAACCCTGAAAAGATGCATATCCCCGAGGAGATCATGCGCCTTGCGGACACCAAAAAAGGCCTCGTGCTGGTGACGGGCCCTGCGGCAAGCGGGAAATCGACCACGCTTGCGTGCATCATAGACCGCATCAACACCAACCGCCGCGGGCATATCATCACCATTGAAGATCCGATCGAGTTCATCCACGCGCATAAGTCGAGCGTACTGAGCCAGCGCGAGATCGAGCACGACACCCAGAGCTATAAGACCGCCCTGCGCGCGGCTCTGAGGCAGGCGCCGGACGTGATCCTGCTGGGTGAAATGCGCGATTTTGAGACGATTCAAACCGCGCTGACCGCGGCGGAAACAGGGCAGCTCGTGCTCAGCACGCTGCACACCGTCGGCGCCGCGAAGACGATCGACCGCATCATCGACGTGTTTCCCGCCAATCAGCAGCAGCAGATTCGCGTCCAGCTTTCGATGGTGCTCCGCGCGGTGGTCAGCCAGCAATTGCTGCCCGCGGTTGACGGCGGGCTTGAGCCCGCGTTTGAGATCATGCTGGTCAACAGCGCGATTCAAAACATGATTCGCGACGGAAAAGCGCACCAGATGGACAACGTCATCTTCTCCGGCCTTTCGGAGGGCATGCGCGCCATGGACACGGATATCTACCGCCTGTATGCGCAAAAGCGCATCACGAAGGAGACCGCGCTGCTCTTTGCGGCGAATCCTGACCAGCTCCGAAAGAAACTCGACGAATAATCGAAATCGCTCCGGCGCGAATGCCGCGGTTCGATTCGAATCCAATAAAGCGAATCCCCCGCGGCGCGCTCATATTCGCCGCATCACGCCAGAATGCAAGGAGGAGACTGCATGTCTAACGCCAGAATCAAGATCAAAATGTTTGGCAATTTCGAAATCGTGGTCAACGGCAACGTTGCGCTCACACAGCTTCGCCAGGCAAAGAAAACGAGCCAGTTTCTTGAGTATTTGATTCTCAAAAAGGATCGCGCGGTTCCGCACGAAGAACTGCTGGAGATGCTTTGGTCGGACAAGGAAAACCGAAATCCTGCGACGGCGTTGAGAACGCTGCTGCATCGCTATCGCTCGCTTGTGGATCAGAGCAACCTGCCGGAGCTTTCGGATTCGATCCTGACCGCGCGCGGCGCGTATCAATGGAACCCGAATCTGGATTGCGAGATCGACGTGTTCGAGTTTGAGCGGCTTTGTCAGGAGGCGCGCACGCCCGGCATGAGCAACCGCGAGTGTATCGAGCGGTATCTGCAGATGCTGCAGATCTACACCGGCCCCTTGCTCACCAACTCCGCGGAGGAGATGTGGGTCGTGCCAAAGAGCGTCTATTACCACGACCTGTTTCTGGAGAGCGTCTTTACGCTGCTCGACCTTTTGAAGGTTGAGGAGGAATATGATGTGATCGTCCAGGTCTGCCGAAAGGCGATGGACGTGGATATGTTTGACGAGCGGCTACATCTGGAGCTGATGATGGCGCTGGTCAAGACGGGCAAGAAGCGCGAAGCGCTCTCGCAGTACTATTTTGCGACCGATCTGCACTATAAACAGCTCGGCATACAGCCCTCCGGCGAGATCCGCGCGGTGTATAAGCTCATCGTGCAGGCGGACCAGGAGATGGAGGCGGACATCGAGAAGGTGCAGAACATGCTCGAGGAGGACACCGACGGGCACGGCGCATTCGTCTGCGAATATGAGATCTTCAAGGAGATCTACCAGCTCCAGCGCCGCATGCTGGAGCGCTATAACGGCACGATGTTCCTTGCGCTTCTGACGATCAGCAACACCTATGAGCAAAGGTTTGACAACCTTGTGCTGGACAACATCATGAAGCAGCTGCTGCATGTTTCCCAGACGAATCTGCGCCGCGGGGACACGATCTCGCGCTACAGCGTGATGCAATACGTCGTGTTGCTGCCCTCCGTGACATACGAGACGGGCAGGCTCGTCATGGACCGCATCAAGAAGGCGTTTTACAACGAATATGTGAAGTCCAGCGTGGTCTTGACCTATAAACTGCGTCCACTTTGCATCAACAAATACGACACGATTTCGCAAAAGCGCATTGCGGACTTCAAAGAAGAAGAATAAGACGATTCCGCAAAGCAAAGAAGCGGGGGATTCCTTTTCCTCCGCTTCTTTTTTGTGCGCGCGCCAACAAAAAAGACCGGCGTGTACGCAAAAAAGCGGTTGCAGTTTGTAAAGCGAATCACAAAATGAATCATCCGTGCGCCGTAATCCCGCCGTATTCTGCCGATAAACTCTATGCATCCAGATGAACAGCGAAAGAAGGAAAGACAACATGCGCAAACAAAAAGCATATATCGTCTTATCGATTCTGAGCGCGGCGATTCTCGCGCTGTCCGGCTGCGGCGCGGCAGCTGGCGGAGAGGTTGCCTCCGGCTCTGTGAGCGCGGGCAACGCCACGCAGCAGACGCAGTTGAACGACGCGGTCTATGTGCAGGTGCAGAGCATCGACGGCGACACCGTCACGGCGCTGATCGGAACCATGACGGAATCCACGGGACAGCCGGAAAACGCACAGGGCAAGCAGGACGGCGCACAGCAGGTTGCGCCGCAGATGCCGGCCGGCGACGGCACGCAAAGCGGCGCGCCGTCTGAACAGCCGGCAAACGAGCGCGGCAGCGATCAGCAGAACACCCGGCAGTCTCCGGACAACGGCGCGATGCCCGGCGGGCAGGACACACAGGGAAGACAGGGCGGCAGGCTGGCGTTCACCGCGGGAGATGCGGTCCTGCTGTTT
>CAYPEV010000181.1:0-5447 GCA_964409605.1 uncultured Christensenella sp. | reverse complement strand
CAGCAAGACCTTCGACAACGGCATGATCTGCGCAAGCGAACAGGCCGTCATCGTTTTGGATTCCATCTATCAAAAGGTGAAGAAGGAGTTTGCGGATCGCGGCTGCTATCTGCTCAAGGGCGATGAGATCGACAAGGTACGTAAGACCATCCTCATCAACGGCGCGCTGAACGCAAAGATCGTGGGTCAAAGCGCATATTCCATCGCGAAACTTGCGGGCATCAGCGTATCGGAACAGACGAAGATCCTCATCGGCGAGGTAGAAAGCGTCGAGCTCTCCGAAGAGTTCGCACATGAGAAGCTCTCCCCCGTGCTCGCGATGTATCGCGCAAAGAGCTTCGAGGAAGCGCTGCAGAAGGCGGAGCGCCTGATTGCGGACGGCGGCTACGGCCACACCGCAAGCGTCTACCTCGACCCCGTGACGCAAAAGGAGAAGCTCGCCGACTACACGAGCCGGATGAAGACCTGCCGCATCCTCGTGAACACGCCCTCCGCGCACGGCGGCATCGGAGACCTCTACAACTTCAAGCTTGCGCCGTCGCTTACGCTCGGCTGCGGCAGCTGGGGCGGAAACTCGGTTTCCGAAAACGTAGGCGTCAAGCACCTTCTGAACATCAAAACCGTCGCCGAGAGGAGAGAGAATATGCTCTGGTATCGCACGCCCGATAAAGTCTATTTCAAGAGAGGCAGCCTTCCGGTCGCGCTCGGCGAACTCAAGACGACCCTCGGCAAGAAGCGCGCGTTTATCGTCACCGATACGTTCCTCTACGAAAACGGCTATACCCGCGCGGTGACGGACCGGCTCGACGAGATGGGCCTTGCGCACGAGACGTTCTTCAACGTCCTGCCCGACCCCACGCTGGCGAGCGCGCGCGAAGGCGCAAAGCAGATGGCTTCTTTCAAGCCGGACGTGATCATCGCCCTCGGCGGCGGTTCCGCGATGGACGCGGCGAAGATCATGTGGGTGCTGTACGAACATCCGGAAGCAGACTTTATGGATATGGCCATGCGCTTTGCGGACATCCGCAAACGCGTCTACACCTTCCCCAAGATGGGCGAAAAAGCGTATTTCATCGCGATTCCGACCACCGCGGGCACGGGAAGCGAGGTCACCCCGTTTGCGGTCATCACGGACGAGACGACGGGCGTGAAATATCCGCTTGCGGACTATGAACTCATGCCGGATATGGCGATCGTCGACGCGGACATGATGATGAATGCGCCCAAGGGCCTCACGGCGGCGAGCGGCATCGATGCGGTGACCCATAACCTCGAAGCGTACGCGAGCATGCTCGCGACGGATTACACCGACGGCACGGTTCTGCGCTCGCTCAAGATGATCTTTGAATACCTCCCCCGCGCCTACGACAACGGCCCTTCAGACCCGATTGCCCGCGAGAAGATGGCGAACGCCGCCACCATGGCCGGCATGGCGTTTGCAAACGCGTTCCTCGGCGTCTGCCATAGCATGGCGCATAAACTCGGGGCGTTTCATCACCTGCCGCACGGCGTCGCAAACGCTCTGATGATCGACGAGGTCATCCGCTTCAACGCCACGGATGTTCCGCTCAAGATGGGCGCCTTCTCCCAGTACGACCATCCGCACACCATAGCGCGCTACGCGGAGATCGCGGAGGCGCTGGGGCTCAAGGGCAAGACGAACGAAGACAAGGTCGAAGCGTTGATTACAGCGCTGGACGAGCTCAAGGCGCGCGTCGGCATCAAAGCCACCATCCGCGACTACGGCGTCCAGGAGGAGGATTTCTTAGCCCGGCTCGACGAGATGGTCGAGCAGGCGTTTGACGACCAGTGCACCGGCGCAAACCCGCGCTATCCGCTGATGAGCGAACTCAAGCAGATGTACCTCAACGCCTACTACGGCACCAAGGTCCGCGTTTGACGCAAAAGCGGATGCGCCGCATCAAAAAACTCTGATACAATGGTGTCAGGCAGGGATATCCCTGCCTGGCGCCAGGCTGGTTTTTGTAAGGGATATACAAACAAAGAAGGAGAACGCCATGGATTTGACCAATGTAATCGCGTTTCGCACGAACAAAACGATCTATCGCGACGGGGATACGGTCGTGAAGGTGTTCGGCGAGGGATTCAAGAAGGCGGATGTACTCAACGAGGCGCTCAACCACGCGCGCGTGGAGGAAACCGCGCTGAACGTGCCAAAGCTTTACGGCGTAGGCATGACGGAAGACTGCAAATGGTATATCATGACCGAATATGTTCCCGGGCATACGCTCGCGGAGCTGATGGCGCAGAACCCGAAGAAGCACGCGCAGTATCTGGAGCAGTTTGTCGACCTGCAGCTGTTGATGCATCGGCAGATCTGCCCGCTTCTGCCGCGCCTCAGGGACAAGATGGATCGCAAGATCATCCAGACCGAGCTGCCGACGGCGACGAAGTATGACCTGCACACGCGCTTGGAATCCATGCCGCGCCACAACAAGCTCTGCCATGGAGACTTTAACCCGACGAACATTATCATCCGCGATGACGGCACGCCGTTCATCCTCGACTGGTCGCACGCCACGCAGGGCAACGCGAGCGCGGACGCCGCGCGCACATTCCTGCTCTTCTCTCTCGCAGGGGACGACAAGACCGCGGAAGCCTACCTCAAGCTCTTCTGCGAAAAGAGCGGCACCCCGCGTTCCTATGTGCAGAAATGGATCCCGATCGTCGCCGCAAGCCAGTCCGTCAAGGGCAAGCCGGAGGAGCGGGAGCTGCTCTTCCGCTGGGTCGACGTGGTGGATTACGAATAAAAATAATTTTTCTTTTTCAGATTGCGCTTTTGCGTAAATCGCAGTATCCTAACGCAGAGCGGCGCGGATCGCGCAAAAATGCTTTTTCCGAAAGGATTACACCATGAGCGAACTATCCCGCGGTGTACGCGGCACACAGGAAGAAACCGTATCCGAACGGAACGTCGCCCGCGCGCTGGGCAGCGGCGGCCTTGCGGTCTATGCGACGCCCTGCATGATCACGCTGATGGAATACACCGCGATGGAGAGCGTCAAGCCCTTTCTGCCCGCGGGCAGTTCCACGGTCGGCACGCGCATCGACATCAAGCATCTTTCCGCAACGCCGATCGGCATGCGGGTGCGCTGCGAAACGGAGCTGATCGAGATCGATCGCAGACGGCTCGTCTTCCTCTGCCGCGCGTTTGACGAAGCGGGCCTCATCGGCGAAGGTACACAGGAGCGGTTCATCGTCGACAATGAGAAGTTTATGGAGAAAGTCGCGCAAAAACAGCGCAGCTAGTCAAGCAACACACACAACAGCCCCGCAGCCTAGGCCGCGGGGCTGTTTTTGCGCGCTTGCCGCGCTATACGCTATAGGTTGTGGCCGCGGTGTCCCCGCCTTCGCCCGTCCAGTTCGTGTGGAAGAACGTGCCGCGCGGACGGTCGGTCCGCTCATAGGTGTGCGCGCCGAAATAATCTCGCTGCGCCTGCAGGAGGTTTGCGGGCAGGTTTGCGCAGGTATATCCATCAAAATAGCTCAGGGCGGCGCTCATCGAGGGCACGGGCACGCCGAGCAGCACGGAAGCAGAGACCACCTTGCGCCAGGCAGGCAGGCACCGGCGGATCGCCTCCGCAAAATACGGATCCATCAGGAGGTTTGCGAGGTTTGGATCGCGGTCGAACGCCTCCTTAATCCTGCCCAGGAACACGGAGCGGATGATGCAGCCGCCGCGCCACATCAGCGCGACGCCGCCGTAGTTGAGGTTCCAGCGGCTTGTCTCGGCCTCAGCGCGCATGAGCGCGTAGCCCTGCGCATAAGAGATCATCTTGCTAGCGTACAGCGCCTGCCGGATGGCGTCGACCATCTCCGCCTTGTCACCCGAAAACGCGGGCGCCTCACGCGGAAAGAGCGCGGAAGCCGCAACGCGTTCCTCCTTCCTCGCGGAAAGGCAGCGGGCGAACACCGCTTCCGCAATCAGCGTCAGTGGCACACCATCGTCCAGCGCGGAGGACACCGTCCATTTCCCTGTGCCCTTTTGCCCCGCGGCGTCCAGGATATGGTCGACCAGCGCGGTGCCGTCCGCGTCCGCCGTCGCAAGGATATCGCGCGTAATCGCGACAAGATAACTATCCAGCTCTCCACGGTTCCATTCGTCAAACACCGCGCTGATCTCGCGCGCAGACATGCCAAGCGCGTCCCGCATTAGCTGATATGCCTCACAGATGAGTTGCATGTCTCCGTATTCGATGCCGTTGTGCACCATCTTCACAAAGTGACCCGCACCGCCTTCGCCCACCCAGTCGCAGCAGGGCGAACCGTCATCTACCTTGGCGCAAATGCGTTGAAAGATCGGCTTGACGAGCGGCCAGGCCTCCGGCGACCCGCCGGGCATCATGGAAGGCCCCTTCAGCGCGCCTTCCTCGCCGCCGGATACGCCGGTGCCGACATAGAGGAGCCCGCGGCTTTCGACATATGCCGTTCTGCGTGTCGTATCCGGAAAATGGCTGTTTCCGCCGTCGATGATCACATCCCCCGGCTCCAGCACGGAAAGCAGCTGCTCGATATAGTCGTCCACAGGCTGACCCGCCTTGACCATCAGCATCACTTTGCGCGGTTTCTCCAGCGCATCCCGCAGCTCGGCAAGCGAATGGCAGCCGAAGACACGCTTTCCTTTTGCCCTACCCTGGATGAACGAGTCCACGCGCTCCGTCGTGCGGTTGTAGACCGCGACGGAGAAACCCCGGCTCTCCATGTTCATCACGAGATTTTCGCCCATCACCGCGAGTCCGATCAATCCGATATCCGCTTTGTTCATCGCTTTACCCTCGCGTTTCCATAATAAATACTCCAAACCTGTTCCTCATCCGCCGGCGTCGCATAGTCGCTGAGGCTGACGGCCGCAAGCGCGCCGCAAGCCCACCCAAAGCGCAGGCTCTCTTCCGGCGTCCAGCCTTTGAAAATGCCGTACAGCAGCCCTCCCGTGAAGCCGTCGCCGCCGCCGATGCGGTCGAGTACGGGGATCTTGCGCGGTTGTTCGACAAACCACGCGCCATCTGCACAGAGCATCGCACCCCAGAGGTGCTCGTTTGCGTGGACGACCTCACGCAGCGTAGTTGCAAAACACTTCGCTTTGGGAAATTCCTCCCGCGCGCGAACGATCATCGTCTGAAACACGTCGATCTTGCCGCTGAGCGCTTTCCCGCCCGCTTCGGGCCCGGAGATCCCCAGCGCAAGCTGAAAATCTTCCTCGTTGCCGATCAGAATATCGGAAAGCCCGGCGATTTCTCGAAAAGCCTCTCTCAGCTCCGCCTCCCGCCCGCTCCAGAAGGACGCGCGGTAATTCAGGTCAAAGCTCACGCGCGCGCCGCTCTCTTTCGCGCGCCGCGCAAGCTGCTTGCAGAGCAGCGCGGTCTCAGGCGAAAGCGCGGCAATCAGTCCGGAGAGGTGCAGGATGCCTACGCCCTCCTGATCAAAGA
>CAYPEV010000180.1:0-5449 GCA_964409605.1 uncultured Christensenella sp. | reverse complement strand
CTTTCTGTTAAGAAAGCCTTTCTTTGAAGTCTTCGTAGCCGAATGTTTTGACGAGTTCGCAGCTCCCGTCCTCGCGCATCAGCGCGATGGCGGGCAGCGGCATGCCGTTGAAGGTATTGGTCTTCACCATGCTGTAGATCGCCATGTCGGAAAACCTCAATCGATCGCCGATCTGCGGCATGCGCGCAAAGCTGTAGTCGCCGATGATATCCCCCGCGAGGCATGTCCGCGCGGCAAGGCGGCAGGTCACCGCCCGCTCCTTCGGTTCGCCCGCGTTTTCGAGAGGCGGCCGATACGGCATCTCCAGCACATCCGGCATATGACACGCGGCGGACGCGTCGAGGATCAGGATCGGCATGCCGTTATCTACCACGTCAAGCACGGTGGTATCCAGCCAGCCCGCGTTCAGCGCAATCGCTTCGCCCGGTTCCAGATAGATCGTCAGGTTCTGATATTTTGCGCGGATGTAGTACAAGAGCTCATCCAGCGCATAGATATCGTAGCCTTCGCGGGTGATGTGGTGCCCGCCACCGAGGTTGAGCCATTTCATTTGAGGCAGGAATTCGCCGAACGCCCGCTCGAACGCTTCAAATGTCGCGACGAGATCATCGCTGTCCTGCTCGCAGAGCGTGTGGAAGTGCAAGCCCTCCACGCCGTCCAGAAGATCGGGACGGAAGTTTGCGCGCGTGACGCCGAGGCGCGAAAACGGCGCGCAGGGGTCATAGATCGCGTGGCCCTCCTGTGTGCTGCATTCCGGGTTCACGCGGATGCCGACACTCGCGCCGGAGGCTTGCCAAACCGCGCGGTGCCGCTCCAACTGCGAGAACGAGTTGAACACGATGTGGTCGCAGATCGCCGTGAGCTCCCGCATCTCCTCCTGTGTATAGGCGGGCGAAAACACGTGGTTCTCGCCGCCCATCTCCTCTTTGGCAAGGCGCGCTTCATACAACCCGCTCGCGCACGCACCGGAGAGATACCGCGCAATCATCGGATAGACGCGATACATCGAAAACGCTTTCTGCGCGAGTAAAATCTTCGCGCCCGTGCGCTTCTGCACGCCCGCGAAAATCTCCAGGTTGTGCCGAAGCGCCGTTTCGCTCACCACAAAGCAAGGCGTGGGCAGTTCGCTTCTCTTCACCGTTTACTCCACCGTCTCGGGATTTTCGACGACCTGCCACGGCAGGCCCCACTTGTTGAGCATCTCCATATACGGATCGGGATCAAACTCATCCGTCGTAAATACGCCGGGTTTGCGCCAGCTGCCGTTTAGCAGAAGCGCGGCGCCGATCATCGCGGGAACGCCGGTGGTATAGCTGATCGCCTGGCTGCCGAGCTCGCGATAGCACGCCTCATGGTCGCACACATTATAGAGGAAGATCGTTTTCTGCCTGCCGTTCTTTTCCCCCGTGATCACGCAGCCGATGTTCGTTTTGCCCTTTGTGCGCGGGCCAAGCGAGGCGGGATCCGGCAGCAGCGCCTTGAGAAACTGAATCGGCACGATCTTTGTGCCCTGAAAGTCGATCGGCGTGGTGGAAAGCATCCCCACGTTCTCTAAACATTTCATATGGGTCAGATAGCTCTGCCCGAACGTCATGAAAAAGCGAATCCGCTTGATTTCGGGATAGTGCTTGCCCAGCGCTTCGATTTCCTCATGGTGCAGCAGGTACATGTCCTTTTTCCCGACCTCGGGAAAATCATACGCCCGCTTGATGCTCATGGCGGGAATCTCGATCCACTTGCCGTCTTCCCAGTAGCTGCCGGGCGCAGAGACCTCGCGGAGGTTGATCTCCGGGTTGAAGTTCGTCGCGAAAGGATAGCCGTGGTCGCCGCCGTTGCAGTCGAGAATGTCCACAGTGTCGATGCGATCGAAGTAATGTTTCTTTGCATAGGAGACAAACACGCTGGTCACGCCGGGGTCGAAGCCCGTGCCGAGCAGCGCGGTGAGCCCCGCTTTTTCGAATTTTTCGGCATACGCCCATTGCCAGCTGTAGTCAAACAGCGCGGAAAAGCCCTCTTCCTCGACGCGTTTGTCGTATACCTTGCGCCAGGCGGGATCTTCCGTATTCTCCGGTTCGAAGTTCGCGGTGTCGATATAGTGCACGCCGCAGCTTAAACAAGCTTCCATGATGGTCAGGTCCTGATACGGAAGCGCCAGATTGAGCACCGCGTACGGCTGCACGCGGCGGATGAGCGCGACCACTTCGTCCACCTTGTCCGCGTCCACCTTGGCAGTCGAAAGTACGGTTGCAGTCTTGCCCTTGAGCTGTTCCACCAGCGCGTCGCATTTTTCCACCGTACGGCTCGCGAGCACGAGCTCCGGGAACATCTCGCTGTTCTGGCAGCATTTCTGAATGGCGACGGAGGCAACGCCGCCGCAGCCGATGACAAGCAATTTCCGGTTCATGAGTTTTCTTCCTCCTCTAATAAGTCTTCCACATATCGCGGCAGCATAAACGCGCCGACGTGCAGGTTTGCGGTATAATACCAGGTTTTGATGCCCCGCTCTTCCCAACGTTTTTTGTCGAAGTGTTCCAGCGGGTGATATTTTTTTGAAGCGAACCCGAAGAGCCAATATCCCGCGGGGCACGTCGGAATATGCGCCTGGTAGACGCGGCTGACGGGGAAGCTGCGGTAGGCTTTCTTATGCATCGCCCGGCAGGGATCCTCGTCCTCGTCAAAAAACGGGCTGCCATGCTGATAGACCATGATGCCGTCGTCGTGCAGCGCCTTATAGCAGCTGCCGTAAAACTCTTTTGTGAACAGCCCCGCCGTGTGGCCGAGCGGATCCGTCGCGTCGTTGATGATCAGATCATATTCGTCCTGCCTCGAGCGCAGAAAGCGCAGGCCGTCCTGATAGTAGACCTTCACGCGCGGGTCGTCGAGGCCGCAGGCGTTCGCGGGGAAGAACTTGCGGCAGACATCGACAAAGAGCTTGTCCTGCTCCACCACATCGATGGATTCGATCTCCTCATAGTGCGTCAGCTCGCGCGCGACCCCGCCGTCTCCGCCGCCGATGACGAGCACGCGCTTGACGTTCGGGTGCACCGCCATCGGCACATGCACGATCATCTCGTCATAGGTGAACTCGTCCTTTTCCGAGAAGATCACGCTGCCGTCCGAGGCGAGGAAACGACCGAATTCCGGGGATTCAAACACATCGATGCGCTGAAAATCGCTCTCGCCGGAAAACAACTGCTTTTCCACGCGAATGGAAAGCTGCACATTCTGCGTGTGCATGTCATTGAACCAAAATTCCACGCACTAGACCCCCTTTTTCAACACGTTCAAATACCGGATGTCCGGATCCTCCGGCCCTTGCATGCTGCTGCCCTTTGCCTGCGCGTAGAGCGTGTATTCCACGATCTCTTTTGTGATGACCTCGCCCGGCGCGAGGATCGGAATCCCCGGCGGATAGCACATCACAAACTCGCTGCAGATACGGCCCACTGTCTCGCGGATGGGCAAGGACTCCTTCTCGGCGTAAAACGCGGCCTGCGGCGTCGCCGCCACGATGGGAGAGATATATTCCGCGAGAAACATCTCGCTCGGCTCCCTCGCGTAGAGACGCTTGATGTCCGCAAGGGCGCCGACCAAACGCTCGATATCCTGCAGGCGGTCTCCGATCGAGATATAGGCGAGGATATTGCTGATGTCGCCAAACTCGATCTGGATGTCATATTCATCCCGCAGCAGGTCGTATACCTCGATGCCCGCAAGCCCGATATCACGCGTGTAGACGGAGAGCTTCGTCACATCAAAATCAAACACGCTGTCGCCATTGACAAGCTCGCGCCCGTAGGCGTAATATCCGCCGACCGCGTTGATCTCCTCGCGCGCGTATTGCGCCATCTGCGCTACCTTTTCAAACGACTTTTCTCCGCGCAGCGCAAGGTTTCTGCGCGAAATGTCGAGACTGCTCATGAGTAAATAGGAAGCGCTCGTGGTCTGCATGAGGTTGATGATCTTGTCCACGTGGCGCGGGTTGACATTCGGCCCCAATAGCAGGAGCGAGCTTTGCGTCAGACTCCCGCCGGATTTATGCATCGAAACCGCCGCCATATCCGCGCCCGCCGACATTGCGTCCAGCGGAAGCATATCGCTGAAGTAGAGATGCGTGCCGTGCGCCTCGTCCACCAGCGCCTGCATGCCGCGCGCATGCGCGAGCTCCACAATCGCCTTGAGATTGGAGCAGACGCCATAGTACGTCGGGTTATTGACGAGCACCGCGACCGCGTCCGGGTTTTCGTCCATGGCGCGCCTGACGTCGCCCAGCTCCATGCCGAGCGGGATGCCCAGCTTCGGTTCCACGCGCGGGTCGATATAGACCGGCACCGCGCCGCAGAGCACCAGCGCGTTGATCGCGCTCTTGTGGACGTTTCTCGGGAGGATGATCTTGTCCCCGCTCTTGCAGACAGAAAGGATCATGCTCTGTACGCTGGAGGTCGTGCCGCCGACCATCAAAAACGCATGCGCGGCTCCAAACGCGTCCGCCGCGAGCTCCTCCGCGTGTTTGATCACCGAGACAGGATGGCAGAGGTTATCCAGCGGCTTCATGGAGTTGACATCGATGCCGACGCATTTTTCGCCGAGCAGCTCGACCAGCTCCGGGTTGCCGCGCCCGCGCTTGTGTCCCGGAACATCAAACGGAACGACCCGCTGTTTTCGGAAGCGGTTGAGCGCCTCGTAGATGGGCGCGTGCTTTTGCTCGTTGAGATTCATCCCCGTTCCTTCCGTCGGCCTCCGCCCGCGCGCCGCAAAAAAAAACAAGCGGCATACGCGGATACCACTTGTTTGTCTTCGGTTGCTGTTCTGTTTTCCATCCTGCGCCATACGACAGCAAAGATAGCGATAGAACGATGGCCTTGACCGTTTCATCAGAGTGTTGTTGAGCATGGATGCCGTCGCTACTCTTATTGACCGTTTCACAAGTGGTGTGCTGTTCGCACTGGTTATGAAGTAACCAACTTATAAAATGTGAGTCTTCAAACTCAATCAATAATGTGACGCTTCACGTCACGCGCGGCGGCGGCCAGCCCTGTCCGATGGGCATTTTTACTCGGCCAAGTATGCGCAAATGTCTTGCAGCGTTTTGCGCTTTTCTATCTTAACATAACTTGGCGTATTGTCAATTGGTTTTTATTCGTCTCCCTTTCACACGCTTCGCCTTTACGGGTTCACGCCTGTGTGAGATCACTTATGCTGTTTACTGAAAGATCAGCCCGGCAGCGGTTCTTCGGGAGGCATTTCCTCCTCTACTACTGCCAGAGGAAACAGTCCCGCCTGATACAGCGCTTCTAGCAGCGCATCATGCGCGTCGTTCGCGGCTTCCCGTAGCTGCTCATCCGCTTCTTCACCGATGGTTGTTTCCAGCGCGGCAAGCGCCGATTGGTACGCGCTCAAGAGCAACGCAAGCGCTTCTTTGTCTCCGTCTGTATCATCGAGTGCCAGA
>CAYPEV010000179.1:0-5476 GCA_964409605.1 uncultured Christensenella sp. | reverse complement strand
GGGGAATGTATTTCTCAATGCGGTCATGCCGCGTCTTTGACTGCTTTGCGTCCGCAAAATAGAGTAGATAGGCACGCTGCCTGCCCGGCGTGAGCGCGTAAAACGCCTGCCGGATATCCGGCGATTCATCGAGGGTCTTTTGAAACTCCTCCGGCATATCGGCTTTCATCGGTTGAAAGTCGATCACGAGGCCCGCGTCTTCGATCGCGACCGCTTCCGTGATATAGGCGCGGATTCGTTCCGTCTGCGCGCGCACCTCGCCAGCGCTTGTGAATTTGATCATGCGCATCGCCTGCGAGTGCTCGCCCGGCGCGACGAGGATCTTCGCCTCGTCTCTGAGCAGTGCGCCCTTCATAAATCCTATGGCGCAGGTGTCTTTAAAGGAAAACAGAATGGCGGTGTTCTCGCCGTTGTGTGTATAGGTGGGCTTGCCCCATTTGATCTCTTCCGACAACCCGCCGAACAGCAGCAGCTCCCGCAGAAGGGAGAGCGGCTCCGCCCAGCGCGCGCCGGGCTGAAAAAAGGCTTCGAGCGGATTGATTTTTCCCGTTGTCTCCATGTTTGCGTCCTCCTGAATCGAAACAATCATATCGAAACTGTGCGAGAAACTCTGTGATCTTTCTACCAAGCAGGAGAGGACAAAATGGCACGCCCTATCGCAGCAGATTTTTTGTGATCATCGCCGCGAACTCCGTTATGCGGGATTCGCTGAGATCGTACAGCAGCTTGACCCCCTGTTTTTCGATGGTGACGAGACCAGCGCCCGCAAGCTCGCTCATGTGATGCGAAACGGTGCCGGGCGAAAGCTCGGTGATCGCGGCGATCTCCTGCCCGTACAGCGGACGCTCCCGGAGCGCAACGAGGATCTGCAAACGCTTCTTGTCGTCTAACGCATGCAAAAGATTGGCGATGGATTCCAGATCGGTCTTTCCTGTGCGATCCTTCCGGGTGAACTCGTCGACCAGAATGCCATAGGTGATGACCGCACGTTCCTCTTCGCACAGATGAACGCTGCACATAGCGTTGGAATGAACCGTGATCGTCGTAAATTGCATGACCATCGGATACACATCTGCGCGCGGACAATCGAGACGGAGGCCTTCCGCGGCGAGCCGTTCGAAAAAAGCTTCTTCGTCAGGCAATGCCTCCCACGAAGCAAGCGCCTGGCGTGCATATGGCGCGAGCAGTTCGGCTGTTTCGCGCATCCATGTCTCCGCCTGATCCAACAGACGGTTGACGCGCGCCTCGTATTCGTCAAACCGGATGACCGCATCGGCAAACAGCAGCTTCGCCGCGTCCGTAACCGGCAGGCGCTGCGCATAGGCGAGCAGCTCGGATACCTCCGCGTGCGCGGCCATCGGTTCATCCGCTTCGTCGGAAAGAACCAGGGCGATGCGCTGGTCGAGATGCCGGACGCGCTCGCTGCCAAGCGCAAAGCGCAGCTGATGAACCAGATCGCAAATATTGGTCTCTATGCCGTCGGGCGTACCAAACAGCGAGAGAAGCTCCGGCTCGTCATACGTCATGCGCGACTTCACGTACTCGTATGCTTCCAGAATACCGGAGAACAAAGCGCGATCCAGATTGTATTTTTTGCAATAATACTCGATCGTGGTACGCATATCGCCGGCGCGCTCGTTATCCCCGCGGTAGGCGAGGCGGGAAAGCGCAGCCGCGGCCTCCAGCCGAAGATCGAGCGGATGAAACCGAAGATGCTCCATAGAATCCTCCTCAAACGCGGCGCGCAAATCTCATGCGGCCGCATTGCTCTGTTCCAAGACCAGTATAGCAGGCAACCATGCTTTTCACAAAGCGTTATAGCGCGTCAAGGCTCTGTACCCTTGTCAGCAGCAGATACAGGCCGACGCTCAGCACGCCGGAGGCAAGAATCGCCACGGGAACGTCAAGCACCGCGGCGAGCGCGGAGCACAAAAAGCTTGCAACCGGCATGGAGCACACAAGGACCGCGTTTGAGATGCCGGAAAGCCGGGCCATGAAATCTGCGGGGATGAGACGCAGAAATGCGGCATTGTAGACAACGTTGACGATGCCCGCCGAAAACCCGAGCAGTGCGCAGGCGAAAAGCGCGACGGCGTACTGCAAAAGCTTCGGCGTAAGATATCCGCTCAGCGCAAAGACGCAGATGGCGATCCCCTGCAATATGCCGCAGACGATCAACTGCGCTTTGCCGGAGAGGCGCGTAATCTTCGGCGCCACGAGCGAGCCAAGGCCAAGCATGACGACGAGTACGATGTTGACCAGCGAGAGCGTTTCCGCGCCGCCTTTGAGGTAGTCCGCGATAAAGGGCGCGGCATAGGCGTTGAGCGGAACAAACATGAAGTTCATCATGGCGCCGATGAGCAGCAGCACCACGAGCACACGCGAAGTGCGGATCAGCGATAAACCCGCAAGGAAGCTTTTTGCGGTGGATCTGAGATTTACCTTTTCCTCCGGAAGCGTTTCTTTCACGCGGATGAAACCGATGATTGCCGCGGAGAGCAGAAATGTCGCGGCATCGATGAGCAGCGCACCCTGACAGCCAAGGAGCGCAACCACGCCGCCCGCCAGCGCAAGCCCGACGAGTTCCGTGACGCGGCTCGCGGTCTGGTTGAGCGCGGAGCCAACCTTGTACAGCTCCGGTTCAAGCAGCAGCGGAACGATTGCAGAGCCCGCGGGAGAACGAAACGCCTCCAGCGAGGAAATCAAAAGCATCATGCCGGTCAACAGCGCGGGGGTCAGGCGGCCTGCGATATAGAGCGCCGCGGCGAACGCAACGACGAGACCGCGCGCAAGATCGAAAAAAATCATGACGCGCTTTTTGGAAAGATGCTCCACCAGCGCGCCCGTAAAAGGCTGCAGCAAAATGGTCGGGATATAGTTCAACCCGAGGATGAGCGCCATCAGCGCCGCGCTGTGGGTAATTTCATACATCAGCCATGCGATGGCGATGCCGTCGATCGAATCGCCGAATCGGTTGACCACGTTTGCGGCGATCAGCTTGAGATATTCCTTTTGCGTGAGCAGAGGACGATAATGGGTGGCTTCCTGGTTCATTTTGTTTCCCCCTGTGATGGTCGGTTTGCGATCGGATTCTGCTCCACATATATTTGATGCAGATCAAATGATATGTTTCACAAGCGTCGAATGAATCATATCACAGTGGAAGCAAAAATCAACCCAATATTTTGATATAAATCAAATATTAAATCAACCATTCGTTGAAATTCATCAAAAATAATACAACCGGCATTCTACTTTACGGTTGGAAGCCACCTGATTCGAAAATCGTTTACACGCGTGTGTATGTGTGTTCACACTTACACTATTGTGGGTGCGCTATGGAATCGATACAATAAATCTACGAATCAAAAAAAACTCCGCAATCATATTTTTTATGGGAGGCGAACATGATGACAACGCCGACACCGATTGACGGAACACTGCGTAAGTTTGCACTGCGTATTCCGCCTGTGATTTCGCAATGCAGCGGCATTAAGATCTTTGGTAAGCTCTATCGGTCCATCGTCTTTTCCACCGATCTTGCGATCATCCGCAACGTCAATGCGGATGCGATCATGGCGGTCTATCCGTTTACGCCGCAGCCCGTGATTACGCAGGCGATCATCTCCGCGTCCGATATCCCTGTGTTCGCGGGCGTCGGCGGCGGGCTGACGCAGGGCAAGCGCGTGATCCATATGGCCTCCTATGCGGAGATGCAGGGTGCCATCGGCGTTGTGGTCAACGCTCCGACCAAGAACGAGGTCATTCAGGAGCTGAAGGAGACGATCGATATTCCCGTGATCGTGACCATCGCGCGCGAGGATACGGACATCTATACGCGCGTTGAGTCGGGCATGGCGATTGCGAACGTTTCCGCAGCTTCCGAGACGGCAAACGTCGTTCGGGCGATCCGTGCGCAGTTTCCGGAGCTTCCGATCATCGCGACCGGCGGGCCGACGGAGGAGACGATCCTGGAGACCATCGAGGCGGGCGCGAATGCAATCACCTGGACGGCGCCCTCCAGCGGCGAGATCTTCAAGAGCATCATGGCGGCCTACCGCGCGGGGGAAGCGCACCCATAACGCGGCAAACATAAAAGACACGCGGGATTCGTTCCTGCGTGTCTTTTTATTTTACCTGCGCGGTTAAAAGGCGTCGAGCAAGTCGAATTCCTTTTCTTTAAAGTGACTGTCCGCATAGGTTCGATCCGTATACGGCGAATAGGTATAGACGTGGATATCCCGCGTCGCCGTGTCAAACGTCAATACGCGCAGATGTCCGCTGCTGTAGTACGGATACTCTTGATAGTTATAGAGCATGGCGTGCACCTGACGATCCATGATGCCATCGCCGTCGTCGTCAAATTCCTCGAGGCGATAGCCGCTTCCGCGTATGTGCCCCGAGAGGACGAGGCGCACGTTCGGATTTTTCGCGACGACGAGGTCGCGCATTTCGTCCCCCTGGTACGACAGGTCGCCTTTGGCCGTGACATAGGAATGAAAGAGAAGTATTGCGACATGGTTCGGGTGCGATTGCAAGACGCGATTCATCCAGTCCACGGAGGAGACGTCCGCGCCCCATCCGGCGCCGAGCAGCAGGAAGTCCTGTCCGCCCGCCTGAAATTCCGCATAAACAGCCTTGCCGTTTTCAAACGTATGCTCTTTGGGGATCGCTTTTACATACGGAATTTCCAGATATGCGTCATATTGCTGGAGCTTGATGCCAAGGTCATGGTTCCCGGCGACCGGCAGATACGGTATGTTTCCGAAGAATTGCTTTGCCATGATGTCGAAGCTGTCCCATTGTTTTTTAACGTAGCCGTTGTCGACGAGATCTCCGGTCTGTACGATATACCGAATGTTGAGGGGCTCTTGCTGCGCTACGATCCATTCGCCCATCGCTTGAAATACGCGGTTATCCTTTCGATAGGCGATGGTCTGCGTATCCGAAAGCCAGATGATGGAAAACTGCTCCGGCGCAGGCTCCGGTGTTGGAGACGGGGATGCGGTCGCGGCGGGCGTCGGGGTGACGTCCGCCGGCGCAGAAGCGAGCAGCGCGCGAGGGCTTTCGGGTAACATCGGGCGCAGAACGCCGAAATAGAGGACGATCAGCGCAAGAAGGATCAGAAGGACGATGATGAGACGAGACAAACGTTTGTTGGAAGCGGAGAAATCAAGATGTTGCATGTCATACCCCGTACAATGAAATCTGTTCGCCGGCTATGCGTGCGGTCAAGAGCCGGTTACTTCGCCGGACAGGTGCAAACGCGTCTCCGGCGGTGGTCTGATTTGATTGTATGGGCGTGGCGGCGGGATGACAAGCGAAACACAGGATTGCTACATTTGTTTTACACCGCATTAATGTGCTGTTAATATTCGGCAGGAATTTTCGCAGGCCTGTGCGAAAGGGACACGCGACCTGCCGGACATACAAAAAGAGATGCGGGTCTTTGCCGCATCCCTTCGCACGTCTTTTT
>CAYPEV010000178.1:0-5512 GCA_964409605.1 uncultured Christensenella sp. | reverse complement strand
TCACAAAGGCGTAAGCCGCTTTTTTTGCACTCTTTTACAAAAAAGAGTGCAAAAAAAGCGGCTTACGCCTTTGTGAGCCTCTTCGTCGTTTCTATTCGGTTGTTTCAGCCCCCGACCCGGGATTCGTCCTTTGGTGGATGCTTCCTCCGCCTCCGGAACGAACCGCACTTCTGGAGTGTTTGGTTACGCCGCGTAGATGCGCGAAGAGCCCGTGGTCTCGTTGAGGCTTCTGCCGTCTTCCATCATAAACCGGATCAGTCGGATCGTGTCGCGCTCGGACTCGGTTTCAACGGAAAGCTTGGTGATGCCGTTCTGCGTGTCGAGCAGGAGGTTCTGCACAAAGGAATTGCCCTTGAGTTCTTCCGGCTCACGTTCGGCGACGATCAGTTTGACCGAGCCTTCGCAGTTGTTGACGATTTCGAAAAACCGTCCAAGATTCGTTACGTTGATTTTCATCATGTTACTGGTTCTCCTTTCATTTACTTCGTTGTCATTATACTTTCTATTTCCAAATAAATCAACCACTATTGCGTTCTATTTTGTGACTATTCTTCCACAACAGCAATAATTGGTAAACAGAATGTGAAATCCATGTGAAAACGGGCTCAAGAAGAGCCGGTTTTTCTGTTTTGTATGTCATTTTTCGATACATAATACCCTGATTTTGCACGATCCATAACACCTCCAAAAACACCAATAGCCGCTGACTACTGTCATACGGCGTAAATTCGATATTCGGTTCGGATCGCTTGTTGTTCGCTTCGGACGCTGCCGTCCGATTCGGGAGGTGATTTGTGGCTTCGATCTGCAAATCACCAAGGTTCGAAACCGATGTGTTTCGGCTTTTATTATTATAATACCGCAAGCTTGAAAACGCCAGTCCTATTTTTAGGCAGAAATCATCGCGTTCCTGGATGGGAAACCCGTTTGCAGCTTAACGCACGCGGGAATACTGCACGCCGGAATTTTTGAGCACGATCTGGAATTTGTTGCTGTCCCCTCTGGCGAGCTCAACGCAGTATTCAAAGATCTCGCCGGAGGTGTTTTTCGAGATGCGCTGGATGCGAAACGCCGCCTCCCCCGCGCGCATATGCAGCAGCTCCGCGTCACGTTTGTTGAGCGTCACCGCCTCGTAGATCTCTGTGGCTTCCTGCGCGGACGAGCCGGAGCATTCGCGGATCGTCGCGTAGAGCGAGTCGTTGAGCTGCTCGCGCGCAAGCTGCGGGCAGATACGCGTGGGAATATACGCGGTCTCCATCAGAAGCGGCTCGCCGTCCGCCATGCGAAGACGCTCAATGCGAAACGTCGTCTCCCCTGCGGAGAGATGCAGTGTTTCCGCGATCTTGGCGGGCGGATGCACCGTTGTGAACGAGAGCACCTTTGAACTGGGCGCGAGCCCCAGCGCGTACATCTCCGTCGTAAAATTATAGAGGTTATTGATGCTGCGCTTGAGCTTCGGCTTGCAGACCCTTGTGCCGACGCGCTTTTTGCGGACGATGACGCCCTCGTCCTCCAGCATCTGGAACGCCTGGCGCACGGTAGAGCGGCTGATGCCGAGGATCTTGCAGAGGGACGTCTCGGTCGGCAGTGCGTCCCCTTCGCGCAGCTCGCCGGAGGAGATGCGCGCCGAAAAATAGTTGGAAAGCTGCAAATAGACGGGCGCGTCGTCCGTCCAGACAATCTGAAGGGTTCTCCAATCCATATGTGTGACTCCTCCGAAGGGAACATGCGTTTTTTCCGACGGACACATAGCTCTATGCCGATCGGGCTTGCTTAATTCCTACATTATACACGATTTGTATGCTTGCGCAACGACAAAAAAACGTCGCAGAAAGCCGACGACTGCTTGCGCGCGCACAAGCACCACGCACTATAATCCGCTTGATTGATGCGGTTTTTTGCCGCCGGGCTTGCGCCTCCGTTCCTTGGCTTGGCTGCTCAATGTTTACTTAATCGATTTAGTAATGCTGCCTTCTATTTTGATTGCAACATGCTTCATTTTGCCGCTTTGCTGTTGTTTCAGCGAATTCAACGCGTTATTGATGAAAAATCCGCTGCAAATTTTACAATTTGCGATGCGTCTTTTTGCGCGATCCCATATTGACAAGCCGTATCTGTGCGTCTATAATCAAGCTACGAAATCGTTTAAGCTGATTTGAATTTTACTTATTCTTTTCAGTGCTTTTCTTTTGTTGTTCTCAGGGCGCCGTTGCGCCATTGAATCTGCTTTTCCGAAAACATATTTCTGTGCGACAGGCGGTATGCAACATCATGGTAACAATCAAGGATATTTCCGAACGCTGCGGCGTTTCGCGCGCAACGGTGAGCAAGGCGCTGAACGGCCATACGGATATCGGCGCGGATACCATCGCGCAGATTCGCCGTGTCGCAAAAGAGATGGGATATCTGCCGAACGCGACCGCGCGCACGCTCAAGCTCGGGCGTTCGCATAACATCGGCGTCCTGTTTGTCGATAAGACCGGTTCCGGCCTCAAGCACGAATACTTTTCTTCGATTCTGGACAGCCTCAAGGTGGAGTCCGAACGGCGCGGCTACGACATCACATTCATCAGCAAGGACATCGGGGAATTTTCGATGGACTACTATGAGCACGCAAAGTATCGCAATTGCGACGGCGTGGTCATCGCCTCGGTCGATTTTTCCGATCCGGCGGTTCTCAAGCTGATTGCGAGCGAAATCCCGACCGTGTCGCTTGATTTTGTCTACGACAATCGCACCTCCGTGCTCTCGGACAACATCGGCGGCATCTCCGCGCTGGTGCACTATGTCTACGAGATGGGCCATCGCAGGATCGCCTTTATTCACGGCGAAGATACGTCCGTCACGCAGAAACGGCTCATCAGCTTCCACAAGACCTGCGCGAGTCTCGGCGTGCGCGTGCCGGAATACTATGTCAAGCCCACGCTCTATCACGACCCGAAGCTCAGCGGCCTCGCCACGCGCGAGCTGCTCGCGCTCAGCGACCGCCCGACCTGCATCCTCTACCCGGACGATTTTTCCTTCATCGGCGGTATGAACGAGCTGGAGCGTCAAGGGGTCTCGATTCCGGACGATATGAGCGTCGCTGGATACGACGGAATCCTGCTTTCACAGGTGCTCCGTCCGCGGCTGACGACCTATCGGCAGGACGCGGAGACGATGGGCTGCGAAGCCGCGGCAAAGCTCGTCGAACTCATCGAGCAGCCGAAGACCGCCCTGCCGCAGCAGATCATGGTTTCAGGGCAGCTGCTCAAGGGCGATACGGTCAAGAACATCAACGATTGATCTTTTCACGGCACACGGTCCCTTCCCGCACAGCTGCTCGTTTCAGCCTGCGGACACCGCGTTTGGAGGCGCATCATATGGAAAGCATCACCAATCAGGAAATATCGCCGGCCTATTTCGGCATTCACACCGGCAAAAATCACGTGCATAGCAGCATACAGAGGAGTCCCATGACGCAATCGCTCATCAAACCCGTTGGACGCATGTTTTATCTGCATCGCTGCGGCGCCGCGCTGGACGCAGCCCGCGCGGGCGAGTTTTCTCACCCGGCATGCCATACCGCGCCCGCCCGTGTCTTCGGTTCGGATACCTTCCTCCATGTATCCGGCGGCTGGCACGATGCCGGCGATTACGGACGGTATGTGGTGCCCGCTTGCAAGGCCGTCGCCGATTTGCTTCTGGCGTTTCGGGCAGTGCCGGAAGCATTCGGCGATGACTGGGATATTCCGGAGAGCGGCAACGGTGTGGCGGACGTGCTGGACGAGGTGCGCTTTGAACTCGAATGGCTGCTTAAGATGCAGCGGGATGACGGCGGCGTGTATCACAAGGTCACCTGCGCGTATTTTCCGGATATCACCGCGGCCCCGCAGGACGAGACCGCAGAGCTGTTCGTCTTCCCGGTCTCAACATGCGCGACGGGCGATTTTTCGGCGGTGATGGCGCTGGCTTCTCCGCTCTACGAATCGATCGACCGCACGTTCGCCAAAAAGTGCCTGCGCGCCTCCATCAACGCATATGAGTTTTTGAAGCAGAGCAAGCCCCTGCCGTTTCACAATCCGTCCGGCGTTGTAACGGGCGAGTATGACGACGAGCACGACGCGGACGAACGCTATTTCGCAGCTTGCGCGCTCTATCAGGCGACCGGGCAGCCGTATTATCTTTCGGATGCGGGCGCGCTTTATCAGGGCGGGCGCTCGGCGGACTTCGGATGGGCGGATGTCGCAGGCTACGGCAACGCCGTGCTCTATTTCGGCCCGCGCGCCTGTGAGGACGATTTTCTGGCCGGCCGCATTCGCGCGGATCTGATCGCGACCGCGGAGCGCATCTGCGAGCGCACGGAAAAAAGCCCGCTTGGTATCTCGATTTCCGAATTTCTTTGGGGCAGCAATATGTATCTGCTGAACAACACGATGGCGCTGCTCCTTGCAAATGACGCGCAGGAGAACGAGCGGTATCTCTCCGCCGCCCGTTCTCACCTGCGCTACATCCTCGGCGCAAACCCGCTGGGCGTCAACTTCATCACGGGCATGGGTGAACATTCGCCCAAGAACCCGCATCACCGCCCCTCCGCCGCCATCGGCCGCGCGATGCCAGGCATGCTGGTCGGCGGCCCCGACGAATATCTCCACGACCTCGCGGCCAAGACGCTGCTCGCGGGCAAACCCGCGGCGGAGCGCTATATCGACTCCGTGGAGAGCTACTCCACCAACGAGACCGCGATCTACTGGAACAGCGTGCTGCTCTACGTCCTCGCGCGCATGAGCAAACTCGGCGCATAGGCGGCCTTACGCCTCCATAACCCCGAAACACAAAACGACGGAGCGTTTGGCTCCGCCGTTTTTTTGCGTTATGTGGATTTACAGCCCCAGCTGCCGCCCCGCCGCCTCTTCCGCGGCTTTGCAGGCGAGATATGCCCCCTCAAGATCCGCGCCGCAGCAGAGTACCCCGTGGTTCATGAGCAGGCATCCATTGCGATTTCCGAGCGCCTGAATCGCGACCTTGGAAAGCTTCTTTGTGGAAGGCAGCGCATGCCCCGCGCAGCGCATCTCGTCCCCGACGAGCGCTTTCATTCCGTCCTCGATGCAGCAGATTCCCTTTCGTGCCGCGGCGAAAACCCCGCAGAGCTTCGCGTGCGTGTGGATCACCGCGCCGACGTCCGCACGGCAGGCGAAGATATCCCGATGCAGGCGTTTTTCGCTCGTGGGCTTGCGCTGCGCGCCATAGTCCAGCGTGGATAGCTCCACCTTGACGATATCGTCCGGCGTCAGCAGGCGGTAGTCCAGCCCGCTCGGCGTGCAGAGCATGTGCGTTTCGTCCAGCCGCACGGCGAGGTTGCCCCAGGTTCCCTGCAGAAGCCCTTCCTCCTGTAAGCGTCTGCCGCAGGACACGATCTGCGCGCGGATTTCCCGCTCCCGCGCGGTCTGCGCGGCGATCTCCCCGTTCGCGGGTGCGGAAGGCGCTTCCTTTCCCTCCGCGCTCAGGTTGATCTTCGAATACTTCTTTTGGT
>CAYPEV010000177.1:0-5539 GCA_964409605.1 uncultured Christensenella sp. | reverse complement strand
TACGACGCTCACGGTGCTCTTTGCGGGCGTCGGCGCCATTCTCGCACAGGGGATCATTCCGCAGGTGACGGTCGGCGACATGCGCGCGGGCTATCGCTTCGTGTCGATCCTGATCGCAGCCGCGTTCATCGGCTGCCAGCTGCTCCTATACTTCACGGTCAAGGAGCCGCCGCGCCGCAAGGTTGAAAACGCGGAGAACATCTCGCTGAAAAAGATGTGGAAGACCATCGCGCGAAACGATCAGGTTTTGTGGATGACGCTCTCCATGCTCTTCTATAACATCGGCAGCACGTTGCTCATCGCGCTTGCCGCAAACCTCCTGTATATGGAGATCGGCTACAACGGTACGCTCTATTTCTACGTCGTCGTGGCATATGGCGTCACCATGGTCGCGGTCAACGCGCTGTATCCCGCGCTGGTCAACCGCCTCGGCAGAGCGCGCCTGCAAAACACGAGCATACTCGTCGCGGTGATCGGTTACGCGCTGATCGCGCTGATGGGCTGGCTGCCGGTGCTGCCGTTCAACATCGCGCTGCTGTGCGTATTCTGCATGATGGTTTCCGCGGGACAGTCGCTGTTCTACATGAGCTGCATCATCAACATGGCGAACTGCGTGGAGTATAACGACTATAAATACGGCGAGCGAAACGAGGCCGTGGTCTCCACCCTCCGCCCGTTTATGGCGAAGTTTGCCGCGGCGATGCATACGCTCATCGTGACGCTGGTGCTCGCCATCTCCGGCACGTTCCTTCTGAGCCAGTCGATCAGCACGCTGGAGACGCAGCGGGACTTTTTCGATAAGCACAATCCCGCCGATCAGGCGTATTACATCACGCAGGTGCAGGACTATTTGAAGGAATATGACGGCCTTGCGGCGGGTACGGCGGAATACACGGCGGCTGCGGAAGCCGTCGGCGCAAGGATCGCCGCGGACGACGTGGTCAGCAAATTCCAGCTCGATCCGGAATATGTGCCGGCGCTGAGCGACGCGATGGTGATCGTCACCGACGAATCCGGCGCGGAGCGGGAGCTCGGCCGGCTCGGCGCGTTTGACGCGGGCACGATTCCGGCTGCGGACGGAAAGTTCTCGATCAAGATCGACGATCTCAAGAGCGGCGAAGAGAGCGCGGCAAACCTGCATTTCCGCGATCAGCGGACGCTGACCATGCGCGTCTGGGTGCGCCTTGCGGCGACGCTGCTGCCCGCGCTGATGCTGGTGCTCGCGCTGTACATCCAGAAGAAGAAGTTTTTCATCGACGAAGATTATTATGACAAGATGATGCACGAGATCAACAACCGCAAAGAAGAGGAGAGCTCTCCGGTATAGCTCCAATATGCACGGGGACGATAAACGCGCCGAGCAATCGGCGCGTTTATTTTGGAGATGCGGTTTATGGATCGATTATCGCACCCACTCCGAGGCTTCCGGGAAGCAATGCATGTGAAGCGGCGAAAGCGCACGGTAGCCGTCGGCAAGGCCTTTTGCTTTGCGGAGGCCGAAGCGGACCGAGCGCAGCTTGAAATACAGGCAGATGTCCGCGGCCGTCTTCTCGTCAAACTGGCTCTTGTGGCAGGCGAGCGCCGCAGCTCTAGCGGAAAACGTCTTTCTCACGCCGAGATAGGCGTTCGGCTTGTCCGTATAATAGAATGCGAGCGCCTGGACCGCATGGCTGCCGGAGGAGCCGATGCTCTTCATCACGCTTTCAAACGGCGCCATGTTCATGCTCATCTTCGCGGCAAGCCCCGCCTTGATATGGTCGATGTGGCATTCGCTGATCACGTTCGGATCCGGCGCGAATACGACGTCCGGCCGGAGCGCCACGATCTGCCTGGCGATCTCGCAGGCCGCGTCTTCCATGGCGTACATCCCGCCGTCGTGAAACGAGAGGAATACGACGTCCGTCACACCGAGCAGCTTTGCCGAGGCTGTCGCTTCCGCACGGCGGATCTCGACGAGCGCGTCACCATAGAGCGCGGGATCGATCGAACCCATGCGTCCGTCGGTCAGCACGAGGAAGGTGACATGCTTGCCTGCGCGCGTGAGCGCGCGCACGCTCGGCGCGCAGGCGACCTCGATGTCGTCCGGATGCGGGCCGATGAAAAGATAGCGCTCAAACGAGCCGAGTTTGGGAATCGGGGCGACACGCCGCAGGATCGCGTTGAACATGAGAAACATCCTCCCGTATCGATGCGCTGACAAACAGACTAAACCCAGTATACCACGCCCGCGGCGTTGCCGTAAGGCTTGCGGAAGGGTATAATAGAAATTGCATCGAACAATTGAGCACAGCATAGCCGAACGACAGGAGAGAATTTTCATGCCGATTCCGCAGGTAAACAAACAGACGTTTTCTGGAGGAACCATCGCGGTCAATCGCCGCGCGGTTCGGCTCGAGGATGGGTTGGAGGACGCGCGTGAAGGCGTGCTCGCCATGCTCGGCCTGGGCGAAGAGAACCCAAGCAACGCGGGCGCCGTGATCTGGTTTCGGCAGGACGCCTCGCTGCTGCCGGGGCAATACCGGATTGATGCGGATCAGACGGAGGTGTCCGTCGAGGCGGGGGATTGCGCGGGCGCGGTGCATGCCGCGGCGACGATTGCCCAGCTTTGCGTGGAGCACGGCGGGGCAATGCCGTGCGGCGAGACGGAGGATGCGCCGGCAAGCGCATGGCGCGGGTTTCTGATCGACGTATGCAGGCATTTTTTCTCGTTGCAAACGCTCAAAACGCTCGTCGACCTCATGGCGTACTACAAATACAACCGGCTGCACCTGCATCTGAGCGAGGATCAGGGGTTTCGGTTTGAAAGCGAGCGTTTCCCGCTGCTCAACAGCGTCGGCTCATACCGGAACAGCACGTTTGTCAAGCGCGGCGGTGTCGCGGGACAGGACGGTATCCCGCACGGAGGATACTATACCAAAGCGGAGCTTCGCGAGCTCGTGCGCTATGCGCGGGCACGCGGGATCGAGATCGTGCCCGAAATCGACATGCCGGGCCACGCGCTGGCGATGATCGCGGCCTACCCCGATCTCGCATGCGTTCCGGAGCCCGTGGAGGTTGCGACGCGCTTTGGCGTCACGGATTTTTCCAAGAAGCTCTTCTGCGCGGGCCGAGAAGAGACCTATGCGTTTCTGCTCGCGCTGCTGGATGAAGTGATGGACGTATTTCCGTTTGACCATGTTCACATCGGCGGGGATGAAGCACTCAAGGACGAGTGGAAGCGCTGCGCGCGCTGTCAGGGCGTGATGCGCGAAAACGGGATCAAAAACGAGCATGCGCTGCAGGGGTATTTCCTCAACCGCGTGATCGCGTATCTGGCTTCCCGCGGTAAGACCGCCATCGTCTGGAACGACGGGGCTTGCGATTCGCTCGACCCGCGCGCCGTCGTGCAGTATTGGACGCCGCTGACGCGAAAAGGGCCGGGGCAGATCGCGCGGCACGTCAACGCCGGCGGGAAGGCGATTCTCAGCCCGGTGACGAGGCTGTATTTTGACTATCCCTACGCCGCAACGCCGCTGATCAGGACATACGGCTTTTCGCCGACACTGCGCGGCATCCGCAAAGACCGCACGGACGGCATCCTTGGCCAGGAGGCTGCGCTCTGGACAGAGTGGATCGATACGGAGGAAAAACTCTTTTTCAACACGCTGCCGCGCTTTGCCGCGGCGGCGGAGACGGGCTGGTCCGGGCGCAGGAAGCCGCGCTATGACCGCTTTCTGCTCAAGCTCAAGCCGCACTACGATCTATATGGACGGCTCGGGCTGACATATGCAAAAAAACGCGGGAAACCCCTTTCTCTGCGCCGGCGCATCCGCAAAACCGCGACGTTCGTCCAGAACGAAACACACGCGGAGCTGATCGCCCAGCAGCAGGAGAAGCAATAGACCAGAATGGAGGATCACACAGATGAATGAAACATTGAACAATCTCAAAACACGCCGGAGCATCCGCTCCTTCTTAACCCGGCAGGTGGAAAAAGACCTTCTGGAACAGGTGCTGGAGGCGGGCACCTACGCGCCCACGGGCGGCGGAAGACAGACACCGGTGATCGTCGCCGTACAGGACGAGGCGACGATAAAGCAGCTCTCGCGCATGAACGCGCGCGTGATCGGCAACGACAGCGATCCGTTCTACGGCGCGCCGAGCGTGCTGGTTGTGCTCGCGGATCGTTCGCGCAGGACGTATCTGCTGGACGGGGCCGCCGTGATTACCACGCTGCTCAACGCGGCGCACGCGGTTGGCTTGGGCTCCTGCTGGGTTCACCGCGCAAAGGAGATGTTTGAAAGCGAAGAGGGCAAGACGCTTCTGACCAGATGGGGCATCGAAGGGGACTATGAAGGCATCGGACTTGCGCTTCTCGGCTATGCCGCAGGTCCCGCGCCCGAACCCGCCCCGCGCAAGGAGAACTATATCGTTCGCGTCTGAACAGGCGCAACCGACGGAGGAAAACATGCGAATTATTCGCCTGCTGAAACAATACGCGAAGGCGTTTGCAGTCGTCGACACAGGGGAGATTCGCTTTGATCCCTCGTTTCGCGCAGCCTGCGAAACCAATGCCTGCGGGTTTTTCGGCGCGTGCTGGATGTGCCCGCCGGATGTGGGCGAGCTCTCGGAGCTGATCGCAAAGGCGAAATCGTATGATCGCGCGCTGGTGTTTCAGACCGAGTGGCAGATCGCGGATTCGTTCGATATCGAGGGGATGCAGCGCGGCGCGCGCGCACACAACCGCCTGATCGTCCGGCTCCGCCGTGCGGCGGAACAGGCGCAGATCGACTGTTTCCCGCTCGGCGCGGGCGCTTGCGGCGGCTGCGCGGTCTGCGCGCGGCGCAAGGGGGAGCCCTGCGCGCATCCCGAGCGCGCGGTGGTTCCGCTGGAGGCCGCGGGGATCGACGTCGCACAGCTTGCGTGGCTCAGCGGCCTGCCGTACATCAACGGGAAAAATACGGTGACATTTTTCGGCGCGCTGCTGTTTCACGGCGCGATCGAATAGAAACAGCACAAACCGAAACGCATTTCGCCGCCCTGCGCGGCGATTTTGTTTTACAGCTCCGGACAAACACGGTATACTTTTTTTACATTTCGGTTCGAAAAATGGGATGAAATGGTCTTATGGTTAAGGAGAAACGCATGAAAATTCTCGTTTGCAACGTTGGCAGCACCTCGCTGAAATACCGCCTGTTTGACCTCCGCTCCGGCGAAGATACGCTGTCCGAGGGGCGCATGGAGCGCGTCGGCACGCAGGCGGGCGCGTGGACGCACAAGGACGCAGGCGGGGAGGCGGTCAGGCAGACGCTGCCGATTCCCGATTACGCGACGGGTATCCGCCTGATGCAGGACGCGCTGCTCCGGTGTGCGCTCGGTTCGATGGAACAACTTGACTGCGTCGCGTTCAAGGTTGTGCACGCGCGCGGCGTCACGGGCGTACAGCTGCTGGACGAAACCGTGCTCTCCGCGATGGCGGCGTTCAACACCGTTGCGCCCAGCCATAACCCGCCGTATCTCGCGGCGATTCGCCAGTTCCAGCAGGCGCTGCCCAATACCC
>CAYPEV010000176.1:0-5565 GCA_964409605.1 uncultured Christensenella sp. | reverse complement strand
GGTCTACCCCGTCGATTCGGCCGATCGGCGGAATATCCGGATCCGGAAATGCGAGCTCGGCGTGCAGCGGCTTTTGGAGATAGTGCGCCGCAATCGTGGAGGTCGTGCCCCCGCAGACGATATGCTTCCCCTCTTTCGAGAAAAACAGCGACATCATCTTCTCGTTGTCATCCCGGTTCGAGGGCGGGCCGCAGAGCAGATTCATCGGCTCGCGCGCGCGGATGCGCACCGTGCAGACCGTCGCGTCGTCGCCCGGCATTCCTGCATAGAGGCGGTTTGTCTCCTGTAACAATATGGTCGAGAGCGTCTTTGCCGTAAAACCGACATGAAAAAACGACTCCATATAGCGCACGATGTCCTCGTGCCGCCAGCCAAAGTTATAAACACCGCCAACGCCCGCGTGCACCACGCCGTCGCTCATCGCGATCAGCACGTCGTTCTCGCGCAAGGATACGTCAGATCGGAACATCCGCTTGCCGCCGATATCGAGCCGCGTGGTCGGCATGTTCAGGCTCTGTCCGTCCCGCAGGAGGATCACAGCTGGATTGTCGTATTGGATGATCTCCGCCTGCTCGTTGTTGACGAGCCGCAGAACGGTAAACGTGGAATACGCGATGCCGCGCAACGCGCAGACGGGCAGCGTCGCCGCCATGGTCTCGACGCAGTCTTCCAGCCGCAGCCCCGCCGCAAGCATGGTGGAGAGGATGCGCGCGGTCAGCGTAGAGAGGATATTGGCCTTCACACCGCTGCCTAAGCCGTCTGCAAGGACGATGACGCTCGAGTCCCCGTCCTGCCCCGCAATCTCAATATGATCACCGCAGAGCTGTTCTCCCGCGTGATTCAGGCTCATGTAGCCGATGTCTGCGCAGAGATTGTTCGTGTTACGCATCGGCGATCGATTCCTTCAGTTTGGTGAGCGCGATCTTTGTCTCCGCGGTCGTTTCGCCAAGAAGCGAGGCGATCTCCTGCACGATGCGCATCTGCTTTTCCACCACGCAGTCGGCAATTTCGATCGTCTGGCGGCCGATCTCTTCCTTCTTGAGGCGCTCCTCGGATTCGTCCGTCACATCGCGCAGAATGGCGATCAGGATATGCGTCACCCTGTCGTGCACGATCGTCAGCTCCAGATACTTATGAAACTCCGCATAGTAATCCCGCTGCTCCTTGATGAGCCTGCCGCTCTCCAGCGCGTCGAGAAACGGGCGCGGGTCCATTACGCGGACGAGCTGCTCACCGAGTACATCGGCTTCGCGATTGATGTGCAGCATTCGCATCGCCGCGGGGTTGATCTGCTGCACCTCCAGATCCTCGTTGACCACGAATATGCCGTTTGGCGTATGTTTTAGAATATTGTTCGAGAATCGCTCCGTTTTGTCCATCAGAAACGGCAGGCACATGCTGATATCCGCTTTGCCGCGGTAGACGGCAATCGCTTTTTCGCGGCAGGTATTATAACCGCAGCTGCCGCAGTTGAGCTCATCCTCCGGCTGGAATTTTCCTGTTTTTGCGAGTATCTCGCGGATCTCCGCCTCCGAGGGTAAATCGCTCTTGATCCCGAGATAGGTATGGTGCTTCATGAGCGCGCCGTCTTCCGGCTCGCACACGGGAAAATCGCGCTTTCCCGCATAGGAGGTCACCGCCTGATAATGCCGAACGGGAGAGTTCTTGTATTTCTCCATCACGGGCCCGCCGATGCAGCTGCCCGCGCATGCGCTCATCTCGAGGAAACAATGGCGCAGGTTTCCCGCCGCGATGTCTTCCAGCGCGGCGCGGCAGTGCTCCGTGCCGTCCACGCTCAGGCACGTATAGCCCGTGTTTGGGATATCCATGGTCTTGAGGATTCCGCCTGCTGTCGGGAAAAGACGCGCGCGGCTCTCCTCCGCCTGATCCATCCGCACCTGCGGTTCGATGCCCGCCGCGCTGAAAAGAGTTGCGAGTTCGTCAAACGTCAGAACCGCGTCCACAGGGCTGTGCTCCGCCTCATCCTTTTTAGAAAGGCAGGGCCCGATGAACACGGTCTTGGCGTCCGGATCTCGGCGCTTGATGTCCTGGCTGTGCGCGGCCATCGGGGAGACGACCGGCGAAAGGCAGTGGATCAGCTCCGGATAATACTTGCGGATCAGAAGATTGACCGATGGACAGCAGGATGTGATGATCACGTCCTCCAGGCCGGCCGCCATCTGCCGCTCATACGCGCGCTTGACCAGCGTCGCGCCGATTGCAGTCTCCTCCGCGTCCGAAAAACCGAGCCGGGCGAGAGCCTCGCGCATCGCGGAAAAACCGATGCCTTCGAAGTAGGCGGGGAACGACGGGGCAAGGCTGGCGATCACCCGATCTTTTTGCTCGAACATCATCTGCACAATCTCGGTCCCGTCGGCGATCTCCTTTGCGTTCTGCGGGCAGACCACAAAGCATTGCCCGCAGAGGATGCATTCCTCGCTGACAATGTGCGCCTGATTCGCGGAAAAGCGGATCGACTTCACCGGACAATGGCGAATGCATTTATAGCAGTTTTTGCAGTTGGATTTTTTTAAACGAAGCGGCCCTGACATTTCCATTCTTCCTTGATTCATTATTGCAATATCTATTTCACGCGTGTTCGGGTATCGAAATCGCGTATTGCGGCAGTATTTTTTCCTGAAAAAAGCGTTCCGTGCTCTCCGGCGTAAGGGAGTATTCTCCCCCGTCGAGCAGCACGCAAACGCCGGTTTGGCAGCGGTTGAGGCAAAAAGAGCCTCGCAAAACGATCTGTTCCGTCAGTTCGTACGCCGCAATCAGCGTTTGCAGGCGTTCCACCACTGCCGGTGAGCCTTTCAGATGGCAGGAGCTGCCGATACAAACCGTAATTTCCATGCGTGATCCCTCTCCTGCTTTTCGTCCATATCGACTTGTGATACCGATTTTGTTTTATCGATATATTATTATTGATTTAGCATTTTGTCAACCGTTTCCTTTGTGAAATCCTTTCTGTTTCGGCCGTTTGTCCCTCATTGACGCACGGGTATGAGGCGTCATTTGTCGCGCGGCATCGAAATATCCCTCTTTGAACAAACGATCGCGGTTCTCATACAGACGCCTCCATAACAAAAAACCCGCGCGCCAGGCGGGTCCAGCGCGTTTTCAACGCGGGAGGCCAAGCGCCGCCACAGAGTGCGCAGGTTCGATTTTCGGCGCCGCTTTCAGAGCTTCCGGCCACGCAAATTCCGATCCCGTTTCCGGTTTTTTCACGCATACGGCGGCGCTGCGCTCCCCTGCGCCGGCACGGGCAACATCATATTGATAATCTATGGTGATTGTGCTACATTAAGGTGACATGTCTGGAAGGAGGGTTCGCATGGATCGCAAGAAGCTGCTGAAATACTTGTTGCTGTTGACGGCAACCGGTTTTTTTTGCGCTCTGCTGGGTGCTGCTGTTTTTGTTTTCACACCCGGCTATGCGCTGACGAATAAAAAGCAGCTCCTGTATCAGGATCCCGAATCAGCCGTCATGCGCAATTCCGATTCAGCAGCGGGTGTTCACGTTGCCCCTCCCGCATTTAGCAGCGAGAGCGGATATTATGACAGCGCGTTTTATCTGGAACTCAGCGCGCCCAAGGATTGCCGGATCTATTTTACGAGCGACTCATCCGTCCCCGACGAAAGCTCCCAGCTCTATCGGGAGCCGATCTATGTGAGCGATCCATCGGGGGAGGAGAATGTTTCGCTGAAACTTGCCGGTTCTACGGAAACCGAACCCGTTGAGAAGGGATCTGTTCTGCGCGCCGTTGCCTGCGACGCGAACGGAAACCGAAGCGACGTCATCACTCAGACGTTTTTTTTCAATTCTGCCAGAAAGGAAGCGGACGCGCAGCTTCCTACGGTTTCGCTGGTCAGCGATCCGATTAATCTGTTCGACAAAACGCTCGGAATCGATTCGAATTATCAAATGGAAAAATGGGAGCGCGAGGCTTTTTTCGGCTATTACGGTGCCGATGGCGCGCTCGTTTTCAACCAGAATATCGGCATGCGCATCCGGGGTACCTCGACGAGAAGCGATGTAAAAAAGGACTTCACGCTGTTTGCGCGCAGCAAATACGATGAGAGCGATCATTTCCCGTTTGCGCTGTTTACAACCCCAACCGACTCCCTGATCTTACGCCTCCGGACGGACGGTCAGAAGGAGGGGTTCCTTTCCTCGCTGGTTTCCGATCGCGACCTGACAATCCAGCAATATCGGATGGTCAATCTATATCTCAACGGAGAGTTCTGGGGCATCTATTCCCTGCTGAGCCGGATTGATGAATATTACCTGAGCAAGCTATACGGGATAGCGCAAGAGAACATCGCGCTCGTCAAGATCAACCACTTCCCTGAAGGCAGCAAGCAGGCCATGCATTACTACCGCGAACTCGTCGATTTTCTCACGAGCGCCGATCTGAGTATTCCTGAAAACTATGAAAAAGCCTGCGGGATGATCGATATCCAAAGCCTGATCGATTACTATGTCACAAGCAGTTACCTCAACAACATCGATACGAATCCCTTCGAAATCAACTCTGTCATGTGGCGGGCGGTCAATGTACCGGGCGAGGGATATGCGGACGGAAGATGGCGCTTCGGCCTGTATGATCTGGATCACGCTACTTCATCCCGCTCGTTTGGGTTGATCGAGGGCCTTCAATCGAAGAATATTGTGCAGGCATACCAGTTCAACTTTTTTGCGGAGTTCTTCCCCTATGGAGCGAGGGGTCCGATCGAAGACCCATACCTGACCGCGTTCATGGCCAATCCGGAATTTCGCCGGCAGTTTTATGATTCCTTCCATGAAATCGCCAACCGCAACTTCAACGCGGACAAAGTGCTCGCGCTGCTGGACGAACTGCCCTATCAGGAGGGGACGGAAAAACTCGCCGATTTCTTTGTGAACCGTCCTTCCTACATATTCGACTATCTCGATGACTACATGCAGAACTATTCGGGAAATTACAATCGGGTGAAAGCCGAGGAGGCCGCCGCAAAGAATCGGTTCCACTTCCCGCTGAATAGCGGAACCGCAACCGTATCCCTGCTGGCATTCTCGGTTCTTTCCCTCTTGCTGGTCGCGCTGTACATCAAAAATTGCGTCGGCGGCCGGCGCCGGAAAGGAGGCGAGCGATAAGCGCTTATGGATGGTCGGCACGAGTATAAATATTTCTGCTCTTCGATGCAGATACAGATCATAAAAAGCCGCTTACAGTGCTTCATGCGGCTCGACAGCCATGCAGCGGTCAACGGGTCGTATCATGTGCGCAGCCTCTATTTTGACGATGTGTTTCACACCGCCTACTATGCCAATGAAAACGGAACGGAACCGCGCGAAAAATTCAGAATCCGCATCTATGACCAGGACGCAGCGAACATTTTTCTGGAAAAGAAGCAGAAATGCCGCGGCATGACAAAAAAGGATTCCTGTGTGCTCACGCGCGCGCAGGCAGATTCTCTGATCTCCGGACAGCCGCTGGAATGTAGCGAGGAATTCCCCCGGCTGCTCAACGAGTTCGCCTCGCGCAGTAAGTCCCAAAAATTATTCCCCTCGGTGATCGTTGC
>CAYPEV010000175.1:0-5672 GCA_964409605.1 uncultured Christensenella sp. | reverse complement strand
CGCCTGGGAGAAGAGATCGCGCACCTTCGCCGCGCCCATACCGACGAACATCTCGACAAACGCGGAGCCGGAGATGCTGAAAAACGGTACGTTGGCCTCTCCCGCGACGGCTTTTGCCATCAGCGTCTTGCCCGTGCCCGGAGGGCCGACGAGCAGCGCGCCCTTGGGCAGCTTTGCGCCGATCTCGGCATAGCGCGCGGGGTTATGGAGAAAGTCGACGATCTCCAGCAGCGCATCCTTTGCCTCATCCTGCCCCGCAACGTCGCCGAATGTCTTGCCTGTCTGCGCTTCGACGTAGATCTTCGCGTTTGCTTTGCCGAAGGAGAGCGCGTTGCCGATGCCGCCGGGCATGCCGTTTTGCATGCGCTTCATCAAAAACTGTCCGAGTCCGATGAAGATCAGGATCGGCAGCATCCAGCTGATCAAAAAGCTCATGAGCGGGTTTGCCTGCGTGGGGATGCTCGCGGTGAACTTAACGCCGGCCTTGTCGAGACGGTTGACGAGGGTATCATCCGGCCAGATGCCGGTTTTGTAGTAGAGCGTCTTGTCGCCCTCCACACTCGTGAAGGTGATGGCCTGCGCCGCTTCATCGCGGGAGACTTCGGCTACTTTGCCTGCGTCCACCATGGAGAGAAACTCGTTGTAGCCGACCTCCTTGACCTCGTTTTGCAGCAGGTCCGGGAACACGAACGCGTTGAGCAGCAGCACCGCGATCATCGCGATGACGGCGTAGTAGTAAAGCGGTTTTTTGGACGGGGTATGTTCTTTCATGTACCTATCTGTTCTTTCTGCGGTTCAATATACAGGATGATAGAGGATGCGGATGAACGCAGCAAAAACTGCGCGGCGTTTCAGCGGCCCATGCCGTAGAGCACGAGTTGCTCCGCCATGGCGGCCATCTGCGCGGGCGTTTCCTTCATGTCGCGTGCGAACCATTCGCGGATGATGCCGATGAAGCCGGAGGCGAGGAAGGAGAAATAGTAGTCATACTGCTCCGGATCCTTCTTCTGCTCCTGCTGCCAGAATTCCAGCACGCGCACACGGATCATGTCGATGAGCCGGCTGAAAAACGCCATGTCTCCGTTTCCGCCGAGAAACGCGGAGCTGATGTCCGCATTGGCGGAGAAAAACGTAAACAGATCGAGCAGCAGCGCGAGCGGCTTGTTTTGCAGCTCCTCGGCGGGATGCGCGCGCACAAGCGCTTCAAACTCGTCGAACACCTCCTGCTCCACCTGCTCGACCATGTCGTAGATGTCGCGGTAGTGCAGATAAAACGTGCATCGGTTGATGTCCACAAGCTGCGCGAGCTCGCGCACCGTGATGTCCTTGATCGGCTTTTCATGCATGAGCTGCGTGAGCCCTGCGCGAAGCTGCATTCTGGTTTTGCGTACGCGGCGATCCATTTTTTTGTGTTCCAAGGGAGTCGACCTCCGTTTTGATGATTGGTTTCCTGCTTGGGCGGGATGATAGTCACCCTGTGCCGAAAACAGTGTGAGAAGAAGCGGTTTGTTTGCAACTGTTCTCAATATAAACGAATCCTGCTGATAAATCAACACGAATCCATGGAACTGGTGTTAACACAACGTGAACTTGCGCGCAACTTGTGTCAAAAAAAGGAGACGGTCTGCATGCCGTCTCCCATATTGGATCGATGGATCGGGTTTATTTCGGGTTCGCCCGTTTGTATTCCTTTACCCGCTCTTGATAGAGCTTGATGTTGTCGAACGAATAGCCGATGAGGCAGTTCGGGTTTGCCGTATAAATCGCCCGTGCCGTGTCGGTCAGCACCTGATCGTTGACGCCGCGGCTTGCAAGCACGACGGTCTTTCCGTTGACCAAGCCCGCTATGATCTGCTTGGACACGGGTATGCCATAGCTGCGCTGCGTGCGCTGATATGCCCAGCCGATTTCTTCGTAAGGAAGGATGTAGCCGCTGCCGCCGCTGAAGACAAAGCGCTGGGAGAGGATCAGGTTTGCTTTCGGAAAACGGATGCTTTGCGGCGCGGAGAATTCCGCATCCGCGATGTCGAGCAATCCGCGTTCGTAGAGCCGCCGCTCGCTCTTTTGATAGTTCTTGCGCTGACTGCCGCCCTGCAGCACGAGCACGAGGAAAAACAAGCCGGACAATAGCGTCCCGAGGAGATAGAGCATCGCGCCGGAAAACAGATCGCTGGCGCCTTCATTGAAATAATAGGAGCCGTAATACGCGTTGATATCCGCAGCGGTCGCGTCCTCAAATACGGTTGCGATCCGTGCCGCATCGTCAGACAGGAGGTATTCCGTCATACCGGTCAGCCGAATCGGCGCAGGCAGGATAAAGTTCTCCGGATTCTCCGTAAAGTAGGTCTGATACGCCTCAAACTGTTTCGAAAGCGTTGCATAGGTTTCCTGATCGAGTGAGATTAAAAACCAGTTGCCGTCCGGATCCATCGCCTCGTAGATCGTATAATTCTCGTCTCCCGAGACATCGAGCAGCCAGTTGGAGACCATGGCGACATCCAGATAGCTGTAGGTGCCGGAACCAAGCTGTGTGCTCATGCGAACAGGCTCTTTCTGCGGCTTTGTGAATTCATACACCGCACCCACGATCATAAGACTCGTGATGATTGCAAGAATCAGCCGCCAGATTCGAAACGCCTTGCCCGGCACCATGAAATCAGGCAGGGTCTGCTGCATCTGTGTGTTTGCATCCATCGAAATCGTTCCCCCCATGTCCGTCCGTTTTGTTTAGTATACAGGATGCGCGTTGGAGCGTAAAGAATTGTGTGCAATAAAAAGGCGGCTCTGGCAGGTTGGAAAACGGCGTGTTAGAATGAGGACGGAGGAATGAATCCTATGCTGAAGATTGCGCAGTGCTCGGATCTGTTTTATCCGGTCACCGATGGTGTGAGCCGCGTGGTAAACGCGTACGCGCGCGAGCTTTCCGCGCGCGGGCACGAGGTGTATGTGATCACCCCGCTCGTGACGCAGGGTTACCGCGGCAGGCTGAACTATGAGATACTGGACTATATCGCGCTGAACCTCGGCGCGGCACAGATGAAGGGGACCGCAGCCGCGCTCGACATGCATTATCTCGCGCGGGTCAACGCGCACTCGTTCGACATCGTGCATGCGCACAGTCCCGGTTCCGCCGGCATGGAGGCCGTGCGCATTGCGGACAAGTGCCGTGTGCCGCTGGTCGGTACATTTCACACGAAATACATCCGCGAATATCTGCTCAGCGCGAAGGACGAGCGGCAGAATCAGCTCTCCCAATATTTTGCACTCGACTTCTTCAGCCGGTGCGATGAGATCTGGGTGGCCAACGAGGAGTCGCGCTCCTTCCTATACGAGCGCGGCTTTGAGGGCAACATCGAGGTTTTCGACAACGGTACGGAGCTGGAGGAGGCGGATCGCGGAACGCGGCAGCGCGCGCGAGAGGCGTTTCATCTCAACGACACGCCCGCGCTCCTGTTTGCGGGCAGTCTGGATCCGCAGAAGAACCTTTCCCGCGTATTTGAGGCGGCGGCGCTGCTGCATCGCCAGGGGCGTGCGTTTCAGCTTCTGATCGCCGGCAGCGGGCCGGAGGAAAAGCATGCGCGCGCGCTCGCGCGCGAGCTGGGGCTCATGGGCGTGGTGCGCTTTTTGGGACAGATCGGGGACGAATCGCTGCTCGGCGGCCTTTATGCGGAAAGCGCGCTGTGCCTCTTTCCCCTGCAGCGCATCAGCGCGGGCCTCGTCGTGCGCGAGGCTGCGGTGCAGGGCACGCCGTCCCTGGTCATCGCGGGCAGTCTGCCCGGCGAGCTGATTACGGACGGGGTCAACGGGCTCACCTGCGGGGATACGGCGGAGAGCATGGCGGAGGCGATCGAAACATATCTGGCCGATCCGGCCTTGCAGGCGCGAATGCGGGCGCAGGCGCGCGCCATGGCGCCCGTCCCCTGGGAAGCGGCGATCGCCCGGGTCAGCACGCGGTATGAAGCGCTCGCCGGCATGGACCGCGCGCAGCTGCGCAGGAAGCGCGGCCTCTTCCGAAAAGAGATGGACAAGGTCGATCTCACGCTGCAAAAGCGCGCGATGGACATGATCTGGAAGTTTTTGACGCAGGATACGCAGCATCTGTATCCCTACGCGCACCGGCCGCAAAAGCCGGTATTTCTGCCGAAGCCGGAGCGCAGGCCGCTGCCGCGCAGCACGCCGGAACGCGAGGGCGTCTCCTCGCTCGCGATCAACGCGCTGCTCGACGCCATCCATGCGGATGAGGCGGCAAAGGCGCACGAGATCATGATCCTTAGAAACGGCAAGGTGATTGCGGAGGCGAACTGGTCGCCCTACGACAGCAGGCTGCCGCATCAGCTCTATTCGCTCAGCAAGAGCGTCACCGCGACCGCCATCGGCATGCTGACGGACGAAGGATTGCTGGATCTCGACGAGCGGATTTGCGACATCTTCTACGACAAGGCACCGGAGAGCGAAACGCACCCCGCCCAGAAGATGACCGTACGGATGCTGCTTGCCATGAGCACGGGCACGTATTTCAACGAGGCGGGCTCGGCGATGGGCACGGATTGGGAGCGGGATTTCCTCCACGCGCCGGTGAAGTTTGAGCCGGGCAGCGCGTTTGACTACAACTCGATGAACACCTATATGCTCGCCGCAATCGTCCGCCGTAAGACTGGCGAAACGCTGACGGATTATCTCACGCCGCGGTTGTATGAGCCGCTGGGCATCGACTCGCATTACTGGGAAACCTGCCCGAACGGCACGGAGAAGGGCGGCTGGGGGCTTTCGCTGACGCCGGAGAGCGTCGCAAAGATCGGTCAGTTGTACCTGAACAAGGGCGTTTGGAAGACGATGCTCGGCGAAAAACGGCTGATCTCCGCGCGCTGGATCGAGGAGGCGACAAGACCGCAGATCGACACCCCGCGCGGCGAGATCACCTATGGTTACGGCCACCAGATATGGATGACCGCGCGCGAGGGAGCGTTCCTCTTCAACGGCGCGTTCGGGCAATATATGCTCGCCCTGCCGGATCTCGGCGTCATCGTGGTACTGTTTTCCGGCACATCGCGCCTCTTTGCGCAGGGCGGCGTGCTCGATTATGTCAACAGCGCGTTTGATGCGGTGAAGGAGAAACCCCTCCCACGCGACCCGCGCGCGGCGGATGCGCTGGAGGCGAAATGCCACGCGCTCAGCATGCGGACCTGCGCGCCGTTTTTCCTGCCGGAGCGCAGGAGCGTTCCGCTGGAGGAGTTGACCGCGCGGCTCGCAGGCCGCGTCTACTCGTTTGACGCGAACATCGGCGGGCTGGTGCCGTTCATCCTGCAAAGCGTGCACAATAACTTCACGACCGGCCTTCGGCAGATCGTCTTCTCCCGCGCGGAGAGCGGCGATCTGGCGCTGGAGATGGTGGAGGGGGAGCACACGCACCGCTTCACGCTCACGGAGGGCGGCTATACGGCGGCGACCATCACCCAGCGCGGGGATGTGTTCGAGGCGCGCTTCGCCGTGCAGACGGAGATCTCGGAAACGGGCGAACTCTCCCTGAACATCGTATCGCACTTTATCGAGACGCCGTTTACGCGGCTGATGCGCATCACGCTCGCGGCAGACGAAACGCTGAAGATCGTCTTTGACGAGAATCCGAGCATCCGCGCCGCTTCCGAAATGCTGATGGAACTGACCGGAATCAC
>CAYPEV010000174.1:0-5680 GCA_964409605.1 uncultured Christensenella sp. | reverse complement strand
CTTGCAATCCTTCTTCGATCTCTGCGGGGTCAGGCATACGGGCAGCCCGTCGATCGGTTGCGCGCTCGCGATGGACAAGGCGGTCAGCAAGTCCCTCTTTCGCAGCGAGGACATCCTCACCGCGAACTGGGCGGTCGCGCGCAAAGGAATTCCCTTTGATACGGCACATTTTCCCGTTCCCTGCGTGGTTAAGCCAAACAGCGGCGGTTCCAGTATCGGCGTGATCATCGTGCGCGAGCGTGCGGAGCTTACCCGCGCCATCGAGATGGGCTTTGCGTTTGAAGACGAGCTGATCGTAGAGGAATATATTTCGGGAATGGAGCTCTCCGCCGGCGTGCTCGGCAACAGCGAAGATTGCGTTGCCCTTCCGCTGATCGAGATCGTTCCCAAGCACGGCTTTTATGATTATCAGCACAAGTATCAAACGGGCTGGACAGACGAGATCGTCCCCGCACGCATCTCGCCGGAACTCACACAGAAGGTTCAGGCGCTCGCGATCCGCGCGTTTCGCGCGCTCAAGCTTGGCGTATACGCGCGCATCGACTTTCTGCTGACGCCTGACGGCAGTGCCTATTGTCTGGAGGCAAACACACTGCCCGGCATGACGCCCACAAGCCTGCTTCCGCAGGAAGCGGATCATTATGGCCTGGATTATCCCGCGCTTTGCGAAACGATCGTCAACCTGTCGTTGAAACGGTACGAACAAGAATGAAAACATATCTGTTTTCCGAAATCGTTGCGGCCTGCGGCGGTGCCTATTTTGGTGATTCCGCGCTGTTGACGCATGCCGCGCGCGATATCGTCATCGACAGCAAGCAGGCAAAGCCCGGCTCGCTGTTCATCGCGATTCTCGGCGAGAAGTATGACGGGCACACCTTCATTCCGTCCGCGCGCGAAAACGGAGCAACGCTTGTCGTTTCTGACCGGAAGCTCTCAAAAGAGCCGTATATCCTCGTGCCCGATACGCTGCTTGCCATGCACGCCATCGCAAAGCGCTATCGCGAAAAATTCTCGATCCCTGTGATCGGGCTCACCGGCAGCGCGGGCAAGACCTCGACCAAGGATATGGTTGCCGCAGCACTCGGCGCGAAATATTGCGTCATGAAGACGCAGGGCAATCTCAACAACGAGACAGGCGCCGCGTTGACGATCTTTACGCTGGAAGACACGCATGAGGTCGCCGTTGTGGAGATGGGCACAAACCATTTCGGGGAGATCGGGCGGATCGCCGCGTTTGTTCAGCCGGACTTTTGCCTCTTTACCAACATCGGCCTTGCGCATATCGAAAACTTCGGCTCGCGGGAGGGCATCTTCCGCGGCAAAACGGAGATGCTCCCGTTTATGCGCGCGGGCGGCCGCGTGATCGCAAACGGGGACGACGACCTGCTCCGCGGGATACCCGATGCGCTGCTCTACGGTCTCGGCGAATCCTGTACGGTGCGCGGCGCGCAGATCGAGGATCTGCTTCTTCGCGGCATGAATTTTACGGCGCACTACGCGGGAAAACACTGTCGCATCCATGTGCCCGCGCTAGGGCTGCATTCGGTCTATAACGCGCTGGCCGCCGTTTCCGCAGGGCTTCTGCTCGGTATGCAGCTGGAGGAGCTCGCGGCGGGAATTGCGGATTACCGCCCTCTGCCGGGACGCATGAACGTGCATGAGCGGGATCAATACACCATCATAGACGACACCTACAACGCAAACCCAACCTCGATGAAAGCCGCGCTGGATGTGCTCGTCAAATGCGGCGGCAGGCGCGTCGCCATCCTCGGCGATATGCGCGAGATGGGCGAGACTTCGCCGCAATTGCATGAGGACGTCGGCCGTTATGCCGCCTCACTCGGAATCGATCGGCTTCTCTGCGTCGGCAAAGACAGCATCCATCTGTTTCATGGCGCGCAATCCATCTCCGCCTGTGCTTCGGAATACTTCGAGACGCAGGACGATCTGCTCGCCGGCCTGCCCGGGCTGATTCGGGACGGGGACATCGTCCTCGTAAAAGCCTCCCGCGGGATGCATCTGGAGCACACGGTACAGCGGCTCCTATCCGGCTTACAATAAAGTCGGGATCCTCTTCCGAAAACAAATGCAGAAAACAAAAAGCCCGTGCGGATAAAACCGTTCGGGCTTTGTTTCTCTCTGCCTTGTTTAGCTGTTTTTCATGACGACGAGCTCCACGCTCTCCATGACGTCCTCGCAGGCGTCGCAGCAGGCTTCCATCCAGTCGAAGAGCTTCGTCCACGTGATGCGCTCCAGTGACTCCGCGTTTTCGCAGTAGAGCCTGCGCATGGCGGCGCAATACAGGCGGTCGCCCTGTTCTTCATAATCGTTGACCTTGATGATGGCGCACGCTAGGCGCTCGCTGTTTTTCTGGAAACCGGGCAGCTCCTTGAGCGCGTCGCGCGACTCATAGCAGCACAGCTTGATAATCTTCGCAAATTCCACCGCTTCATTGCGCATATGCTGTGCATTGTACATAAACATCTTGCGCACGACATCTTCGATGAAGTCCGTCACGTTGTCGATCTGCTGCAGGAGCAGTATGATATCCTCGCGTTCGATGGGAGTGATGAATTCCTTTGCAAGCTTTTGCATGAGCGCGTGCTTGTTCAGGTCCGCCGCGTGTTCAATCGCGTGGATCTCATCGATCTGTTCGGCCAGCTTCGCCGGGTCAAAGTTTTCCACCAGCTGTTCAAGATATTCCGCTGCCTTACAGGCGCTCTCCATACCGAGGACAAAGCCTTCAAAATACTCGTTTGTACGTTGCTTTTTCATTTCATTTACTCCTTCTATCGATCATAATCATTCCGGTAAAACGCACGTTACCTTCTTAGAAGATGGCAAGGAACAGCTTCACCATTAAAAACCCGACAAGCCCGCAGCACGGGAATGTAAGCACCCAGGCATAGACCATCTCTTTGACCACGGCCATATTGACGGAGCTCAGGCGCTTGCTCGCGCCCGCGCCCATGATGGCGGTGGTCTTCGTGTGCGTCGTGCTCACTGGGATGCCCGTCAGAGACGAAAGCAGCAGACAGCCCGCCGCAGCGATATCCGCGGAAAATCCCTGATATTTCTCCAGCTTCACCATGTCCATGCCGACCGCTTTGATGATGCGCAGCCCGCCAACCGAAGTGCCGAGCGACATGACCAGCGAGCAGAGAACCATCAGCCAGATGGGGATCGTAAACGTGGTTACGTCCGTCTGCCCGCCTGCAAGGAATGTGCCGAGCAGGAAAACGCCGATAAATTTCTGCCCGTCCTGCGCGCCGTGCATAAACGCCATCGCCGCGCTGCCCGCAATCTGGCCCCGCTTGAAGAACAGATCGGCTCTGCGCCGCTCCATCCGCTTAAAGAGCAGACTCATGAGCTTGGTGGTTCCGAAGCCCATCGCAAAACCGAGCGCGGAGGAAAGCGCGAGCCCGTAGATGACCTTGAGCCAGGCCGAGCCGTTGATGCCGCCAAAACCGTTTTGGATCGCGACTGCGGCGCCCGAGATACCCGCGATGAGCGCATGGCTCTCACTGGTCGGTATGCCGAAATACCAGGCGATGGTCGCCCATAGCACGATGGCGAACATACCCGCGCAGAGCGCGATGGTTGCATCCCCCGCGTTTGAACCGAAATCCACCATGTTATAGATGGTCTGCGCAACGGTCGCATTGAGCAGCGTCATTACGAACACGCCGAGAAAATTGAAGATCGCCGCCATAAAGATCGCCGCGCGCGGGCCCATGGATCGCGTCGAAATGCAGGTTGCAATCGCGTTTGGCGCGTCCGTCCAGCCGTTGACGAGAATAACGCCCAACGTCAGCGCAACTGTTACCATCAGCGCCGGGTTGGACGTAAACCGCGTCAGAAAATCCGAAAATGTAATTGTCATGTTACTGCCATTCTCCCCAAATCGGGTGTTCCCTCTCAGAATGCCGATTTTCACCCAATATAAGATTTAACATAATTCCCATACATACTTTACATGAATTTTTCTTTGCATGGTGCATTATCAAGTATATTTTACATTTTATATTATTTGCTCTATTTGGTCTAGCGTCTGGACAAAATTGTACCGAATTCCTATTTGCTTACACCCTGAGCGGAGCCATTTTGCAGGATCAATTGCAAAACGGGCGGGATAAACCCGCCCGAAAATCCGTTTTGGTGTTTTGAAGGATCATTCCAGATGAAATGTCGTTTTCAATGCCTGAATCTCGCCCTCGCTCAGGAAGATCACGCTCCCCGCCTCTCTTGCCACGAGGATGGACGCTGCGGTCGCCTCCGCGACTTCCAGCCGGTCAAACGCCGTAAACAGCGTCGCGCCCGTGGTCACGATTCTGCTGTTTTCAAACAGCACAACGGGCGTTTTTGAGGAAAACCGCGCGGCGGCGTCCTCTGGCGCGCAGCAGAATTCCTCCATCGTGTATTTCGGCACCGCGCGCAGCATATAGAAGCTCTCCGGCACGGTCGACGTTTCAAACGGCGCACCCGCGCTCATAAATGCGGCGACATGGGCGGGCGCTGCAGAAAACACGGCGTTGATCTCCGCATGGCGGGCGTAAATCTCCGCGTGGAGCGCCGTTTCCCGTGCGGGTTGTTTGTCCGCCTCTGGTTTGCCGTCGCGCACCAGTACGAGGTCTTCCGCCTCCAGCAGCGCGTTATCCATTCCATCCGGCGTGATGAGAAACGATTGTGCATCGACACGAGCGCTGCAAACGCCGAGCGAGCCGAGCAGCAACGCGTGTTCGCATCCGCGGCGCAGCTTTTGCAGCATTTCCGCGCGGATTTCGTTTTCTTTTTTGCCGGCGGCGCATTGTTGCGTTCGGGTTTCGGGTACGGTGCGCGCATCCCAGAGCGAGAGCTGTTCCTGCGTCAGCTTGCGTGGATCCGAAAGCTTGCGCGAGAGCAAATCGAGCTTTGCGGCGTATTCGATGGTCTCGAACAGCTGATATGCGGCAAGCAGGTTTCCGCCACCGACGCATACACCGTGGTTTTCTAAGAATACGACATCCGCGCCCTTGGAAAACGCGGCGTACATGTTCTCGCCGAGTTCAGGGCTGCCCATCATGGCATATTCGGAGAGCCGCATGTTTTTGCAGCGCGAGAGCGTGTCCGGCAGCAGGTCGACGCGCGGCATCGTCCGCGTGAGCGAAAACGCGATGCAGAATACCGGATGCGCATGCACCACGGCGCGGAAATCCGGTCTTGCCCGGTACGTTGCGCGGTGGAAGAAGATCTCGCTGGAAGGCGCATGCCTGCCGGTATACGTGCCGTCCGGATGTACACAGACGATGTCCTCCGCGGTCAGGATTCCTTTGTCAAATCCCTTTGGCGTGATCCAGATATCGCCGTTTTCATCGAGCACGGAGATGTTCCCGCCGGTCGCGGTGGTCAACCCGCGGTCGTAAACGCGGCGCATGATCGCCGCAACCTGCTCTGCCGGAGAAAGGGTGAAAAATTTCATATCCTGTCGTTTCTCTTTCTGTTATGCTTCAACAATTTTCCGTTTGATTATACCATGATCAGGAATCCTTGTCTTTGAAAACCGTAATTGCGTTTGATCGTGGTCTCATCCCGCGCGGGGAAAAACCATCTCGAAAATCATTTGTTTTCCAGAGGGATTTCCATTGGAAGAAGCATCCAGAGTGTTGACATTTCGCCGCCCAAATGCTATCATAAACAACGC
>CAYPEV010000173.1:0-5711 GCA_964409605.1 uncultured Christensenella sp. | reverse complement strand
CTGCACCGTGCCGGAGAGGTGCTCCTTGCGCACGAAGAAATCGACGATGCGATAGCCGCCATAGAGCAGCGCAGCCGCGCCGATGGCATAGATGATGATCTGCCGCGCGGCATCCGGCCAGATGATCAAAATCAGGCCGATGACGAGGTAGACGACGGATGTGATGAGCAAGGCTTTTCGAAACGGTTTGGTCATAGTTTCGCCCTCCGTACTATCCTCATGATAACAGCGTTTTCTGGTGTTTGCAAGCCAGAGTAAGCGCAATTTCCGCGTGTTTACAGCCGTGTGCTTTCCCGCTGCACGCTTGCGCGCGCAAACGGCGAAAAAGGCGCGGGAGCGCCGCCTTCCGGCTAGATCAGCGCATGGCGGGAGAGGAACGATCTAAGGCGCGCGCGGTATCCTTCCGTGTCCGCACGGAAGCAGTCGGCGTGCCGCGCGCCGGGCACAAGCCACGCTTCCTTTTCGCCCGATTTCGCCTCGTAACACGCCTGCATCATGGCGCAGGGAATCAACTCGTCCGCGTCGCCGTGGATAAATAGCATCGGCACATGCGCGCAGTCCCTGAGCGCCGAGACGGGCCGTACATCCTCAAAGGACACGCCCCCGCGCAAGCGGAAAAACAAACCTGCAAGCGGCAGCACCGGGAACGCGGGCAGATGAAACCGCGTGCGCATCACATGTGCGATTTCCTGCCGCAGTTCGGAAAACCCGCAGTCCTCCACCGCAAACGCGAGGCGGCTGTCCTCTTTTGCGTGGAGCATCACCGTCGCCGCGCCCATCGATTCGCCCAGGGTGCCGAGCACGGCGTCCTCGCCGAAGCGCTCTCGCGCCCAGGCGCAGACCCGCGCGAGATCCTTTGCCTCACATGCGCCCATCGTGGTCGGCGCGCGTCCGGAACGGCCGTGATTCCGGTGGTCATAGAGTACGCAGTCAAACCCCAGCTCGTGAAACAGGGACGCGTATTTGATCTGTCCCAGCAGGCAATAGGAAAACCCATGCACCAGCACCGCAACGCGCCGCCGGCCGTCCGGAAAGGACGCGCCGCTTTCCCGCGGCCAGACCGCGCCGTGCAGGTCATAGCCGAATTCGGAGCGGATCGAGCATTCGTTCAGATGTACATTCGCATCAAACCATTCCCGCGTGAAGTGCCCGCGCCTGACCTCCTCATCCACCACGGTGTCATAGGCAAAGATGCGCGGATAGAGGATCATATCCGCGACCTTCCAGGCCACGAGGAAGGTGAACACGAGAACCGCGGCAAAAAACGCAAGAAGGACCAAAACGGCGATCAGCATGGGCAGGACTTCCTTCTTTAAACAGATCGATCCGATCCATCGTTCGGATTTTGCATTCTTGTCTCTATTATACAACTATACGTTGCTGTTCTGCGTGAAGATTGCGTGACAATCGCCGGGTTTTTTCGCCGGATGGATCCACAAACCGATTTCTGCGCAAAAAAATCCGCCCGAAGGCGGATGTGCCGGCGGGCGGATTTTGGCTTCAAAAAAGACGGATCAGGACTTCAGGGCACGGTCAAGCACGGCTTTGATGTCGGCTTTCTCCGCGTGGCCTTCGTGAATTTTCTCCTTGCCCATATAGAAGCAGGGTACATACCAGTAGTCGTATTTGGCGGCGAGCGCCTTCTCGGCGGACTCGTCAATCCGATCGATCTCAACATCCTTGTAGCAGCCTTCCTCCGCGCAAAGCTCTTCGAGGTAGCGCGCGGCAAGGCGGCAATGGGGGCAGCTCGGCAGATAGAAATAGGTGAGTTTTGACATAACGTGTCCTCCGTTTCAGATTTTTATGGCATTGACTTTATGTACTTGCGTTCAGCGCATGAAACAGCGCGAGCAACGCGTTTGGCGGCAACGCTTCCGCGCGCGCATCCGCGGGGTATCCCAGTGCGATCAGCGCGGGCGCGACGCGATCATCCCTGTTCAGATTATTATACAACGTCTTCCTGCGCATGGAAAACGCCTGTTTTAAAAACGAAAGAAACGCGCCTCCGCTTGAGACCGCCTGCTCGTTTCGCACAAGGCGGACGACCACGCTGTCCACCTCGGGCGGAGGGGTAAAGCAGCCGCGCGGTGCGTTGACGACAACCTTCGCTTGGTAGCAGCAGCCGGTCATGACCGCGACGGGCCCATAGACGCGATCTTTCGCGTTCGCGAAAAAACGCTCCGCAGCCTCTTTTTGCACCATCAGCGTCATGCTGGAGGGGAGCAGGGACAAGAGCCGCAGTACGATCGGCGTCGTCGCATAATACGGCAGGTTGCCGACCGCGTGCCACGGGGAATCCCCCATCAGCGCAGGGATATCCGCATCCAGCGCATCCGCATGCAGCAGATGGAGCGCTTCACCGAACCGCTCGGCGAGAAGCTCGCAGAGCCGTCCGTCCTTTTCCACGGCGGCGAGAAAGTCCGCGCGCGCGAGCAGTCCTTCCGTCAGCGCGCCTGTGCCGGGGCCGATCTCCAACACGCGCCTGCCTTCGATCTGCGCCTCGTTCAGAATTGCTTCGATGATAGCGGCGCTGCTCAAAAAATTCTGCCCCAGCGCCTTGTTCGGCACAAAGCCCGCGGGCACGGGATTTTGTTTTTGATGGTCTGTCGACATATTATGTATCATAGACTGCTTTTGCCGAAAAAGAAAGTAAGAAAGTTACAGAACCATCGGGGTCTTCGTCCCAAAGTTCAAGCGCTTTGATCCGGTTAAAGGCGACCCGGACAAACCAGGCCGGCATGGCCGGCCTTGAGGGAAGAAGGATTGTGTGCGATAATGACCGCAAAACACAGCGCTGCGGATGGATCAATCGCGCACAAGGGAAGAAACGTATGTTGAAAAATTCGATCCTGTTTGATCTCGACGGCACATTGCTGCAGACGCATTTCCACAGCTGCCGGGCCGCGCACGAAACGCTGCGCGCGCTGGGGCTGCCGGATGTTTCGGATGAGACCGTCATGCAGCATATCGGAGACCCGGCGGATGCATTCCTGCGGGCGCTTGCGCCGGAGTATGCGGACCTGCCCGCTTTTGAAGCGCTGTTTGACGCAAACGAGCACGCTGCGCTGAAAAAATCCGGCAGATTGTATGACGGCGTGCCGGAGCTGATTCGAGGGCTGCGGGAGAGGGGGTATCTCCTCGCCATCTGCTCCAACGGCAGCCGGGCGTACGTCGAAACAGCGCTGAACGCGACAGGCATTCGGGACGCGTTTCAGCACCTTGCCTGCGCGGGAGAGCATGCGGACAAAGCAGCGGCGGTACGTAAAATCGTTTGCGAATGCGGAAGCGGGTTTGCCGTCGTGATCGGTGACCGTGCGCACGACGCGCTTGCTGCGAAAGAAAACCGCCTGCCGTTCATCGCGGCCGGTTACGGATACGGTGCGCAAGAAACGGCGGATGCGCGGTTTCGCGCGGGGAATCCGTGTGAAATCATCCCCCTGCTTGAGCGGATCGAGAGGATTTTTTTATAAAAGAAAACGCTTTCTTCTTTCCCGAACGGACGCATCGCGCGGCAGCCTGCCGCGGGATTGCCCACAGTCTGTCTTCATCGGCAGATGGAAGAGGCGACAATTCGTTCATGCGTGTGTTGATCAACGGGCCCGCGCTGTGACATAATAGAACCGAATCAACCAGCCACACTTCTGAATGTTATGCGGGCGATGCATCCCCTTCCATCAACGCCATTTCGAAAGGAAACAGCCATCATGTCGAAATACCTTCTTGCACTCGATCAGGGAACGACGAGTTCGCGCGCGATCCTCTTTGATCTCGCTGGAAAGATCGTCAGCAGCGCGCAGTATGAGTTCCGCCAGATCTACCCCGGCGCGGGATATGTCGAGCATGATCCGTTCGACATTCTGGAAACACAGAAGCAGGCCGCGGCGGATGTTTTGAAGCGCGCGGAGATTCAGCCGGGCGATATCGCCGCCATCGGTGTGACCAACCAGCGCGAGACGACGATCGTCTGGGATAAGGCGACGGGGCACCCCGTCCATAACGCGATCGTCTGGCAATGCCGCAGGACCGCGCCGCTCTGTGAAACGCTGATCGCCGAAGGCTGGAGCGAGCATGTGCAAAAGACGACGGGGCTTTTGATCGACGCATATTTTTCCGGCACGAAGATCCGCTATATCCTCGACCACGTCGAAAATGGACAGCAGCGCGCGGAGCGCGGGGAGCTGCTCTTCGGCACGGTCGATACATGGTTGATCTGGAACCTCACCGGCGAGCACGTGACGGACTATTCCAACGCCTCGCGTACGATGCTCTTCAACATCCATACGCTCGATTACGATGAGAAACTGCTCGCGCGACTGAATATTCCGCGCTGCATGCTGCCCAAAGCGCTGCCTTCGAGCCATGTCTACGGCACGGTGCAGCCGCATCTGCTGGGGCTCGAGGCACTCGGCGGTGTACCGCTCGCGGGCGCCGCGGGGGACCAGCAGGCGGCGCTCTTCGGACAGGCGTGCTTTACAAAAGGCATGGCAAAGTGCACCTACGGCACGGGCGGATTTTTGATGATGAACACCGGCACGGAGCCGATCGAGAGCAGGAACCGCCTTTTGACCACCATCGCCTGGGGCATCGGCGGTCGCGTGGAGTATGCGCTGGAGGGCAGCATCTTTAACGCGGGCAGCGCGATCAAGTGGCTCAGGGACGATCTCGGCCTGATTTCGAGTGCACGGGAGGTCGATTCCCTCGCGGAGTCGGTGCCCGACGCGGGCGGGGCATATTTCGTCTCCGCGTTTACGGGCCTCGGCGCGCCGCACTGGGATATGTATGCGCGCGGAGCGATGCTGGGGCTGACCCGCGCGACGACGAAGGCGCACTTTGCGCGCGCGGTGCTGGAAGGCATCGCGTACCAGATTCGCGACCTTGCGGAGACCATGGAGAAGGACGCGGGCGTCAAACTTTGCGAGCTGAAGGTGGACGGCGGCGCTTCCGTTTCCAACATCATGATGCAGATTCAGGCGGATCTGCTTAACGCGCGCGTCAACCGCCCGAAGTGCGTGGAATCCACGGCGCTGGGCGCGGCGTGCCTTGCAGGGCTTGCCGTCGGCGTGTTCGCGGGCACGGAGGATATCGCAAACCAATGGCAGAGCGAGCGGATCTTTACCCCGCAGATCGACGAGGCGGCGCGGGAGAAGCTGCTTCTCGGCTGGCGGCGCGCGCTGGGGCGCGCGATGAATTGGGAGGAGAAGTAACGGCGATTCCGGCCAAAAAGCATCGCCCAAACCAGACGAAACGATCTCCGGCGGGGCTGTATCTTGGGGCTTTTTCCCCGCCGGAACACATGATTTGGGATGTTGACTTTTTATAGCAAAGCCGATAGAATAGTGGATGCTACCGTGGAGGCGCATGGGTAACGCTTGTGTCCTGCGCGGTGGATTTTCGATGCAGAATCTGTTTCCTCTCCCGTGGCGCATCCCGAAACAATCTGCTCGAAAACGCCTTTGCCGCGCGCCTGCGGCAAGGGGGATGCTTACCCGTGCGGGTGTAGCTCAGTGGCAGAGCTCCAGCTTCCCAAGCTGGCTATGTGGGTTCGATTCCCATCACCCGCTCCAGCATCCAGACCAGGTGCACAACATATTTTGCCCGCTGCCGTTACAAATTCCGCATGCGGGTAACAACAGATTTTTTTAGGAGGAATGGTTGTAATGGCAAAGGCAAAATTCGAACGGAATAAGCCGCACGTCAACGTAGGCACGATT
>CAYPEV010000172.1:4018-5752 GCA_964409605.1 uncultured Christensenella sp. | reverse complement strand
CAAGCTCGCTGCTGATCCTCAACCGCAGGGCAAGGGTGAAAGAGGAGATCCGGAAGAGGTTTTACTTCTGAAATCCAACCGCGCAGCATATACAAAAGAACCGCCGAGATTTTGGCGGTTCTTATTTGTCAGTTGCGTTTATTCTTTTTCTTCCGGCTTGGCCTCGGCTTCTGCCTCCGCCTTTGCCTCCGCTTCGTGTTCGGGTTTCTCTTCCGTCTCGGCTTCGCCCTTCTTTTTCTTCGGCTCTTCCTCCACCGGAATCGGCAGATCGAGCACGGTCTTTTTCAGCACGCCGAACTTCACCAGCAGCAGCAGCGCCAGCCCGCCCGCGAAGATGAAGATGCTGATGAACTGGCTCGTCGACAGCGCGCCGACAAACCCGCGCTCATCGTTGCGGAAAAACTCAATCGTAAAGCGCCACGCACCGTAGAGCACCATATACCAGCCGGAGACGGTGCCGAACGGCTTCCGCTTGGTCAACTTCCAGACGAGGAACACGCACAGCAGGAAGAGAAACACGCTCTCCATGATCTGCGTCGGCAGCAGCGGTACGCCGGCCGGCGCCGCGCTGCCCGTGGGGAAGACGATCGAAATCGGCGACGCGCACTCCATACCATAGCAGCAGCCCGCGAATACACAGCCGATACGGCCGAACGCGTGTCCAATCACCAGCGCGGGGATGAAATAGTCCGTCAGCGAAAAGAACGGCAGCTTCTTGATCAGCGCATAGATCGCCACGCCGCCAAGCCCGCCGATCAGCGCGCCATAGAACACAAACCCTTCCCGCAGGGTATGCAGCAGATAGGCGGGGTTTGCGATGATCTGATCAAGCTCCACCAGCCAGAAGAGCACCTTCGCGCCGACAAAGCCGAGAATGATCGCCCAGAGCGCGGCGGAAAGCGCCTGATCTTCCGAAAAACGGGTATGCTTCCGCGTGAACCCCAGCAGCACGAACGCCGCGAGCATGCCGACGGCGGATAGTACGCCATACATCGGGATCGTCATCCCGAACGCCTGAAAAGATGGTAACATATTGCTCCTCAACTCAATCGTAGAATGGAGAGACGGAGGGCTTCCCCTCCGTGTGACGCATGGTGAATCGGATTAATAGAAGAACCGCGACATGTCGGTATACTGCCATAGGCCTGCCAGCGCGACAACACCGAGCCCGATGATCAGAATCGTGATGAGAATCGTAATGATGCCCAGGACGAGCCCGACGATACTGGTCACGTAGCCCGCGGTGTTCATGCTGTTTTCCTTGAAGCCGTGCGCCTCCGCGAACTTGCGGTTGGAGCGGCTCATGGTGAGTCCCACGATGGCGAGCACGAGGCCCACAAGCGGGAACCATACCACGACCAGGCTCACGATGCCGAGCACCATCGCCGTGACGGACTGTTTGTTGTGGGATTGCTGTTCAGGGGTCAAGGGCGTTGTATATTGTTCCATAAGACTGCGCCTCCTGTATCCAAATTTTTGATCGTTTGCGTGCATCCGGGGCGGAAATGCGCGAAATACGCGCCTCCCCCGGACGCCACAAATTGTATCACGATTTTGGGGTGGCGTAAAGAAAGGCATCCGATCATTTCTCGTCCTCTCTGTGTCCCCCAAGAATTGACAAACCCCCGTAAAGAGGCTATCCTAAATATTTAGGATAGTTTCGGAGGATTTTGTTTCATGCAGGAACGTTACGACCCACAGGCGATCGAAGCCAAGTGGCAAAAAATCTGGGCG
>CAYPEV010000172.1:2072-3918 GCA_964409605.1 uncultured Christensenella sp. | reverse complement strand
TCCGCTTCCGCAGCCAGCTGCAGCGGCTCGGCTATTCGTTCGACTACTCCCGCGAGGTCAATACCTCTGACCCCGACTATTATAAATGGACGCAGTGGATCTTCCTCAAGTTCTTTGAAAAAGGGCTTGCCTACAAGGCGGAAATCCCGATCAACTTCTGCACGAGCTGCAAGGTCGGCCTTGCCAACGAAGAGGTGGTCGACGGCGTTTGCGAGCGCTGCGGCGGCGAAGTCGTGCGCATGGTGCGCTCCCAGTGGATGCTGAAGATCACGGCGTATGCACAGCGGCTGATCGACGACCTCGACACCGTGGACTATCTCGACAAGATCAAGGCGCAGCAGATCAACTGGATCGGCCGCAGCGAAGGCGCGCTGGTCAATTTCCCGATCAAGGGCACGGACGAGAAGCTGACGGTATTCACCACGCGGCCGGACACGCTCTTTGGCGCGACCTATATGGTCGTCTCGCCGGAGCATCCGATGATCGAACAATACCGCGCGCGCATCACGAACATCGCACAGGTGCATGCTTATCAGAAAGCCGCGGCGATCAAGAGCGATTTTGAACGCAGCGAACTCGCGAAGGACAAGACCGGCGTGCCGCTCGACGGCATCTATGCCATCAACCCCGTCAACGGCAAGGAGATCCCGATCTGGACGAGCGACTATGTCCTCATGGGCTACGGCACGGGCGCGATCATGGCGGTTCCCGCGCATGACGAGCGCGACTATGACTTTGCAAAGGCCTTCGGGCTTCCGATCGTCGAAGTCGTCGCGGGCGGCGACATTGAGAAAGAAGCCTACACCGACTGCGCGAAGGGGAAGATGGTCAACTCCGGCTTCCTCGACGGCATGGATGTGGACAAAGCCATCCCCGCCATCATCGACTGGCTCGTGAAAGAGGGCATCGGCGAGCGCAAGGTAAACTTCAAGCTCCGCGACTGGGTCTTTTCGCGCCAGCGCTACTGGGGCGAGCCCATCCCGCTCGTGTATTGCGAGCACTGCGGCTGGGTGCCGATCCCGTACGATCAGCTCCCGCTGGAGCTGCCGATGCTGGATGATTTTTCGCCGACGGACGACGGCAGCAGCTGCCTTGCCCGCGCGAAGGACTGGCTCCACACCACCTGCCCGAAGTGCGGCGGCGAAGCCATCCGCGAAGCGGACACCATGCCCAATTGGGCGGGCTCCAGCTGGTATTTCCTGCGCTATACCGACGCGCACAACGAAAAGGAGTTCGCTTCCAAAGAAGCGCTCGATTACTGGACGCCGGTGGACTGGTACAACGGCGGCATGGAACACACCACGCTGCATCTCTTGTACTCCCGATTCTGGCATAAGTTCCTCTTCGACCTCGGCCTCGTTCCCACGAGCGAACCGTATCGAAAGCGCACGAGCCACGGCATGGTGCTCGGCAGCAACGGCGAGAAGATGAGCAAATCCCGCGGCAACGTGGTCAACCCCGACGACTATATCCCCTCGTTCGGCGCGGACAGCTTCCGCACCTACATCATGTTCATGGGCGCGTTTGACCAGCCGATCCCCTGGAACGAGCAAGGCACCCGCGGCTGCCGCCGCTTTCTGGACCGCGTCTGGGCGCTGCAGGAGATGGTGCAGGGCACGGGAGACACCGACGCCGAGATGAAGAAGAAGGTGCACGCGACCATCAAGAAGGTCGGCGAGGACTATGAACGCATGAAGTTCAACACCGCCATCGCAGCCATGATGGCGCTGACGAACGACTTCTACGCAAGAGGCCAGCTCACAAAGGACGAACTGCACACGCTTGCGATCCTGCTTGCCCCCGTTGCCCCGCATATCAGCGAGGAGATCAACGAGGTCTTGGGCTA
>CAYPEV010000172.1:0-1972 GCA_964409605.1 uncultured Christensenella sp. | reverse complement strand
GCGCGGAGCAATCCGCGCTGTTTTGTTTTTTCCCCTTCATGCAGCATGGTTGTCCGTGATCGATTGAAAATACGGGCCCTCTCCTATCCATAGAATTCTGTCTTGCTATTGGATTGTATCGGACGAAGCGCTAACCGTTGATATCTGTATTTCATCTATGATTTTTATCGCGATCTGTGTAGAATAGAAGAAAAAGCCTCATCTGTAGCGTCTTTTGGAAACGAGCAACTGTAGTGAACGAAACTGTTCAGAGAACAACGAAAGGAGATCATGTCCATGCCCAGGTTCTGCGATTCCTGCGGCGCTCCATTGGGGGAAGCAAAGCGCTTCTGCACGGCATGCGGCGCGCCTATCTTGGGGACGGAAGAAAGCACCCCCGCAGAGAACCACGCCCCACAGGAAAAGGGTCCGCGCAACAGTTGTGCATGTTGCGGCGCATCTGTGGATCCCGACGCCGCCTATTGCGAGCAGTGCGGCGCGCGCCTGCCTGCCGCAACAGACGTTCCGACGGAAGCCGCCAAGGCCGCAGCGGACGAAATCCGTTGCCGATACAACCCGCTTTGGCTCATACCGCTTCTGCTCATGGCGCTTGCTCTCTTTGCTGTTCCCGCAAACCTTCAGAGCACGAACGTTCCGGAAGTTTTGAAGAATCCGCTCGCATGGGCCGTTTTGCTTGCGGTCAGCATCGGGATTTCGACCATGCTTTACCTGCTGCTCAAGCGCTCAGGCAAAGCGCTCCATTCCGCCGACTCTTCCATTGGCGGGGATGACCGTCTCCCGCCCGGCGCCGCGGCTTCTGCCGCGAACGACGCGGGCGTGACGCTGGCAGTCACGCTGCTTGCGGCAATCGTGCTGCTGGCGCTGGGGTTGCTCGGTTTGGGCGGCGGCAGCGGCGGTTCGAATCGTAACGATGTGCGCGTCTCTCCAGAGCCCACCGCCAGCGCCGCGGTCAACGCGCCTGTTGTAACCACTGCGCCAACCGAGGCACCAAGCCCCAAAGAGCAGACGCTGACGGGAGTCTGGCTGCCGGAGGACAGCCTTGTCGCCGCCGAGGGAATCAGCGGGCCGAACATGGTGACGCAAATTCCGAGCATCCTCTTTCAGGACGGTTGTATGTTCATGGGCTATGGCGACAATGCCGGGGATATCTATTCGGACGCTTGCCTGCAAAATGGCTATATCCCGAACTTCAACGGATTCCCGTTCACCTACAGCGATGGCGTGATCACCGTCAGCACGCTCTCCAGCTCACCTGACCAGGTCTGGACGATCGATAGCAGCATGAATATCAATACGGGTATGGGTGTGTTCGTTCCCTGGACCGACGCAGCCATCGTGGATAAGGAGTGAAGGGTATGCGTGAACATTCTTGCAACTCCTGCGGCGGCCAGCTTGGTTCAGCCGCGCGCTACTGCAAACACTGCGGCGCCTCCGTTTCCTTCGGTCGAGCATCGTTTCTTTCCAGTCCCTGGTTTCTGATCATCGGCGGAACTGTCCTGTGCGCGATCTTGCTCTTTTCCGGTGTACGCATGGTTGCGCAACTCTCCTCCGAAATCTTCCCGCGCGCGGGATTCTATCTCTCTGCCGGTGTCGTGCTCGTTGTCACGATTTTTTCGTTCTTGCTGGGTCGTGTTTGGGCGGAACACGCCGCGGGACTTGACCGCACGCGTATGCGGCGCGCACGCCGTGCGATCCAGGCATCCGGCTTCCGGTCCCCGCGCCGCGTTGCGCGCCCTGTCCTGCTCGCCGCCTGTCTGCTGTGCGGCGCTGCCGTCGTTCTATCGCTTCTGCTCAAACCCGCCAGCCCGTCCGACCAAACCGCAGAGGCCGCCGGGATGACTGCCGGCGCGGAGAACACGTCCTCGCCCGCCACCGGCAGCGAACAGAGCGAAGCTATGGTGGCGGAAATCGACCCCATCATCAAAATCAACGGTATTTGGACGCTCTATACGCAGGAGATGAGTGGACTAAG
>CAYPEV010000171.1:0-5757 GCA_964409605.1 uncultured Christensenella sp. | reverse complement strand
GGAGGCGTTGAACTCCACCGGCAGCGTGACCACCTGAAACACCAGCATCGCGCCAAAGAGCACCACGCCGACCATCGCGAGGTTGAAGCTGCCCATCATGAGGCCGAGGATGACGATCCACGGCGCGGCATAGGAGCCGATCGACGCCACGGGCAGGATCGCGTTTCGCAGGCGAATCGGCGCGTAGCCTTCCTGATACTGCATCACGTGGCCGATCTCGTGCGCGGCGACCGCGATGGCCGCGATGCTGCTCTGCCCGTATACCTGCGTGCTGAGCCCGACAACGCCGCTTCTCGGATCATAGTGATCGGTCAGCGATCCCTGCACGGGTTGAATCTGTACCGTGCTGTTCGCGCGATTTAAGAGCTGCTGCGCGATCTCCTCCGCGCGCATGCCGGAGGAAATATAGCTCTGCGAAAACTGATGAAACGTACGCTGCACCTTGTTTTGGGCATAGAAACTGATGCCCATCACCGCGAGCAGCAGGATGATATAGATACCATCGCCCGAACCATAGCCAAAATACATATGATTTCCCCTCCTGAGGTACTCATAAAAGTATACCATATACTGCGTTTGGCGGAAGAAGATTTCAAGATCGTTTGCATTTCGACCAAATTCTGATCAAAATGCCGCATGGTGTATCGGAAAAACGGCGATTTTACGTGGAAAAAAGCGGTCGGCGGGCTTTCCTGCGCGGTAAAATGTGGTATACTATCCCTTAACCCTAAAGCAAATATCAAAATGAGAGGTAATTTTTTATGGCGCTCAAACTGTCACAAATTCAAAAGTCGCCGGAGTCGTTCGCAGGCGCGATCGAGGTCTGCGGCTGGGTACGCACCGTGCGCGAAGGCAAGACGCTCGGCTTTGTGGAACTCACCGACGGAACATGCTTTACGCCCGTACAGGTCGTCTTTGAGCGCGACGACCGAAATTTGGGCAACGGACTGTCCACAGGCTGCGCAATCGCGGTGAAAGGCGAACTGGTCATGACGCCGGACGCGCCGCAGCCGTTTGAGATTCGCGCAAGTGAGATTATGCTGGAGGGCGCGTGCCCCGGCGACTATCCGCTGCAGAAGAAGCGGCACACACTGGAGTACCTGCGCACGATTCAGCACCTGCGTCCGCGGACGAACACCTTCCAGGCGACGTTCCGCGTGCGTTCCGTGGTGGCAGCCGCGATCCACGAATTTTTTCAGCAAAACGGGTTTGTCTATGTACACACTCCGCTGATCACTGGCTCGGACTGCGAAGGCGCGGGCGAGATGTTTCAGGTGACGACGCTGCCGCTGCGCGATATGCCCAAGGACAAGGATGGCAACGTCGATTTTTCGGGCGATTTCTTCGGCAAGCCCGCGAACCTCACCGTCTCGGGCCAGCTCTACGGCGAGGCGTTTGCGCTCGCGTTTCGGGATATCTACACCTTTGGGCCGACCTTCCGCGCGGAATACAGCTTTACGGCGCGCCACGCGGCGGAGTTTTGGATGATCGAGCCGGAGATGGCGTTCTGCGATCTTGCGGGGGATATGGACGTCGCGGAGGCGATGATCAAATACATCCTCAAGACCGTGCTGGAGCGCTGCCCCGCCGAGATGGAGTTCTTCAACAAGTTTGTCGATCCGGGCCTTCTGGAGCGGTTGGACGTCGTGCTCAAAAACGACTTTGTGCGCCTGACCTATACGAAGGCGGTGGAGTTGCTTTTGGAGAGCGGCGCGGAGTTCAAGTATCCCGTCGGCTGGGGGGAGGAACTCCAGACCGAGCACGAGCGGTACCTGACGGAACAGATCTTCAAGTGCCCCGTGTTCGTGACGGATTATCCCAAGGACTTCAAGGCGTTCTATATGCGCCTCAACGACGACGGGAAGACCGTCGCCGCGGCGGACCTGCTCGTGCCCGGCGTGGGCGAGATCATCGGCGGCAGCCAGCGCGAGGAGCGTCTGGATATGCTCGAAAAGCGCATCGCGGAGCTTGGCATGGAGCTCGGGCAATATGACTGGTACCTTGAGCTTCGTAAATTCGGCGGCGTGAAGCACGCTGGCTTCGGCCTCGGCTTCGAGCGGATTATCATGTACCTCACGGGCATGCAGAACATCCGAGACGTGCTGCCATTCCCCAGAACCACCGCGAACATGGAGATGTAACGCTGGAAACACAAAAAAAGCTGCCGTCGGGCAGCTTTTTTGATGCGATTTCGTCTTATTTACTTCTGCGGCGGGCGCTGGCTGTTGCTGCTGATCTTCTTCCATCTCGCTGCTTCCTCCGCGCGCTGATGCATGTGCTTTGCGTAGCGGCGGTTATCCAGAATGGTTGCCACCGAAAGCGAGACAACCGAGGCGCAGAACAGCAGGATAAACACCGTGCTGATCGTGCTGGTTAAAAAACCCATTCCGGGGTTGTATTGATTGAGGATGGTCAGCGTGATGAACACGCCGGAGAAAACGATCGAAAGATGGGAAAACAAAGTGCGAAACGGTCTCATAAACGCGTGCTCCTCCAAGCTGTTCGTTCGCGCGCGGCTAACCCGCGCAGGGAGTCTGCTTTGGCGTTGCCGCGCCGCAGCGTGATTTCAAATAAATGCCGCGTACACCGCGGCCGCGCGGGGTTATGCGAGCGGATCGTTGCCGCCAAAGTAGATGATGTCGCTGATCTCGCGTCCGCCTTTATACGGCTGGCCGACGACCTGCCCTTGAAACACCATCATGGAGGATTGTCCGCCGTCGAGGTTGTATGCATCCACACAGCCAAGATCCAGCATCACCTGCGAAAGCTCCTGCATGGTAAGCCCCCGGGAATACTCGCCCTGACGACCGTCCACATAGACCAGGCAATAGTGCCCGGGAGCGAAATAGCCGATCGCCGCACGCGGATTGTGCGAGATGATCGCATCGGAGGTGTTGTAACTGCTCGGAACCTGTCCGTTGTCGATCAGCTTTGGCCCGAATGACCAGCCCTGATACGCACCGCGCGCGACGGCGTCCTCAAGATTGAATTCCGATTGATAATAGCTCTCCATCGTACCGTCGGCATACAGGATGCAGACATCGCCCGCGACCGAATCGCGATAGAGAACGCCGTTGCGGATGACGATTCCTTCCTGCCGCGCGCGGTAGCAGTCGCCGCTGAGCGCGAGAACCGCGTTGTTCTGTAGGGCGGTATCCGTAGTCAGCGCATATCCGCCGCGGTACTTGCCGTCCGTAAACGCTGTTTTGTAACCCTGGATGTTGCGCAGCCATACGTCAGCGACGTAGTAGACCGCGTCTTCCGTGTGGTGCTCGGTCAAGATGACGCGTAAGTTTTCGTCCGCATAAAGGCCCGCCGCGTTTTCGACGTCCAGATCGCCCGTCGGAAATGTCGCGGAAAAATCACCCGGCGCGGGTGTGGGCGAAGGCACAGGAGAAGACGACGGAGCCGGCGTCCCGTCGAGTGTCGCGCCCGTCTGCGCGGGCTCCGGCGTTGTTTGCGCCGCGGGAGAATTTTGAAAGAGCACGATGTTCCGCAGCGGCTGGCCGCCGTCTGCGGGTACAACAAACAAGAAAAGAGCGAAGATGCCGAGCGCGGCGCCGATACCCAGCAAATCCAGCAGGATGACGAGGATTCCGGGCAGCGGTTTTCGATGGCGCATAGGTGTTCCTTTCCGGTCAACGGCGGAGGCAAAGCCCGCTCATACTCTACATAAAGAATCTTATTGATGATAGTCTCGCGCGCGCGTAAAAGCAAGAATCGCGGCGAAAAGCAACAGGAATTTCACAAGCGGGCGGCAAAAACGACACAAATCTTCCGCGCGCCGGGAGAAAGAAAGGCCCGCGGACGTTGCCGGCGGACCAAGTCTTCTTTTACGGAAATCCTGAGCGCTTTTGCGGGGTTAGAGCGCCAAAAAGTAGACGGTTTCCCCATAGAGCACGCGCCCGTCCGGCACGAAACAGAGGCTTTCATACAGCGCGCGGGCCGCAGCGTTTTCCGGCTCGAAGCTGATATAGATGCGGTCGTGCTCCTCGTCCGCGAGGCCCCTGATATGCGCGATGAGAAGCAGCATCGCCTCTCTGCCGTAGCCGACACCCTGATATCGTTGGTCGATCATCAGCCGGTAGATCCAGTATTGGTGATCCTCCAGATCCAGACTGTACATCGCAAACCCGACCGGGCGGTTTTCCGCATACAGGGCGAGGGGTACGCACTCCGGCATGACATATGCCTGCGCGAGCGAATACTGATTGCTGGCGACGAAATCCTTCTGCTCCGGCGAAACGGAGAGATCCAGAACGGGCAGATAGTTGTGGCGGTCGATTTCGACGAGACTGAGCATCGCTCCCTGCTCCTTTCGCGCGGCGGCAGAACCTGCCCGCGGCAAACGCCGCCCGGCTCAGATGTTCTGGCTGTCGATTTGCTTGGCGTATTTCATGCGCTGATCCTTGTTCAGATAGCGCTTGCGCATACGAATGCTTTTTGGCGTGACCTCGACGAGCTCGTCGTCCGCAATGAACTCCAGACACTGCTCCAAAGACAGCACCACCGGCGGCGTGAGGCGCAGCGCCTCATCCGAGCCGGAAGCGCGCATGTTGGTGACATGCTTTTTTTTGCAGACGTTGACGACGATGTCCTCCGCGCGCGCATTTTCGCCGACGACCTGGCCTTCGTACACGGGTACGCCGGAACCCACGAAGAGCTTGCCGCGGTCCTGCGTGTTGAACAGGCCGTAGCTGCTGGTGTCGCCCGTCTCGTGCGCAACCAAAGAGCCGGTCTTCCGCTCCTCGATCGGGCCCTTGTACGGCTCGTAATCGTGGAAAATATGGCTCATCACGCCGTTTCCGCGCGTATCGGTCAAAAGTTCCGAGCGATAGCCCATCAGCCCGCGGGCGGGCACAAGGAATTGCAGGCGAACGCTGTTGTCGCCCTGGTTTGTCATGTCCTGCAGCTCCGCCTTGCGCTGGCCGAGTTTTTCCATGACCGCGCCGACATAGTCGACCGGCACGTCGATGGTGAGTTCCTCGATCGGCTCGGTGACGTTGCCGTCCTTGTCCTTGTGGAAAATAACCTTTGGGCGCGAGACGGCGAACTCATACCCCTGGCGGCGCATGGTCTCGATCAGGATCGAAAGATGCAGTTCGCCTCTGCCGCTGACGCGGAAGCTGTCGGTGGTCTCCGTCTCCTCCACGCGCATGGAGATATTGGTCTTCACCTCGTTAAAGAGGCGGTCGCGCAGGTTGCGGCCGGTGACGTACTTGCCTTCTCTGCCGGCAAACGGGCTGTCGTTGAGCATGAACATCATGCTGACCGTCGGTTCGTCGATGTGCACGAACGGCAGCGGCTCGATGCAGGCGGGATCGCAGACCGTCTCGCCGACGTTGAGAAACTCCATGCCGGCAACACAGATGATGTCTCCGCAGGGGGCTTCGTCCACCTCGACCCGCTTGAGACCCTCATAGCGGTAGAGCCGCGTGATCTTTGTGTCGACCTTGCGGTTGTCCTCGCCGCCGCAGATCACGACCGGCATGCCTTTTTTCGCGGTGCCGCGTTCAATGCGCCCGACGCCGATGCGACCGACGTAGTCGTCATAATCGATCGAGGAGAACAGGATCTGCAGCGGCTCGTCCGGCTGGAATTTCGGTGCGGGAATCGCGCTGATGATCGTGTCGAAGAGCGCGACCATGTTGTTTTCCATGCTGTCCGGCGTGTGCCCGCTCATATTATCCCGCGCGCTGGCATAGACCACGGGGAAATCGAGCTGCTCCGCCGTAGCGCCGAGCTCGATGAACAGCT
>CAYPEV010000170.1:5182-5775 GCA_964409605.1 uncultured Christensenella sp. | reverse complement strand
CAGGCGCTGCCGAATACGCCGCTGATCGGTTCGTTTGAAACCGGCTTTCACGCGACGATGCCGCCCAAGGCGTATCTGTATTCGGTGCCGATTGCGCTCTATCGGGAGCACGCCATCCGCCGGTACGGCTTCCACGGCGCGTCGCACGAGTATGTGTCCGATCGCACGGCCGAGATGATGGGGCGCCGCGACTTTAAGCTAATCTCCTGCCATCTCGGCGGCAGCGGCTCGCTCTGCGCCGTGGTCAACGGCCGATCGGTCGACACAAACCTCGGCTTTTCGCTGCAATGCGGCATCATGCACAACAACCGCTGCGGGGATATCGATCCGTATATCCCGATCTATCTGATGAAGGATTTCGGCTATTCTCTGGCGCAGATCGAGACCATGCTCAACAAGGAGAGCGGCCTTCTTGGCATGAGCGGCGTCTCCAACGATCTTCGTGACGTAGAGGCCGCGGCGGACGCGGGCAACGCGGACGCGAAAAACGCGGTGGAGAGCTATTGCTATCAGATCCAGAAGCAGATCGGCAGCTATGCCGCCGCGATGGGCGGCGTGGACGCGATTTCATTCGCGGGCGGCATCGGCGAAAA
>CAYPEV010000170.1:0-5172 GCA_964409605.1 uncultured Christensenella sp. | reverse complement strand
GGCTTGCGTTCATGGGCGTTTCGCTCGACTTGACAAAAAATGAATCGGCAAAGCCGGATTGCGAGCTCACGGGAAGCGGCAGCCACGCGCGGATTTTCGCCATCGCAACCAACGAGGAGATCGTGGTCGCGAGAAAGGCAAAGGAATATCTCACGGCGCGCGCATGACCGCCGGCACCGCATAGCAGGGGAAATACGTGTAAGAAACGTTGCATGTTTGATACTTCACAGTTAATTCACGATCCTGCATGCGGACCAGGAATCCGCAGAAAATCTGAGATTTTCATCCATATTGTACGAAATTTGATTGCATATTTGGTTCGTGCTATTCATCTTGATTGCATTGCGGGGCCGTTTGGTTTATACTGCGCTTATGAAACGGAAAAAACGCAGATCGAGATCAAAAGCGGATATCATCACGGCGGTGCTCTACGGTATCTTCGGCCTGCTTGTAGCCGGGATTCTCTATGGCGCGGGCTCCGGGATATACGCGCTCATGGGCGCAACCGTGGGCAATCAATATTACGCGGCGCTGGCGGACAAAGCCGCCCCTGCGGACACGGTTGACTTTGCGCTGCTTACGAAAGAAAACCCGGAGGTGCGCGGCTGGGTGCGCCTCAAGGACACCGCGATCGATCTTCCGCTTGTCAAGACCACGGACAACGACTTTTATCTCAACCATCGCTTCGACGAAAAAAAGAACAAACTCGGCACGCCGTTTATCGACGCGGGCAACGTCGGCGACTTCTCCGACCGGCATACGGTGATCTACGGGCATGCGCTCAAGAGCGGCGCCATGTTCGGTTCCTTCTGGGAATTTGAAAACCCCAACTATTTTATGCGGCATCCTGAAATCCAGCTGTTTTTGCCGGACGGGACGCAGAAGACGCTCGCGGTATTCGCCTGTTCCCGTGTGGATGGGGTGCGCAGCGAAATCCCGATTTCGTTCTCCGGAGAGGCGGAGTTTCTCGCCTATATCGACAGCCTGCTTGCCGTCTCCGCGTTTTCGAGCAACGTGAAGGTCACTTCATCCGATCGCATCGTCTCCTTCTGCGTCGTCCTGCCGGATGGCGGTGAGGGGCGGCTTCTCGTGAGCTGTAAGATCGTCGACAGCGCGCAAAACACGCTTGGGACCACCACACTTGCTCCGGCTGAAACCACACTCGCGCCGGAGGAGACCGCGATTGTACCGGAAGAGTCACCGCAGGGCTGATCAGGATCAGTATCGTAACCCAGCCGCCTTACCGGGCGGCTTTCGCTTTTTGAAGCAGACAACGGGCGGCGAGCGCGACGGCGCCGCAGAGGGCGGCTTCTGTTTTTTTTCTGAAAAATGTGATATTCTATACGCGATCCGGAGATGCGGGGGATACCGCATCTTGAAAGAAACAGGCAATCCGGAAGAAAAGCACACCGACACGCAACCAAACGCAAGGGATCGCAGTGTTCTGTATGAAGGCTTCGCAATGTAAGGACGGTTAGGCAAACGCCGGTAACCGGACGATCGGTCAGCGGGTTTTCAGGACGGTTGTCCGCGGGAGCCATCCTGCGGCGGAACAAAACGAACGAATGGAACAAAGAAGGGGAGAGGATTATGAAAACGAAACGCACCCTGATTGCGCTCATTCTTTGCGCGGCGCTGCTATTCACCATCGGTTGTGCGGCGGCACCGGCTGCGAGCCAATCCAGCGTAGACTATGAGAAGCCTGCGAGCGCCACGTACGATATGGCTGCCGCGCAGGAAGAAGCCGCGATGGCGCCCGCCATGGAGGCAAACGCCGTGCAGCAAACAGGCGAACCCACGGGCGATTTTGACGTGCGCAAGATCGTCTACACCGCGGATATGACCGTCACGGCGGACGACCCCGCGGCGGCGCTGCAAACGCTCATCGACAAAGCGGAGTCGCTCGGCGGATATGTTTCGGGCTCGTATTCCACCACGGACGATTTTGGCACAAACTATGCCTATGCCACGCTTAAGGTGCCTGCGGATCAGCTGGAGACGCTGATCACCGCGGCAAAAGCACTCGGCAAAGTGAACGATTATCGCCTGAGCTCCGACGACATCTCGCTGTCCTATTACGACATGCAGGCGCGGCTGGACAACGCCAAGGCCGAAGAGCAGCAGCTGCTGGAGATCCTCGCGCAATGCAAAACGGTGGAGGATATCCTCGCTGTTCGCCAGAGCCTGACCAGCGTCCGTTCGGACATCGAGAGCTATACCGCGCAGATCAACCTTTGGGATAACCTCGTGTCCTATGCAACGCTCAACGTAACCGTCAACCGCACACCCAAGACGGCGGTGGAGGGCGAAAATGAGTTGATTCAGATGTGGAAAGCCTCGGACGTCTGGACCCGGATGTCCCGCGGCTTCCAGAACAGCGCGCGCTTTGTTGTGAACGCCATCGGCGCCATCGGCATCTTCCTCGCCGTCGCCGCAATTCCGGCGGGCGTGCTGTTCCTGCTGATCGGTTTGCCGATCATCGTACACAAAAAGAACAAGCGCAAAAAAGCGGCGGCCCTCAAGGCCCAGCAGGCGGAGTCTGCAGAACCGGACAACACCGTAAAGAAGAATGAATAAAAATTGAAAATCAGGGGGATGGAATAGGTGGTAACGATTAAAGAAGCCGTGACCAAGAAGGATTTGGTCAAGTTCATGGAATTCCCGCTCGAGCTCTACAAGGGAAATCCCTATTATGTGCCGGATATCTTGGCAAGCCAGGTCGCCGATATGCAGAAGGATAAAAATCCGGCATTTGCGTTTTGCCAGGCAAAGGCGTTCCTCGCCTATCGGGACGGGAAGATCGTCGGCCGCATCTCGGCCATTCTCAACGACCGAGCCAACGCGTCGTTCGACAGAAAGTATATGAACTTCACCCAGGTGGACTTCATTGACGACGACGAAGTGGTGGACGCGCTCTTTGACGCCGTGGAAAACTGGGCGCGGGAGCTTGGCTGCGAGGCGATGCACGGCCCGCTGGGATTTTCCGACATGGACCGCGAAGGCATGCTGATCGAAGGCTTCGACCAAAGGAGCCTGTTCTACACCTATTACAACCACCCGTATTACCTCACCCAGCTCACGCGCCGCGGCTACGACAAGCAGGTGGACTGGATGGAGATGCGACTCACGCTCCCGACGGAGCCGATCGAAAACCTGACCCGCGTTTCGGAGTACGTCAAGAAACGCAAAAAGCTGCATGTGGTCAACATGGGCGATAAGCCGCTCAAAGAGTTGATTCAGGATATGTTCCTGCTGTATAACCGCGCATACGTCCTCTTCGGGATGATTCCGCTGACGCCGGCGCAGATCGAAAAATACGTCAGCGAGTTCCGGCCGATGGTAGCGAGGCGCACGACCTCGTTCGTCTATACTGAAGAAGGCGAGATGGTCGCATTCGGCATCTGCTGCCCCGCGCTGGACGGCGCGATGCAGAAGATGAAAGGCAAGACGATGCCGTTCGGCTGGGTTCGCCTCATAAAGGCGCTCAAGGGCAGGAACGACACGGTCGACCTGCTGCTCATCGCCGTGCGTCCGGACCTGCAGGGACAGGGCGTGAACGCCATCATCCTCGACGACATGCAGCACAAGCTCATCAAGGCGGGCGTGCGGTATGCGGAGACGGGGCCGATGCTCGAGATCAACGACCACATCCTCGCGCAGTGGGAGCGCTTCCAGGGCGTACAGCACAAGCGCCGCCGCTGCTTCGTCAAGACTCTGTGACGCAACACAAAGGGCTGCCTTTCAAAAAGGCGGCTCTTTTTCTTCCCGCGTAAACAAAGACAGCGTTTTTCATTCGAAAATTGCGCAGATCCGCTTTTTGATACAAAACAAGGTCGCTATGTGACAAACTCGCGGTGAAGCGGCCGCGCGCGTGCTACAATCCAAATACATTCAACAGGAGGTAACCGAAACATGAAACTGAGCGCACCGAAATTCCTGGTCTGGCTGCTTGCGTTGATTCTCGCCGCACTGGCGATCGTGAGCAAGTATGTTGCGATCCCTTATGTTGGGGATTTTGTGAAACAGTACGATTTCTGGGTGATGACCGCGGCCTACGGCCTGCTGCTGCTTGGCACGCTCTTCAAAGGTCTGTAATAGACGAACGCAACCAACAAAAAAATGCCTGCTGCAAAGCGGGCATTTTTGATATACGGGGTGCTATTTCTGGTCGCTCAGGCGTTTCACAAAATAACTGCGAATCTGCTCCAGCGCTTCCTTCGCGCCGGATGCGGAGGGGGCTGTTCCCTGCGCAAGCGTGCCTCTGCCGCCGCCCTTGCCGCCCAGCGCCGCATTGATTGCGGGCATGAGTTCCGACACATCCAGCGGGAAACCCGCGCCACAGGAGAGCACGTAGAGAAGCCTTCCCTCGCATTCGCTGAGCAAAAGCGCAAGCGTCTTTTCGGCGGAACATGCCTGCGCGAGATCCTTGAGCCGCGCCGCGTCTACGCCGGAGACGAGCTGCGCCACCACGCGGTATTTCCCCGCGAGGGATGCCGCGTGTAAATACTCCGCAGCCATGTAGCCATTGAGCGATTTTGCCAGCTCGCGCTCACTCTTCTTGAGAGCGCCGTAGTCGTCCGAAAGCTTCTTGACCGCGCTAAGCGCGTTTTCCCGTTGACAGGAGAAGCGCCGCGCGATGGCGTCGAGATCGTCATGCTGCGCGCGGTGGAGCCCCAGCGCGCGCTCGCCGCAGAAAAACGTGATGCGCGTGCCGCCCTTATAGCTGGAGGCGTCCGCGACGAAGACGGAGCCGATCTCGCCCGTCGTTTTGCAGTGCGGCGCGCAGCAGGTGCAAAGATCCGCGCCCTCGACATGCACGATGCGAATCGGAGGAATCAGCCCTTCCGCGTGCTTGCGCAGAGGCAGCGCGGCCACCTCCGCCTCGCTTTCATAAAACGTCGCATGCACGGGCAGGTTTTTCCAGACAAATTGGTTGGCGAGAAGCTCCGCCTTTGCGATCTCTTCGCGCGAGACGGGCTTGTCAAAGTCGATTGTCGCATAGTCCAGCGCGAGATGGAAGCCGACATTGCTCGCGGAAAACAGCTCGAAAAACGAAAACGAGAGCAGGTGTTCACCCGTGTGCTGCTGCATGAGATCGAAGCGCCGTGCCCAGTCGATCGTGCCCTGCACAGCGGAACCGACCGCAAGCGCGCAATCCACACGGTGGAAGAT
>CAYPEV010000169.1:0-5803 GCA_964409605.1 uncultured Christensenella sp. | reverse complement strand
TGCCAAGCAGCGCGCCCCCGAGGTTTGCCGCGCTGTTGTTGCTGTTTCCGCCGCCAAGCAGGCTGCCAAGCAGTTCGCCGCCCAGAGAAGAGCCGTTGCCTCCGCCGCCGAGCAGCGAACCCAGAAGATCGCCGCCGTCGTTGTCGTCGTCATCGTTCGAGTCGGAGAGCAGCGAACCAAGAAGCGACCCTACGCCGTTGTTGTTGCTGCCGGAAGAATGATTATCCCCGCCGAGCAGACTGCCCAGCAGCGCGCCGCCGAGCGATGAGCCGGAGCCGCTGTTCGAGCCGCCAAGGAGGCTGCCAAGCAGCGAACCCGCGGCGTCGCTCGTCCCGCTGCCAAGAAGACTGCCGATCAGCGAGCCGGAGCCGGAGCCGGAACCGCCAAGCAACGAGCCAAGAAGCGAACCAACGCCGCCGGAATTGCTCTGGTTCTGCTGTCCCAGCAGAGAAAGAAGCAGCGGCGCAAGCTGCAAGAGGATGGATGCGGTCTGCCCTTTCTCGACCCCCGCTTTTTTGGAGAGCGCGGAGACGGTTTTGTTCGTATCATCGCCAAAGAGATGCTGCAATATCTTCGCGCTGTCCTTGGAGTCCACGCCGGAAAGGAAGGATTTTATGTCCGTGGCATCGTCTCCCGCGTGGTCCGAAAGCGCCTGCGTCAGCGCCTGCTCGCCCTTCTTGGTGCTCGCGTTCTTCTGCATGCCCTCCAGCATCAGCGGCAGCGCCGCGCCGATAACAGACTCAACCTGCGATTTTTTCGCGCCGCTGTTTTTGCTCAGCGTGCTGACGGTATCGCCGCCAAGAATGGTTTCGAGTAAGGTGTCTGTATAGCTCATTTCGTTCTCCTCTTCTTTCGCTTGCAATGGTTTCATGCAATACAGTATACCCGTTTTCATCACAAATTCCGTGACATTGTATTATAATCACCGCAAAATGTGATGAAATGCATTTCGTTGGAGTTACGCGGCGCAAAAGCTCTGCCTTTGCCCGTATGCCTGGTGTTTCAAGTCGAAACGATCGGGTCTGATGTGACATCCCAATTCATATTACCATTCCAGCCGGTAACGATCAAGTGCGATTCTTCCGCGGCACAGTATGCATCGGCGTATTCGCGCTTACGCCGTATGATCATTCAAAATCAGCATCAGTATCTGCGCGTCCTCCGCCGAACCATTGCGCAGGGCATGGCTCTGTCCGTTTGGGCAGATATGCACGTCTCCCTGCGAAAGCGCGCGCCACGCGCCGCCATCCAGCACCTCCACCGCACCCGCAAGCACATAGTATGCCTCAAACTCGCCTTCATGGCGGTGTTCGCCAATCGAGGCGCCGGCGGGAACCACTGTGCGCGAAAAGAGCTTGCCCGCGCCGCAGGCTTCATCCGGCAGCAAAAAGTCATGGAACGTCAGCGTTCCAGTTCCGCCTCGTACGTCTTCACGGGTACGCACCTGCTGCTGCGATGCTTGTTTGATCATATGAGTTCTCCTTCTGTATTGTTTGTCGAATTTGTCATACGTTTCCCGCGTACACAAAATTAAGGTGATTCCGCGCGATGCGTATCAATCGATCAATCGTCCCCGACGGCGTTGCGATCGCCCGTTGCATGCGATGCCTTGGAAAAAAGCGGGACAGATGCAGCGGGATGTCCGGCGAACAAGCGGCGATCCACTCCGTCTCCGCGCGCATGCTCTCTTCATCGTCGTTGAACCCCGGCACGATCAGCGTGGTAAGCTCCAGATGAATCTTTCCCACCGATTGCACAATCACACGCTTGACCGTTTCCAGATCGCCGCCGAGCGCGCGATATCCTTCCGCCGTAAACGCCTTGAGGTCGATGTTTGCCGCGTCGATATACGGCAGGATGCGTAGCCAGTATTTGGATGCAATCATTCCGTTGGTTACGAGCACGGTCTTGAGTCCACGCTGTTTGGCGATCCTCGCGGTATCCATCACAAACTCGTAGCCGACCAGAGGCTCGTTGTAGGTAAACGCAAGCCCGATATTGCCCTGCGGACGATAGCCTTCCGCAAGCGTCACGAGCGCTTCCGGCGAGATCGTTTCCCATTGGATGCCGCGGCTGTCCGCACGCGCAAGCGAAAAATTCTGGCAATATCCGCAGTCCATGTTGCAGCCGTAGCTTCCAACGGAGAAGATTTTCGTTTCCGGATAGAATCGCCGGAGCGGCTTTTTCTCGATCGGATCCAGCGCAAGGCTCGTCACCCTGCCATAGTTTTCGCAGAGGATCCTGCCTTCCCGGTTGATCCGTGCGCGGCAAAACCCCAGCTGGCCTTCGCTGAGCTGGCAGCCGCGCGGGCAAAGATCGCAGACCACCTTCACGTATGACGCACCACCTCAAAGCGCTCCATCCGGCAGCGCTCATTCTCTGGAATTCCAGCCTTGCGTTTTGCGATTTTCAGCTGCTCTTCAACGGTTTCCACGCCCTCCAGATTGGGCAGCAGCAGCCCTTTGCGATAGCCGGAGACGACGATGACGCCGAACCGCTTCGCGTCCAGCTGATCGATGGACTCGATCCGCTCCGTCGGTCCCAGCACGTCCACGCTATAGACGATTTGCTCCAGCTCGTCGGGACGGACGGGATCAAACCTCGGATCCTCGCTGCACGCGGCAACCGCGTTTTTTACGATCTCTTTGGCGATGCTCTCGCAGGAAGCGGAGATGGTTCCGATGCAGCCGCGCAGTTTTCCCGCGATCTTCAGGGAAACGAACACGCCCGCGCGGGTTGCCGTGAGCTCCTCGGGAAGCTCCTCCGGCAGCGGCGGCGTTTCGCCTGTTTTCACAAATTCCTCAGCCGTATGCCGCGCGAGGCGCACAAACGCATCCTCGTTCTTTCGGATTTCATTCAGGCGCGCGCGCTCCACGCGCTGCACAAGCACGTCAAACGCGCGGCTCTCGTCCGCACCCTCCGGCGTAAACGCCGCGACCGCGTAACCCACGCCGAACGGGCCTTCGTAGCTGAGCAGCTCACTTTTTATTTTCATTCGATCCAGCGTGCCCGCAAGAATCCAAAACGTGCCAAGCCCGCATTCCGCGGCCTCTTCGCAGAGCGAGGAATCGAGCGTCATCAACTTCATAAAATCGCCCGCCGCCATCGTCTCTGTCGCCATGCGGTCAAATGCAGGACCGCTCGGATGAAATCCGTACGGCCCGCTTTCAAGCAGCTTGTGTGAAAGATCGCCGCTCGCAATCACGACGACATCGCGTCCGAGCTCTTCGGCTGTTTTTTTGATGCATTTTCCAAGGCGGTAATGCTCCGCGGCACCCATGCCGGAAATCCCGATGCGAACCACTTCGCACGTAAGCTCGCGCTCCGCAAGAAACGAGAGCGGTATCAGCGTTCCGTGATCCAGTTCCTTCTCCCGTTCGCCTTTTGTGCCTGCATACACGCCCGCCCGCTTCGCGTTCTTCTCCAAAGCGCTCGCAAACGCCTCGTCATAGATCGCGTTGACCTGCAGCTGCTCCGCGCCGAACCGGCGCATGTCACCGCGTGCTTTTTTGCCCGGAGAGATGTGAAAATAATCCGCATAGCTCGTCGCATGTGAAGAAACGATTACAAGCGTCTCGGGCGAAAGCTGCCGCACGCGCCGCGCGATCTCACGATAGGCGGATATCGTCGCGCGGATTTCACGCTCCTGCCCCTGCCCGATTTGCGGCAGAATAATCGGCGGATGCGGTACGATCGCAGCCATCTGGATGGACATATCTAGTTCCCTCTGTTTCGTTTGATGCTTGTTTTGAACGGTCTGATTTCGGCTTATTTTAACACTTTGCGCAGGTCGTGTCAAAAAACAGGATAGAGATGATGTCCTGCATTCTCTCGTGTGTTTTGTCTTTACCGCGAATGTTGTGTTAGAATAGAGAAAACGCAAAGGAGGCATGGCCATGACAGAACAGACGAACCAGAAAAAAAACGGCAACGAAATGCGGCGGGCCGCAATCATCGCGCTCCTTTGTGTTATCGGCCTCTGTCTTGCTTTTTTGCTGATCGCTCTTCCTCTGCGCGCGCTGCGCGGCAAGCAGGAAGCGGCGGCATCTCCCGTTACCCCCGCCCCTCCGCCCACAGCCGTCCCGACGCCCAGTCCGACGCCGCGCATCCCTTCCGTACTCACATTCGACGAAAGCGCGGACGACCCAATGCCGAACGAAAAAAGCCGCCTTGCTTTCGGCCGCGGATACAGGCTGCGCGGTACGGTGCAGTCTAACTATCCCCTGACATCGGTCTGGCTCGAAATCACCTGCGCGTACAGCGAGGATTTGCGTTATCCCTATGTGCAGCGCGTTACGTTTGACCCCACCAACGCGGTCTACTCCTATCCGCTCGACGATGCGCTGACGCTTGAGGGCGTTTCGCTGGATTCCTTGACGCAGTTTTCCGCGCTGGACGTCGGCATCCATACGCTGCGTCTCTTTGCAACCAGCATAGGCCAGCCGGAGCGCGAGAAAGTCTTCGAGACGAAGTTCTATGTGCTGGACAGCAAGTGGAACACGATCCAAAAAACAGATTTCTCCAACAACAGTTACGAGACCGCGCTGGCGTTCTTTCAGGAGAAAGACGCGTTCCTCTATCGTTACCAATGGGTGGACGCGCGCTATATCGTCGCCGATCCGGACTGGGAGGACGCCTATATCGTTTCGTTCGATTGTCTGCCCGGACGCGAACCATGGCGGATCCACAAATTCGCTGTGCCGTATTACAAAGTGGTCTCCTATTATCTCAATAACGTGCGCGTACGCGTATCGGGCACAAATGGGGATTCCGGCGTTCTGCTGCTGCGGGATCTGATCGATACCTACAACGGAAGCTACTGCTCCCGCTTTACTTCCAGCGAGCAGTCGATCAGTCACCATGCGTTCGGCACAGCGACCGACCTCAACGGCGGCATGGGCGTAAACGACATGCAAAAGGAAAATATCGCGCTGATCAACACCGAGGTGCGGGATTTTCTCACCTACAACGGCATCAAAAACGAGAACGGCGTGTCGTACTACGACTATACCTATACAGGAGATTCGCTGATCTGGGTGTATCAGAACATTCCCGAAACGGTAATCAACTATATCCTCTATGAGCTCGCGTTCTATCGCGCGGGGTTCCAGTGGGGACACTATTATGTCTCCACCAGCGACGGCATGCATTTTACGCTGACAGACAACATCCGCATCAGCCACGACGGAAACGAGGGCCTGCGGAAGGTGTTTGATTACAGCGAGACGTATTCGGCTGCAGAGTAACGCTTTCCCGCATCGCAACGAAAGGAACGCAACAATATGGTCCTGTGCCTCTTCGGCGAAAACTGTACCGGAAAATCTTCCATCGCAGCCGTGCTGAAATCCCGGCTGGATGCCGAGCTGGTCACGGGGAAGGACTATCTTCGTCTGGCAAAAAGCGAGTCGGAGGCAAAGCGCGCGTTTACCGCGCTGCTGCTCGATCGACTCGCGTCGGGGCGTCCGCTGATCTACGTCGCTTCGGAGCCCGATCCGCTCGCACTGCTTCCCAAAGGCGTATTCCGCGTGCGCGTCACCGCGGAGCTTTCGCAGATCCGGGCGCGTTTCGCCGCGCGGATGGGCGGCACGCTGCCGGAGCCTGTCGCCGCCATGCTCGCCCGCAAGCACGGCATGTTTGATAATACGGCGTGCGAGCTGCACATCGACACGGCGCGCGTCTCCGCCGAGTCCGCCGCGGACGAAATACTTTCCCGCATCACCCCTTAAGCACACAACACGCGTCCGCGCGAAAAAGCGTCCGCCGGAAAACCGGCGGACGCTTTGCGTTGATGCGTTTCTTATTT
>CAYPEV010000168.1:0-5815 GCA_964409605.1 uncultured Christensenella sp. | reverse complement strand
TGGAGACAGCATCGAACTGCTGGCCAAAATATAGACAAGGAGCCAATTTCTTGGCAAGCGAGTAAAGCTTAAATGTGGAGACAGTTTCAAACTGCTGACCAAAATATAGACAAGGAGCCAATTTCTTGGTAAAAGAGTAAAACTTAAATGTGGAGACAGCATCGAACTGCTGGCCAAAATATAGACAAGGAGCCAATTTCTTGGCTCCTTTGTACTTTCCGTCCGCTAAGTCTTTCCGATGGTGCCCTATCCACCAGAAAGTGATTATGATGTTACGATGTAGTTCGGTTACGCGGTTTTAAGGAGGAAATCGGTAATGAAAAAACACACATAACGGACGGAAACTTAATCTCTTTTATGATTCGAGTATAGCACCCGAATTATGCAATTGCAAGCAAATCTATGCGATAATTGTGTCAATTTTATATCTGATCTGTGAATTGTGGGGTGTAAACGGATTTTGCCGAGTCACGCTCTTGTAACAATATGTTGTGGAGTCCGATCGACAGCGCATACGAAATCACCCGGTCGTACTCCCGCTGCGTGATTCTGCGGTTGAGCGGGAATTCGGTTGTATATACTTGCGGAGTATACTGGCTCATGAGCGATATGTGCGTGCTCACCGGCAGTAAGCGAACGATCTCGTCAAGCACCTTGCGCGAATCGTCCGCACACCCCGGCAGGATGAGATGGCGAATCACGAGGCCGCGTGTTGCGATGCCGGATTCATCCAGCACCAGTTCTCCAACCTGGCGATGCATCTCCGTGATCGCGCCTGCTGCAACAGCCGCATAGTCCGGTGCGTTGGAAAACTTTCCCGAAAGCAGGGGGGAGACGTATTTCCAGTCCGGAAGATAGATGTCGACCAAGCCTTCGAGCTGCCGGATTGCATCCGCGCACTCGTATCCGCTGGAATTGTACACGACCGGGATTTTGAGCCCGCTGCTCTTCGCGAGGAGAATGCTCTTTGCAATTTGCGGCACATACGGCGCCGCGGTGACGAGGTTGATGTTATGCGCACCGCTCTCTTGCAGCGAAAGATACGCGTCCGCGAGCGCGCCCGCATCATACAGTTCCCCGACGCCGCCGTCGCGGATCGCATGGTTCTGGCAGTAGACGCAGCCGAGGTTGCAGCCGGAGAAAAAAACGGCGCCGGATCCGCGCGTTCCGCTGAGAAACGGCTCCTCCCACTGGTGCAGCATGATCTTTGCCACTCGCGGCTGCGCTTCCGCGCCGCAAAACCCGCGCAGTTTCGTTCGGTCCGCGCCGCACCGGCGCGGGCACAGCATACACGCGCCCGTCATCCGAACACACGCCTGCCGTTGACAAAGTTGCGCGTCCAGTAGGCGGTCGAGATTGAGCTCGTAATCACCTTGCCGGAACTGGAGGAAGCATGGACAAACTTTCCGCCGCCCGCATAGATGCCGGTATGGCTCACACGGTCGGATGTATCATTCTTGAAGAAAACGAGATCGCCTTTCTGAAGATCGCCGGTCGACGTGATCTCCGTCCACTTGCTTACAGAGGAGAATCCTGCCGCGCTGTAGCGGCTGGTGCTGACGCCGCACGTGCGAAGGCTGAAGTAGACAAGACCGGAGCAGTCAAACCCCCTGGACGGGCTTTCTTCCGACCAGGAGTAGGGTTTGCCGAGCATTGCGCTGGCGACGGAGACGAGTCCGTCCGCGCTGTAGGAGGCATCGTAGCTGACGTCTTCCGAAACGGGGGCTTCCGTTACAACCGGCGCTTCCGGTTGCTGACTTTCGGGAACCGCCGTCGCCGAACTGCCGGAGGATGTTGTTGTCGGCTTCTTGGTCGTTGTCGGTTTCTTGGTGGGTTTCGGCGTCGGCTTCGGCGAAGGCGTCGGCGTCGGGTCGATCTTTGGCCGCGCTTGCGGCGAATAGAGCAGATCGCGATCTTCAACGTTGAACACGCTGTCCTCCGCGATCTTATTTTTCACCTGGAATGCACGCAGGGCGTCTTCCGTCGCAACACCGAAATATCCGTTGATCTTTTCCGCATAATAACCCAGCTCATTCAGGCGGGACTGCATGCTCTCTACATCCGTTCCGCTGTCTCCGAGCTTGATCTCGTATGGCTTTGCTTCCGTGCTGAAAAGGTGTTCCTGCAGTTCTCCCGTGGCAATGCCATCCATGGGTTCGTCGATCGTCCTCTGGAAAAGAGAGACGGCAACCGTCGTCGCCGCATTGAATACGGTAGTCGGCTCGTCTGAATCCAGGTAGCCGAGCTCCATCAGTCTGTTTTGCAGCTGGGAAACGGTCGGATAGTCGTCGTCTTCCTGAAGGAGCGTGAACTGAGACACCTGAACGCCGGGCGTCGCCTCCGGAGAGGGGTTCGGGGTGTCGAGCGCGCAGGACGTCGGCGCGAGGGCTTCCGCGCTAAATGGAATCGGCGACGGCGTTGCTTCAAAAACCGCGCGCTCTGCTTCCAGTGCAACCGGGTTCGCGCCGGAAAAGCGATCGATCGCAAGCGGCAGGATCAGAAACGCAATCACGCATCCGCCCGCGACGGATAAAATCCAGGTGCGCGCGGAAGGGGGGAAGATATGTTTTTGCTGTTTGCCCGAAGGCAGACGGAGATTACTCAAATCGATTACCTCACTCTATGGCGTCATGAACAGTGAAACGGAATAGAACCTAGTATCATTATAACGAATCTGTCGACAGTTTGATTTGAACATTTTCAAAACATGGCACCGCAAATGTAACAACTTTTTGAACGCGCTGTTTACGCTGCGTTTGCTTTGTTTCGATGCGGTTTGTCATGGCGTTCGTCTTTCCTCGATCGAGGAAGGAAGAAGACACGATTTGTTTGCACAAATGGACCCCGACTGCTTTTGCAAATGCATGTCCGCTATGGTAAAATAAACTGTCAAATTATTGGAGAAAACACGATGTCGTTGATTCATGTACAGGAGCTGGAAAAAAGCTTCGGAGAAAGAACCTTATTTTCTGATATTGCATTTGATGTGTTTGAGCAGGACCACGTCGGTCTCGTCGGGGTCAACGGCTGCGGCAAGAGCACATTGATGCGCATGATAGCAGGGCAAGAGCCGCACGACGGTCGCGGCCAGCTTTCTGTTTCCAAAAACGTGCGCGTCGCCATGCTGGACCAAAGCCCGAATTGGGGCGCGGGGCAGACGCTTTATGACGCGGTGCTGGAAGCATCCGGTAAATGGATGGATGCAGAACGCGAGCTGCATGAGATCGCGGAGCGGATCGAACGCGAGGGCGCGAGCGAATCGCTGATCAAACGGCAGGCGGATTTGCAGGATCGCTACACCACGGGCGGCGGGCTGACCTACCGCGCGCGGACACGCTCCACACTGCTCGGCCTCGGCTTTCAGGAGGAGCAGCTAAAAAGCCCGATCCGTGTCATGAGCGGCGGACAGATGCGCAAAGCATCGCTTGCGAAAATCCTGCTCTCAGATGCGGATCTGTTGCTGCTGGATGAGCCGACAAACCATCTCGACATCGCCTCTCTGGAATGGCTGGAGTCGTATCTTTCCGCATTTCGCGGCGCGTTTGTGTTGATTTCGCACGACCGCTATTTTTTAGATAAGGTCTGCAACCGCATCTTCGAGCTGGAGAACGGCTCGATGAACCAATACGCGGGCAACTACAGCCAGTCCATGGAAAAGAAGATGGACGAGCGCGCATTCGCAATGCGAAAGTATCAAAACACCCTGCGCGAGATCAAGCGCATCGAGGGCATCATCGAGCAGCAACGCAGATGGAACCAGGCACGCAATTATGTCACCATCGCATCCAAGGAAAAGCAGATCGAGCGCATCAAAAGCACGCTCGTTAAGCCGGAGGACGCGCCGGACATGATTCATTTTCATCTTAAGGCGGATGCGCTCACGGCAAACGAGGTCATCGTATGCAAGGACTTGAGCAAACGCTTCGGCGGAAGGGAGATCTTTCAACACCTGAACCTGATGGTTCGAAGGGACGAGCGGGTCTGTCTCCTCGGCGCAAACGGATGCGGCAAGACCACGCTGCTAAAGATTCTGACCAATCAAATCGAGCCGGACGCGGGCAGCTACAAGCTCGGTTCCAATGTGCACGTCGGTTACTATGAGCAGGGCTCTGTCCGGCCAAACGACCCGAGAACTGTGCTCGAATCGCTCAATGCGAGTTTTCCGCGCTACGACACGAAAGAGCTTCGAAATCTGCTGGGCTCGTTTCTCTTTCGCGGAGACGATGTGTTCAAGCGCATGGGCGACCTCTCCGGCGGGGAATACGCGCGGATTCAACTGCTCAAACTGATGCTCAACGGCAGCAATGTGCTCTTTTTAGATGAGCCGACGAACCACCTCGATATTCCGTCCTGTGAGGCGCTGGAAGGCGCTCTGAACGACTATGGCGGAACGATGCTGATCGTAACCCATGACCGGTATCTCGCGAACCGGATCGCGGATCGCATCATCATCATGGATGAGGACGGCATGCGTGAATTCGAAGGCGACTGGGATGCCTATAAAGAATTCCTTGCCGAAAGCGCCGCCCCGAGGGAACGGGAAGCGCCCGCTGTCAAAAACGATTATCAGATGGCGAAGGAGAAAAAAAGCGCGCAGGTCAAAGCAAAATCCGCGTTGAAAAAAGCGGAGGAGCGCGTCCATAAAGAGGAAGCGGCGCTTAAAACGCTGGAAGAGAAAGCGTTTGATCCGCAGATCGCAAGCGACTTTGAAGCGGCAAACATGATCTATGCGCAGTTGGATGCGCAGCGGCTCGTGGTCGAATCCTGTTATGGCGAATGGGAGCAGGCGGAAGCCGAACTGCAAGCGCTCCTCGCCGAAGACGAAGGATAACAAACCGCGATCCAAAAAAGAATCGCTCTAGGCGGAGATTCACCGCCTGCAGAACATAGAATCCATTCAAAAAGAATCGCTCTGGGCGGAGATTCGCCGCCTAAGGAGGGTATCGATCATGGACTACTCCAAATTTTCGCTCGGACTTCGCTTCGCGATGACGAGCGATTCCAACCTCACGCCGGAAGACTGCTGGAATATCACCTTTTCCGAGGTGCCGATCACGCACGTCGTCGGCGCGACGCTCTTCGGCGCCTGGGATGATGTGGAAGCGGCCGAGAGTGAATCGGCCTACATCTGCATGTTTTCCAATCTTCCGCTCAAGGTCGGCAAGGCGCTCTTCGCACAGCTGAAGCAAAAGCCGGTGCTGCTCTCGTACTTGACCATCTATCATCCTTTCATTCAAAACAACCGCGTAGAAAAGTGCAGTCCCGTGGAGTATCTGGGGCAAGTGCAGGAGGACGGAACCGTTCTGGACGGAGACGTTCGCTACGGAAGTATGCACATCACGGGGCTTTTACCGGAGATCTGCGAAAAGCCCGGCCAGTGCAGGCGCATCCTGATCGCGCCGGATGCCTGGGCTGGGAAATTTACCTCGGCCGATGCGGCACGACATATGCTCCGCTCCGCCTCGCGCATGCTGCCGCACGCGATCCTGCGCACGCACCTCATCGCGGACGGCGGGCAGGGGACAATCGACGCGCTCGTCTGCTCCAACAACGGCAGATACGGAAAAGCTGTGATCACAGCCGCCGCAGGAGAACAGAAAGAGCTTCGTTACGGGATCCTGCCCAATCGCACCGTCGTCATCGAGTCGGAATCGCTGACGCAGGAAGAGCTCAAGCAAGCGCTCACGCTGCCACAGAACAAGGGGTTTACGGAGTATATCGTCGCCGCAGGCGCGGGCGAGCTGCCGGAGGATGTGCCGGAAGGGCGATTTGCCACCGTACTGGGGAAGCGTATCCCAGCTTCCCAGCGCAACAG
>CAYPEV010000167.1:0-5868 GCA_964409605.1 uncultured Christensenella sp. | reverse complement strand
GAGATGCGCGCGTTGTTCGGCTTCAAATACTGACGCTTGTTCGGCTGCGGTACGCTTTTATAAAGCGATACCGCGCAGACTTACTACTCGGAGGCTTTTTTGCGGGTGTCCTTTCCTGATCATGAGACAAGCGCGGACAAAGCGGGCGAATCACGCCGCTTGAAAACGATTCTCTGGACAGCGGCGTTTCTTCTTTCCAGCCTAGCGTTCTCCGCGATCGGTTCCTATTCCAGCGCACTGGGGTTTGTCGTTTCAACCCTGGTGCGTTTTGGTGCTTGCGCGTTCTGCGCGTTTTATGCGCGGGCGGTGGAGAGCGCGCTGGCGAATGCGCGCCCGTCCCGCATGATTCCGTCCGCGGTTCTCGGCGGGGTTTTGCTGGTTCAAATCACGAAGAAAGCGTTGGATTATCCGAATCCTTATTTGCCGGGTGGGGTGATCGTCCTGCTTGCGATCCTCGCGGTTCCCGCGGTGATGATGCTTTCGATGCGCGTGCTGACATATGCATCCGAACATCTGCTTGGCGTTGTGAAGTCTTTCGCCCGGCAGACCAGCCGCTTTGAACGGTGGTATTTGGTGATTGCGTTTGCGGTGCTTTCGCTCGCCTGCGTGCTGCTGTATGCCAACACGAACCTGTTTTACGCGACTGTCTACCAAGGGAAGCCGATTCCTTACGACGTTGTGTATACGAGCGACTCCGCGGTGATTCTCAAAGGCAATGCCTATTTTGACATCTATCATGTGACCAACGATCTGCGTCAGCCGCTCTTTGGCCTTTTTGCGATGCCGTTTGTGCTGCCCGCGACGCTGCTCTCCAAGATCCTGTTCTTTCTGCCGCTGGCATATCCTGTGTTGATCAACCTTACACAGATTGCGCTCGTATTGATCACAATTTTGATGATCGCGCGGCTGACGGGGCTGGAAGCGCGCGAACGGGAGTTCGCGATCCTGATTCTCACATTTGCGTATCCCACGCTGCTGTTTTCGCTGAATTTGGAGCAGTATGTGTTCGCCGTATTCTGGCTGATCGCCTTTCTTTTCCTTGCCGGACAGCGTGCCCGGGGCGCAGATCTTGCGTTTATCGGCATGACGGGATCGCTGCTGACCAGCGGGATTTTCCTCCCGTTCATGACGTCCGGCCAAAAGCTGTCGTCGCGCATCCGGCAGACCTTGCTTGTCATTGCGATGTTCTTTATCGTCGTGGTTCTGCTGAATCGCCAATACGTGTTCTTTACCGGATTTTCCTACTTCAAGCAGTTACTTGGCTCCTATGGCGGGGCGAAAATTTCGATGCTGGAAAAGGCGCAGCAGTTTTCCGCGATGCTGGAGGGCCTGTTTTTCCGGCCTGAGGCGCAATGGACAACGTTTGCCGGACATCCCGCGTATCTGCTCGCGCCTGTCACCGGTTTTTCCTGGGGCGGAATTGCCGTGCTGTTGCTGGCGGTGACCGGCTTCGTGCTGAACCGGCGTAATCGCTTTGCGCAGTTCTCCTTCGTCTTCGTGCTGGTCTCGGTTGCGCTGCACGCAGTCATCGGCTGGGGTGCAAAGGAAAACGGCATGACGCTCTATGCGTACTATTACCTTTGGGCATATGTTACCCTGATTTATCTGGGGCTGGAGCGGCTTCTGTCTCCGCTGAAGCAGTGGCGGTTTGTAGCATACGGCGTGCTCTGCGCGGCACTGCTCGGCGTAAACCTCGGTGCGATCATCGACCTTGTCCGCTTCGGCTTGACGTATTATCCGGCGTAATGTAAGCGCAGACCGACAGCATCGCGCAACTGACCTGAAAAAATGGCTTTCCAAACACAAAAGCGCCGGAACAGATCCGGCGCTTTCTTGCATACTTTCATTCTATTTTGGTTGTCCGCGCTGCAGATACTCGGCAAAGAACGAGTCGTTTCTTCCGATGAAGTTGCCGTAATATCGATCTGCCTCCAGATCAAACACACTCTCTTTTGAGAAGCTGACGAGCGATTCGTTGGCCTTCCCCGTATAGCAGGCATAGGTCATCTGCGCGGTGCGCAGCATCTCCATTGCGGGCGTGACGGTGCCGATCAGGATCACGGTGAAGAACAATACACGCTTCCATGCGGGATTTTTTTGCGTGGAAAGCGTTTGCCGCATCAAGAGTAGCATGATATACGCCGCAGCGGGGATACACGTTCTCCATGCAAAATCGAAGCTTTCGCCCATCTTGACGAAGCTGAACGCGAGCATGGTACCAAAGAGGATCCAGAAGATCGCGTCTTTCTTTGCCGCGCCAAAGACGAACGGGAGGAAGACCAGAAACTCGGTGATCAGGAACAGAACGAAGTGCAGGATCGTGTTCATATCGAGCGGGAGAAGCCCGATCTTTCCCGCGGACGCATTCCCCATAAAGTATAGGGCGATGACAAGGCTCGCGACCACGCCCGTGATGTTTTCGATGGAGAACGTATTGTAAAGCACACCGCGCAGAGCGGAGGGAGATTCGTGATGCGCGGCGACGAGATCCCGCGCGAACAGATAGACCAGCAGCGGCGCGAGCGCAAGGGAGGGAAACGGCGCGAACAGCACGAGCAGCATATAGGTAAACAGACGCGTGCGGCTCGCCGTTTCGCGCAGCAGCAAGAGAAAGCCGACCCAGAAGGGGATCGTTTGATTATAGAGCCAATACAGGAGCGTCGTATTGGAGGAGGAGTTGAACTGGCTCAGAGACAATTCCAGATGCGCGCCCTGCGAAAGCTCGGCCCAAACGCCGGCAAGCGGCGTGCTGCGCAGCACATAAAACAGATAGGGCAAAAGATCCAGTCCGCTGAAAAACACGAAGAGGAACAGAACCCGGAAGGAGACCTTTTTGACGGATTCGCTCAGCAGCAGGAAGGCGAGCGCAACGCCCGCAAAAGCCCAGATGAGCTGAAAGAGGTATCCGGCCTGAAACCCGAAGAGCTTGCCAAAGAGCGCGCTGGGCAGCCAGAATCCGATGTAATAGCAAAGGGAACGGGGGGTAGCGCCTTCAAAATTGACGACGGGCCAGTCATAACGCACCAAATCGTGAAACAGCGCGTTTCTGTACATGTGATCCCAGCGGTTCTGCCAGACGAGGCCGCCGATTCCCGAGGAGATTACCCAGAGAAGAAGCAAAATGAAGATGACGGCGAGTTTTTTCTGCTGACTCTTGAGGTCGATCTGTAATGGATGCGCATTGCGCAATGTTTGAAAAAAGCCATAAACGACGGCGAGCGAAAGCGGAACGGACAAGATCGGCCTGACCCAAAACAGCAGAAACAACAGCACGGGAATGCACAGATATGCATATGCCAGCAGCGGCAGATACTTGCCGGAAAGAAATCGCTTGATCGCCATTGTGCATCGTTCCTCTTCGTCATATGGATCAGACAGCGAATCGCTATCGCAAAAAAGCATCGATTCGCCTGTTCATTATACTGTTTCGCAAATAGGGGAGCAAGAAAATTTGCTTTCCGCTCAAGCAAGCCGCTTTTTCCTGCCATGCCCGGTAAAAAGGCACCGACTGGGGAGCCAGCGCGAAGCATTGCCGCTAAAACTATCTCGGCATCGACTGCGCGCGTGCTTGCTTTCTTGCGTGCCGAACGATAAAATGATGGCATGGAAACTTTTAACCAACCATCTTCCCGCGTGAGCTGGCGCGGCTGGCTGACGCTCTTTCTTGCGATAGCCGTTGCGCTTGCCGCGGCAGTTATTCCGCTTGTGCTGGTCGTTGCGCCTGCGCTCTGGGCGTATGCCGGCGCGCGGACGAAGCCTGTGCTTCTACTGCTGCCCGCTCTGGCGTATGCCGCGCTTATGTTTACGCAGGATTCCGTCTTCGTTGCAGCCGGGCTTTCCGGCGCCGCTTTGCTTACCGCTGCGCTGCTCTATGTGCTGCTGACCAATCGCTTTGGCAACACGGATACGGCGCTTCTCACCAGCGGGCTGTTCCTCGCCGGGCTGTATGTCGCGATCTGCCTGCCCGGCGTCTGGGAAGGCAGAGGCGCGTTTGCGGATATTCAGGCGTCGATTGCTTCCTTAAAGTCGTTTTACGCCTCTGCCGCCGCGCAGATGCCGCAGCTTGGCAGCGAGGGGGTCAAAGCCGTTCTGAGTACGATGGACATGATGTACGAAGCGGTGCCGACGAGCTTTGTTGCCGTTCTTTGCATTTTTTCCAGTGTGCTTGGCTTGGGCAATCTGCTGTTCTTCCGCGCCTTCTGCCATAAGCACAAGGAAATCGTGATTTCGCCAATGCGCCCGTTTCGGGAATGGACGCTGCCGCGCAGCATGACGATTGGCCTGTTTGTCATGCTGATCGGCTCGCTGATTCTGGAGTTTACCTCGTGGGCATATGCCGCGAGTTTCTCGGTGACCGTGAATATCCTGCTCGCGATTCCGCTGTTTTTGCAGGGCGTCAGCGTGGTGGATTTCTTCATCGCACGCTCGCAGAAGAACGTTGCAACCATCCGTACGCTGACGTATATCGCCTTTGGCGTGCTGTATCAGCTTGTTCTATTTCCGCTGGTGCTGGTCGGTTGCTTTGATCAGATTTTTCGTGTTCGGGACCGCATGCGCGGGGCCCCGCCGCGCGCCGCATAGTCCGGCGGGCGGAGAGGTGCGCAGGCGTTTTCGAAAGCCGGCCGCGCAGACGATTCGTTGAGAAAAAGGAGAGACGGAATGAAGAAGACGAAGACGATTCTCCTGCCGCTTGGCGTTCTGCTTTGTGTGCTCTGCGCCGCGGTATTCGCCTCCGCCTGGTATCAGGCATATCGTCTCATCGTCGCAGCCATTGCGTTCGGACTTTCGCTGATCGTGTTCCTGATCAGCCTGTTGCTCGAACACAGGCGGCAAAAAGAGATGAAGAAACGCATGGACGATGTCTTCTCCGAAAACTCCGAAATCGCGTCCCGACTCGTCAATCTCGTCTCGATCCCCTGCGCGCTGATCGAAAGCGACGGGAAGATCGCCTGGCGCAACGAGAGCATGCAAAAGATTTTCGCGGAGCCGGACATCTGCCGTGCGCAGCCGCACTTTGATTTTTCGGCGCCCCTGGTCGCCGTGCCGATGGAGCACGCAGGCAACGTCTACCAGGTTATGAACGTGCCCGTGTTCCGCGAGAAGGACCAGCGTTCGATGCTGTTTCAATACTGGCTGGACCGCACGGAGGCCGCGCATTATCAGCGCCTCTTTGAGGAGCAGATGCCATATGTGGCGCTCATCTATATCGACAACTACGAAGAGCTTTCCGCGGACGTGCAGTTTCACAAAACCAGCGTGTTTTCCGAAGTAGAGCGGCTGATTGCCGATCTGGTCAAGGACATAGACGGCGTATACCGCCGCTATGAGAACGGGCGGTTCTTCGTTGTGTTTGAGGCGCAGCACCTGCAGCAGATGGAGCGCGCGCGCTTCCCCCTGCTGGAGCAGGCGCACAACATCGACACCGGCACAAGCATGCTGGTCTCGCTTTCGATCGCGGTCGGCGCTGCCGATCGCATCGCCCGCGCGGATGAAAGCGCGCGGCAGGCGATGGAACTCGCGCTCGGACGCGGCGGGGATCAGGCCGTTATCAAAAAAGGCGGCGGATACGTGTTTTACGGCGGCCGCCGGCAGCCGGAGGCGATGCAGAGCCGCGTCAAGATGCGGCTCTTCAGCAAGGCCCTGCGCCAGCTGTTTGAAAACACGGGCGATGTCTTCATTGTCGGCCACAAGCGGCCGGACATGGACTGCATCGGCGCGGCGCTCGGCGTTGCAACCTGCGCAAAGTATGCGGGATCGCGCGCCTACATCGTGCTGGGCGAACAGAACAACATGATCGAGCACGCGCTGGAGCTTATCCGCGACAACCACGCGTTCTCCGGCATGCTCACCACGCCGGAGCATGCGGAG
>CAYPEV010000166.1:0-5889 GCA_964409605.1 uncultured Christensenella sp. | reverse complement strand
GAGCATCAGCGCGTCTACGAGATACCCCGCGCGCACAAGCCCCGGCGTTGTTTTGCCGAACAGTTTTCGTGTGACGGCGGCGATCCAGCGCGCGTTGACGAGATGATGGATGACGAACAGACCGATCAGTGCAAGACCGCCGATCTCGTGAAACGACAGGCTGACGACCTGCTTTTGATACATGAGCGTGAGTAGTATGAGCATGACCGCATCCAGCGCGAGCTTGAGCGCGCGCGTCCGGCCCGCGGTCAGCCGCTTCTTTTCTTTCTGTTCCATCCGGGACACTCCCTTATTTATTTGATAGGGGTATCATACGGGAAGATATGGCATACGGCGCGGAACAAAAGCGGCATCATTTTGGCAGATTACAGCGAAAAAAAGCCGCCTGTAACAAAAAAAGCCGCCTGCTTTAATCAGACGGCTGAAATGGCGCAGATGGATTGTTTATTTGTAGATCATCCCGACCAGCGCGTTGGTCAGGCTCGCGGGCAGAAGCTTAGCAAGCAGAACGAACAGCTGATATTGGAATCCGACGGTATAAAACGCCTTCGGGTTCTTCGTGTTCGCGGCGCGGAGAATCGCTTTTGCCACATGCTCCGGCGGCATACCGTTCTCCTCGTCGTGCTCCATGACGGCGACCGCGCGGTCGATGGCCGCGCCGTACACATCCGCGCCCGCGCAGCTCTTCCTGCGCGCTGCGGTGAAGCCCGTCTTCACATCGCCCGGCAGGATGGCGCAGACTTTGACGCCAAAGGGCTTGACCTCGTTGCGCAGAGCGAGGGTGAGGGAGTTGGTTGCGGCTTTCGTCGCGCTGTAAAACGCCTGAAACGGGATCGCGATCGGCGCCGCGACGGAGCTGATATTCACGATATGCCCGCTCCTTTGGGCGCGCATCTGCGGGAGGACCGCCTGAATACAGTGCAGCGCGCCGAAGAAATTGACATTGAACTGCGAAAACGCATCCGCGGGATCGGTGTATTCCACCGCGCCGGAGATGCCAAAGCCCGCGTTGTTGACCAGAAGGTCGATCTGACCTTCGGCATCGATCACCTGCTCTACGGCGCTCTTCACCTGCGCGGGGTCGGTCACGTCCGCCGTGATGTGGCGGATTCCGCCCGCGTCCGCGCCGCTCCTACTTAGCTCATAGACCGTAAATCCACTGTTTGCAAGCAGCAGCGCGGCAGCTTGACCGATTCCGCCGCTGCCTCCGGTGAGCACGCAAACGCGCTTCATTTCGCTTCCTCCGTCAGAACGCTCGCCATGATGTCCATCGCCTCATCCAGCAGCGGCTCCCTGAGCGTCGCCATATAGCTCGTGCGGAGCAGGCACTCCGTCGCGGGCGTTGCCGGCGGCAGGACGGGGTTGACGTATACGCCAGCCTCGTAGAGCATCTTCGCGATGGTCAGCGTGCGGATGGTCTCGTAGGTATAGATCGGGATGATCGGCACATCCGCGGTGTATTTATGCGGGATGCCGCGCTGCGTCAGACCCGCGCGGACATAGCGGCAGATCTCCTGCAGACGGCCCACACGCTCCGGCTCGTGCTCCAGAACCCGCAGCGCAGCCAGCGCGCAGGCGCAGCTCGCCGGCGTCATGGACGCGGAGAAGATAAACGGCCGCGAGGTATGGCGCACATATTCCGCAACCTCAAGGGTGGAGGCCATGTAGCCGCCGAGACTCGCCAGGGATTTGCTGAACGTGCCCATGTAGATATCCACCTCGTTCTCAAGGCCGAAGTGGCTCGCGGAGCCGCGCCCGCCTTCGCCGATCACGCCGAGGCCGTGTGCGTCGTCCACCATGACGCGCGCACCGAACTCCTTGGCGAGACCCACGATCTCCGGCAGGTTTGCGATATCGCCCCCCATGCTGAACACGCCGTCGGTGACGATCAGCTTGCCCGCTGTGTCGGGGATCTGCTCCAGCGTGTGCCTGAGGTGCTCCATGTCCGCGTGGCGATAGCGCACCATCGTACCGAACGAGAGGCGGCAGCCGTCATAGATGCTTGCGTGGTTTTCCTTGTCGCAGATCACATAGTCGCCCTTGCCGACGATTGCGCTGATGATGCCCAGATTGCTCTGAAATCCGGTGGAAAAGGTCACGACCGCTTCTTTGTTGAGGAAGCGCGCGAGTTCGCGCTCGACTTCCAGATGCATGCGCAGCGTGCCGTTGAGAAAGCGGCTTCCGGAGCAGCCGGAGCCGTATTGCTCGATGGCATGAATGCCGGCCTCGACGACCTCCGGATGCGTGGTGAGTCCCAGGTAGTTGTTGGAGCCGAGCATGATGCGGCGCTTGCCTTCCATCATGACCTCGACATCCTGCCGCGACTCCAGCGCGTGAAAATACGGATAGATGCCCGCTTCGCGGGTTTCCTTGACCGCGGTCAGGCGGCCGCACTTTTCGAATAGATCCATTTTTTACCCCCAAATTGCGATTGATGATGCCGCGCCGCGCATACCCCCCTGGCTGGCGGCGAAGCGGAAAAACACGTTGGATGCGCGCCCGGAATCAGGCCTGCGTGGCGAGATGGCGGTTGAGCTTGCCGAAGAGGCGGCAGAGCAGCTGCACCTCCTGCTCGGTAAACGAGCTGATTGCAGACGAGACGGCGCTCTTCATATCCGGCAACTGACGTCCGTAATAGTCGAGGAATTTTTTGGTGACGTGCAAATGTGCTTCCCGATGATCCTCTTCATTGCTGACGCGTTCCAGATATCCTTTTGTGACGAGGGAGTTGACCTTGTAGGATGCGTTTGGCTGGGAGATGCCGATAAAGTCCGCGAATTCGCCGATGGTCGGCTGGTCGAGCAGATAGATGACCTCGGCGGAAAACGCTTCCGTCGCGCTGAGGCTGCCCGCTTTTTCCTGCAGCTGGCCAAAGAGGTTGCGGTAATGCGAGAGCCGGAGGTTTTTATACAGCTCCGATACCGCCTCGGCAATGCCGAAATGGGTCACAAACATCACTTCCCGTTGCGTTGATCTGTGGGGTTCATCTGCCGGGAGCAATCGCCGGACGCGATTGATTTGCTGGCGCGAAAAAAACACGCACACCCGGCAAATACATAAATATTTTTATGTATCTTAACAGATATGCGCGTTTGTGTCAAGAGAGACTGGACGAACAGTCCAAATTTAACCGATGTTCTGCACCGACCGGACGCAGAGCGGAATGCTTATTCTTCGATGGTTTCCGGTTCGCCGATCTCTTCGCCGAAGGTCTCCACGCGGATGGTTTTGATCTTCTGCTCGACGATGGGTTTGCTGTGTACGCCGGTGACGCAGCAGGCGATGCTGTCTACAACGTCCATCCCTTCGGTGACCATGCCGAAGGCCGCGTAATCTTTGTCCAGATACTTCGCGTCCGCATGGAGGATGAAGAACTGGCTGCCTGCCGAGTCGTATGCCGCGGGCGGGTTGTAGGGGTTGCCCTGCCGCGCCATGCTGACCACGCCGCGTTCATGCGAGAGGTGGTTCGGGTGCTTGTTGTTGGAAAATTCGCCCTTGATGCGGTAGCCGGGGCCGCCGGTTCCGGTGCCGGCCGGGTCTCCGCCCTGGATGACGAAGTTCTTCACCACGCGGTGGAAGATGGTTCCGTCATAAAAGCCCTTGTTGGCGAGCGCGATGAAATTCTTCACCGTGTTGGGTGCGATATCGTAATACAGCTCCATTTTGATGATGCTGCCGGTCTGCATTTCGATGGTGGCTACGGGTACTTTGGTGATCACAAACGGTCCTCCCGATTTTTTTTGATACTATCTTGGCATATGCCGCGGAATCCGCGCGTTTTCTGCCGTCGACGCTCCTCATTTTCCGGCATTTGCGCAGAAAAGTCAATGAACGTTTTCTTATTTTTATATGAACGTTTTCGCGCGCGGGGAAGCGGCGGTCCGTTTTGATTCGTCCGGCTTTACGAAACATCCATGCGCGTTTGCGCCGCAGCGGAAACTTCGCCAAGCGAGCCTTGGGTATCGCCTTGTAATTATGATACAATAATCAGGCGACCTGCCCCTGATAAAGCGCGGCAGAGATACCGAAGCATGGTCTTGGAGGGATGAACAGATGTCTTACACAGCAAGTGCAAGCCGATATGACGATATGACCTACCGGAACTGCGGCAGAAGCGGGCTGAAGCTGCCGCTGCTTTCGCTGGGGCTTTGGCACAACTTCGGCACCGACGACGACTACGAGAACATGAAGCGCATGTGCTTTGCGGCCTTTGACCGCGGCGTGACGCACTTTGACCTCGCGAACAACTACGGTCCTCTGCCCGGCAGCGCGGAGACGAACTTCGGCCGCATCCTGAAAGAGGAGCTGGCAGCCCACCGCGACGAGATGATCATCAGCACCAAGGCGGGATATACCATGTGGCCGGGGCCGTATGGCGACTGGGGCAGCCGGAAATATCTGCTCGCGAGCCTCGATCAGAGCCTCAACCGCATGGGACTTGCGTATGTGGATGTATTCTATCATCATCGCATGGACAAACATACGCCGCTTGAAGAGAGCATGCTCGCGCTCGATACGGCGGTCAAGAGCGGGCGCGCGCTCTACGCGGGGATTTCGAACTACGACAGCGCGACCGCGCGGGAAGCCGCGGCGATCCTGCGGGAGCTTCGCTGCCCGTTTGTGCTGGATCAGGTGCGGTATTCGATCTTTGACCGGCACATCGAGCAGGACGGCCTCATACAGACGGCGCAGGACACGGGCTTTGGTATCATCTGCTTTAGTCCGCTGGCGCAGGGGCTCCTGACCGACCGGTATCTCGGCGGCATTCCCGCGGACAGCCGCATCGGCAAGGGCGGGCCGTTCCTGCGCAAAGAGCAATTGACACAGGAGAAGCTCGACCAGATTCGTGCACTCAACGAGATTGCGCGCGCACGCGGGCAGAGCCTCTCCGAGCTTGCGCTGAGCTGGGTTCTGCGCAGTTCGCAGGTGACGAGCGTGCTCATCGGCGCGTCTTCGCCGGAGCAGATCGTGCAAAACCTCGGCATTCTGCATGCGCCGGCGTTCACCGCGGACGAACTGGCGCGCATAGACGCGGCGACCGGCGCCGCGAATTGATGCATCATCCGGAGGCAGAGGTACCATGCTGGACGCACGCGCACGGCTGTTGCTGCTGCGGGACTATCTGCTGGAGCATACCGACGAACGCCACAGCGTAACCGCGCGGGAGATCGCGGCGCATCTGGAACTCGCCGGGTTTTCCGCAGACCGCCGCGCGGTCTATGCAGATATCGCGCTGCTGCAAGACAGCGGGCTGGATATCCGGGTCAGGCGCAGGCGTGCCAACGAATATTTCATCGGCGCTCGTGTGTTTGACCGGACGGAACTGCGGCTGCTGGCGGATATGATCCGCGCAAGCCGCGTGCTCTCGCGGGAACGCTCCGAAGCGATGATCGGGAAACTCGCGCTGCTGACAAGCCGCCACGACGCGGCATGGCTCCGGCGCCAGTGCGGCGCTGCAAGCCCGCACAAGACGGAAAACGAGCGCGCTTTTTGCAACGCGGCGCAGGTCCTGCTCGCGCTGGATCAGGGCGGGAAGCTCTCGTTTGTCTACTGCCAGTTCACGGCAAAAAAAGCGTTGCAACCGCGGCGCGGCGGCGAAAAATACGTTGTCAACCCCTGCCTTTTGATCTATGCGGAGGACCATTATTATCTGATCGCCGACCATCCCTCGCACGAGGGGCTCGTGCATTACCGCCTCGACAAGATGGAGGATGTGTGCGTGCTGGAGGAACCCGCGGCGAAGCTAGACGGTTCCTTTGACGCGACCGCCTATGCCGGAACCGTCTTTTCCATGGCGCCCGCACAGCAAAGATGGGTCCGCCTTTCGTTCGAAAAATCGCTGCTCGGCGCGATGCTGGACCGCTTTGGCGCGGATGTGCCGGTGGAGCT
>CAYPEV010000165.1:0-5933 GCA_964409605.1 uncultured Christensenella sp. | reverse complement strand
GGCATACTCATCTGCTATTTGATGGACAGTCCCGCTTACTCCCGCCAGAGCGGCATGCTCATACAACGCGGCCCTCCGCGCCCGCGGGAGAGTTCCGCCGAGGGGATTTCGTGGACGGTCACGCCGTGCTCGCGCAGGATGCCGTTTGTGACATAGTTGCGCGAAAAGGCGATCACTTCGCCGGGTGCGACGGCGAGGGTATTCGTGCCGTCGTTCCATTGCTCCCGCGCGGCGTCGATCGCGCTCGCGCCGCCGCAGTGGATCATCGTGACCCGATCCAGATGCAGCGCATCCGCGAGCGTCTCCGCAAGTTTCCGCTTCTCCGGTTCGATCGCAAGCCTGCCGTCCTTCTTGACGAGCGAAAACGTCCTTACCGCGGGAAGAATCGACGGGTGAATCGTGAATTTGTCGCGGTCCACCATGGTCATCACGGTGTCGAGATGCATATAGGAGCGCGTCTTCGGGATATCGATTGCGAGCACGCGAGAGACGCCCGTCTCCTCGCAGATCAGCCGCTGGGCGAGCGATTCCACCGCGTGCGGATCGGTCCGCTGCGAAATCCCGACCGCAACCACCTCCGGCGAAAGCACGAGCACATCTCCGCCCTCGATGGAAAACGGGTCGGACCGCGCATGCAGCATCGGCGTATTCCGATAGAGCGGGTGATGGGTAAACAGATATTGGCCGAAGAGCGTTTCGCGCGCTCGCACGGCGTTTGCCATACTGGAAACGCACACGCCGCCGTCGACCATAAAGAACGGGTCGCGCGTGAAATAAAGATTTGGCATCGGATCGACAAAGAAGGGATACGCGTCGTCGATATAGTCCACGAGATGGCACGGCTCTCCCGTGCCGAGGTCGCTCTTGCGCACGCCGCGCACCATGCGCAGCAGCATCTGCGGCACCGGCAGGCTGAGAAGATACTCCCGCACCTGCTCCTCCGCCCCGCGTACGGAAAGCCCGATCTCCGCGATGAAATCGGAGACGAACTGCGCACGCACGGCGGCGTCCGAAACCGCCTCCGCGACAAGATCTAACAGATAACATACCTCGACCCCGCTTTGGCGCAGGGTTTCGGCAAACTGGTCATGCTCCTCCCGGGCGTGCACCAGATAAGGAATATCCTCAAACAGCTGACGGGAGAGATATTGCGGCATGAGGTTTTCCAGCTCCTGTCCCGGGCGGTGCAGCAGCACGCGCCTGAGCTTACCTACCTCGCTTTTGACCCGAATGGGAGAGTTCATGCAGTTCCTCCTGAGCTTGATGATCAACAAAAAAATCGGCTCTGTTGATTCGTTCCCGCGTATAAAAGTCTCGAATCTTTTTTACGGCACCGGAAGATGCCCCATAATATCCCGCTTTTCAACGCATAGGTCTATTCTATCAGGAAATTTATGCATTGTGTGAAAAACACGCAAATATATCTTCCCCATTTGCATAGAACGTAAAAAAACCGCGCTTTCGCGCGGCTTCGGCCTGTTTTAATCAGCGTATGAAATTCGTCATGATCCGCTGCGCGTTCTCCGGCGGGGGCACGGTATCCTTTCCCGCCTCGATGAGCTTGAGCAGCCACGCCATGCACGCGGCGTTTTTCACCAGCGTCTGCATGCCTTCGCCATCCCCCGCAGCTTCGCCTTTGTCCCGCCCGTAGGCGATCGTCCAATATTGCGAGGGCGGAATCACGGTCTGCGCAAGATTGAGGTAATTGTTGAGCTGATGGACAACGTCCACGCCGCCCGCCCTGCGCACCACCGCGCAGCTCGTCGCCACCTTCAGGCGAAAATAGCGGGAACTGGAATAAAACACACGGTCGAGGAACGATTTCATCGTACCGGGAATGCCCGCGTAATACGTCGGACAGCCGAGGATAAAGCCGTCCGCCTCACGCATCTTCTGCGCGGTCTCGTTCACGCAGTCGTCCTTGAACACGCAGCGGTTGCCTTCGGACTTGAAGCAGTGTCCGCAGGCGATGCAGCCGTGGATGCTCTCTTTGCCGATCTGGATCGTCTCGGTCTCAATTCCCTGCCGCTCCAGTTCATCCGTCATCGCCCGAAGCGCCAGACCTGTGTTTCCGCCGGCGCGCGGGCTGCCGTTGATTGCGATCACCTTCATCTGCGTCTCTCCCTTTCTTCTTTCGCTTTGTTTGGGGCTCTTTTCGCTCCGTCAATCCAGCGGGAACGGCAAAAGCGTGTCCCCCTCGACCCGAAACGCCTGCCGCGCAAGCTTCGCCAGCGGCAGATCGCTCTTGCTGTCGGAATAAAAACGATCGATCTGCGCGTCCGGATACGCTTCGCGCATGCGGCGCACCTTCTCCTCGCCGTGGCAGTTCAGCCCGTCATAGAGGCCGGTTTGCGGCGCGACGCGGGAGGCGATCATCGCAAGCCCCAGCCGCTTCATCAGCGGCTCCAGCAGAAACTCCGGCGAGGCGGAGATGATCAGGTCGTCCTCGCGCTTCTGCGCAAAGTACCAGTCCTTGAGGTTTGCGTCGTGCGTCAGCCAGAAACGCTCCACCTCTTCGGTCACGTCCGGCACGAGCCGCAGATAGCGGTAAAAGCGCTCCTTGACACGCGTTTTTTCCGCGAGGCCCAGCGCCATTGCGAAAAACCACGGCGTGGCCGCGAGCGCGCTCCAATAGACGCGCGGATACTTCGCCGCGCAGTGGCGAAAGAAATCTACGCTGGAATCTCCGCGGTAGATCGTATCGTCAAAATCGTAAACGTTTCTCAGCAAGCGTTGTCCTTTCCCGCGCGCCGCGTCCGGCGCCGGCTGCTTTTTTGGCCGGGATGAACTGCCGCCGTCTCAGCAGGCGGCGAAATCGCGCAGAACAAGCTGCGGCACCTGCTTGGGATCGCCCGTGATGCACGTCGCCCCGGCGGCTAGGATCTCCGCCTCCGAGCGGAAGCCCCAGTTGACGGAGACGCAGCGCATGCCGGCGTTGTGGGCAAACTGCACGTCGACATCCGAATCCCCGACATAGACGGACTCTTCCGGCGCGACGCCGAAATAGTCCATGATGAAACGCAACACGTCCGGCGCGGGCTTGATGGCGAATTTATCCATCCGTCCCAGCACGAGCGAGAAGATATCCTTGGGATACAGCGTCTCGACCACCTTTACCGTATCCACGTGCGGCTTGTTGGAGGCGATGGCGACGATGACGCCCGCGGCCTTGATTTCTTCTACCGCTTCGATCATACCGTCGTAGGCATGCGAGCGATCCAGGCTGTGCTCCTTGTAGTGTTCCATGTACAGATTCAGTACCTTGTCCGCCTGATCCTTGTGCTCCGGCGGAACCGCGTGCTCGCACATGAAGTTGACGCTGTGGCCGACGATGGCGGCGACGCGCGCTTCGGTAAGCGTAGGAAAGCCGCATTCGCTCAGCGCGAAATTGAGGCTGTTGGTGAGGTCATGCAAGGTGTTGACGAGCGTTCCGTCGAGATCAAATACGCAGAGTTTTACCATGATTGTGCCTGTACTCTTTCCTTTTTTCGACTCTCTTTCTACTATAGGTTAAAAAACCCGGCCCGCGCCCGAGGCGCAAAAAATGCCCTACAGCCCCATCAGTATGCCGAACTGGCCGAGGATGACCAGGAGCGTGCCAAAGACGGACGCACCCGGCTGTTTTTCCTTTTGAAACACGCGCGCAAAGAGCATCACAAACACGCTCGTGAGCACGCCGATCGGAGCAAGATAGCTCATCTCGCCGCGCAGGGAAGCGAAGTGCGTCGCAGCGAAGCTCCCCGCGAGAAACACGGCAGCAAAGAGCGCCCCGATCCACGCGCGGGGAGAGAAATCTCCCAGCGTTTTCTGCTTGCCGCGCAGAAAGACGAATATCCAGAGGAACACGGCCGCAAACGCCGCGCGCCAGAACTCGAACACCACGCTATCGCCCGCTTCCCCGACCAGCCCGCGCCGCACAAGCTGCGCGCCCGCGGCGGCAAGCACGGCAATCAGCGCGTAGATAAACCAAAGCTGGCTTTGTATCTGCTGCGCGCTGCTCTCGATAAACACGATGCCGAGGAGCATCAGCACCATACAGCAGATCTTCCATAAGCCCATCGGCGCGCCGAAGAGAAAATGGGACGCCGCAAGCGTAATCAGCTGCGAAAGCAGAAACACCGGCAGAACCTTGCTCACCTTTCCGCCCGTCAGCGCGGTAAAGAGGCTCAGCCACGCGAGCGCGGAGAGGAACCCGCAAACCCCGATCCAAAGAAGTTGCGCCTGCGTGATCATCAGCACACGGGGAATGCCGCCGGTCAACTGCAGCAAGACGGCGCAGCAGGCGCTCAGCAGCAGCGCGAACACCGCGGCCGCCGCGGAAGGGTCCGCGCGGCGCGCCGCGCAGCGCATCCAGCTCGGCACGCCGCCGAGTAATATCGTGCTGCCAAGCGCAAGCGCGACCCAGATGAGCAAATTGCGGATTGCCAAGGGATCCAGATCCATACGCCGCCTCCTGTTCGTTCCGCAAGGTATTGTATCACACCAATGGGACTGCTACAACCGTCTGCGCGGGTATTCCGGCGCCGCGGCGCGCGCAAACGGCCGTTTTCGTATCTCTGCTCCGCGCCATTATGATATACTGGGAGCAGATCGCATCCGATTGATGGATGCACACACGCGGATCGATTTTTCGGCAGGAGGCGGTTATACGATGTGCGATACACTCGGTGTTCTTTGCGGCCCCTATGCGCTCTTTGGGAAAAACAGCGACAGAAGCCCGAACGAAGCGCAGGTAACGGAACTCTATCCCGCGCGCGTCTATGACGGCGGCGAGCTCGCCTGCACCTATCGCCTGATTCCACAGGCGAAAGAAACGCTGGCAGTTCTGCTCTCGCGCCCGGTCTGGATGTGGGGCGCGGAGATCGGCGTCAACGAAGCGGGCGTCGCCATCGGCAACGAGGCGGTCTTCACCAAGGGAAAATACGGCGCGCCGTCGCTGACAGGCATGGATCTGTTGCGCTTAGCGCTCGAGCGCGCGGACAGCGCGGAGCGCGCGGTAAACGTGATCATCGAGCTGCTGGAGCTCTACGGCCAGGGCGGCAACTGCGGCTTTGATCACACGTTTTACTACGACAACTCGTTTCTGATCATGGACAAAGACAAGCTCTTCGTGCTCGAGACCTGCCGCAAAAACTGGGTGGTAAAATCGTATCCCAGGGCTTCCATCAGCAACCGCCTCTCCATCGGAGCGGACGGAGAGCGTTACGGCGGCGGGATTTGCGATTTTGCCAAAAAACACTCCGACCCGCTTTACAGTTACTTTTCCGGCAGCAGCCGGCGCAGGCAGGCGAGCGCATGCGCCCTGCCCACGGCGAAGAACGAGGCAGACCTGATGCGCGCACTGCGGGGGCACGACGCGGCAGTCGCAAACCCGTTTGCGCAGGGCTCGGTCTCGAGCTGCTGCATGCATTTCGGCGGCATGGTGGGCGACCACACGACCGCGAGCATGATCATCCGCCTCGATGCGGGCGCGCCGACCGTCTTCCTTACGGGTACGTCCACACCGTGCGTCTCGCTCTACAAGCCCTATCGATTCGGCAACCCCGCGCGCCTGCCCATTGCAACGCCGGGCGATGAATCGGCCGCGCGTTACTGGCGGGAGCAGGAGGCGTTTCGCCGCCAGCTGATCGGCAAAATCGTGCCCGCGGAGTTTTATGCGGAGCGGGACGCGCTGGAAGCAAGCTGGATCGCGGATGTTTCTTCCGACGCAATCGCGATGGACGAACTCCTCCTCCACGCGCTTGCCGAGGAGGCGGCGTTCTACGCGAAGTATGATCCGGCGGCGTTTGAGAAAGCCCCCGTAAAAAAGGTGTTTGCGAAGAACTGGCAAGCGAAGAACGCGGCATTTTCTGTGCGCGGGGCGCAGCAAAACACACAGGAGTAAAACAGGAACACATGACGAAAGACCCGAGACAACGGCTGGAAGAGGGCGT
>CAYPEV010000164.1:0-5939 GCA_964409605.1 uncultured Christensenella sp. | reverse complement strand
GGGCAAGGTATACAACACCAAGCTTGGCATGCGGCAGTGCGTCGCGCTCAAGAGCGTCAATTTTGAGGTCATCGAAGGTGAGTTTGTCGCCATCATGGGAGCTTCCGGCAGCGGGAAGACCACGCTGCTCAATATCCTGGCCTCGCTCGACAAACCCACGACGGGCGACGTCCTTTTGGACGGCGTGAGTTTCTCTTCCATTCCGGATCGCGGTCTATCCGAGTTTCGCAGAAAACACCTGGGATTCGTATTTCAGGATTTCAACCTGCTGGATACGTTCTCGATCAAGGATAATATCCTGCTGCCGCTCGTGCTGATGCAAACGCCGGTACGCGAGATGGAGGAGCGGCTGCTTCCGATTGCGCGGCAGCTCGGCATCACGCAGCTGTTGAACAAATATCCTTTTGAGGTATCCGGCGGAGAGAAGCAGCGCGCGGCGATCGCCCGGGCGGTGATCACCGACCCGCGCATCCTGCTCGCCGATGAACCCACGGGCGCGCTGGACAGCAAAGCCTCCGCAAGCCTGCTCGGACAGTTGACCGAGCTGCATGAGATCGGCAAGACCATCGTGATGGTGACGCACAGCGCGATGGCGGCAAGCTATGCCTCACGCGTGCTGTTCATCAGCGACGGGGCGCTGTTTTCCCAGCTGTACCGCGGGGAGGAGAGCAACCGCGCGTTCTTCGACCGCATCGTGGCAAACCTTTCGATTCTGGGGGGTGGCGACGTTGCGTAAACACTCTTTCGCCGGTTGCTCCCGACAAACGGGAGGGCAAACGCATGCGTAAATTCTTCTATTTCCGCCTTGCGCTGAGCAATGTGCGCCGGAACAGGCTTACCTATCTGCCCTATCTTGTCGCAACCGCGGTGATGAGCGGCGTGTTTCTGCTGATCGCCGGCCTGCTCTTCTCCGAAGGGCTGACCAACACGCCCAGCGGCGATACGGCAAGGATGGTGTTCGCGTTCGGCCTTGTGGTGTATGCGCTGTTTACATTCTTCTTCATGTTTTACATCAACAATTTTCTGATCAAGCGCAGGAAGAAGGAATTCGGGCTCTACGGCATCCTCGGAATGGACAAGCGGCATGTCGGCCGCGTACTCGTCTGGGAAAACACGTTTGTCTTCGGCGGGGGCCTCGCTTGCGGTATTGTGATCGCGCTTGTGTTCGGGCGGCTGCTGTTCCTGCTTTTGATGAAGCTGATCCACGCGGTACCGGGCAGCACGTTCTCCATTCCGCTGATCGCCTACGGGCTGATGTTCGCGCTGTTTTTCCTCGTGTTTCTCGTCACCTCTGCGGTGAACATCATCCGTGTGCATACGGCGAGCCCGATCGTGCTGCTTTCCAGCGAAAAGAGTGGGGAGAAGGATAAAAAAGGCCTCCTGCCGCTCGCACTTGCCGGCATGATGCTGCTTTGCGGTGCTTACTATTTCGCCTGGACGACGGAGGTGCCGGGGATCGCGCTGGGCATCTTCTTCCCGCTCGCAATCGCGGTGATCATCGCTACCTACCTGCTCTTTCTTTGCGGAAGCATTGTGGTGCTGCGTCTGCTGCGCATGAAAAAGAGCCTCTACTACCAGCCGGATCATTTCGTGACCATCTCCGGCATGTTCCACCGCATGCGCCAGAATGCGCGCGGACTCGCCACGATCTGCATTCTTTCGACGATGCTGGTGGTTACCGTCTCCGGCACGCTTTCGCTCTATCTCGGCAGCGCTCAGATGACGCGCAGCATGTACCCCTTCGATGCGCAGGTGTATGTGCCGGACAGCGCGAGCCGGCAGCAGATTATCGACTATGACGCGACGCTCAACCGCATCGCGGCGGAACACAACGTCGCTCTTTCCGCGGACAAGGCAAAGCTCATCTATGAGCTGCCGGGAGATGAGGAATTTCGAAGAAACAACTTTGTCTGGGCGGAAAGCAAATTTACGCAGGTGCCGACGCTGATCTTTTACGACGGCAGCTACCGCTTCGACATCGCTGGTACGAACGAGGATTGCCTCGCGTTTGTGCGGGCGGTGCGGGAGGAATACGGCGCGTCGTTTGCCGAAACGCCGCGGATGATTCTGGCGGACTTTTATTCCGCGATGGAAGATGGCTACGGCTTTTACGGCGGACTGCTGTTCCTCGGCGCGTTTTTCGCGGTGCTGTTCCTTGCCGTCGCGGTGCTGATTCTCTATTTTAAGCAGGTCACAGAGGGATATGAGGACAAGGAGCGCTTCGAAATCCTTCAAAAAGTCGGCATGGACGATGAACAGGTGAAGCGGACGATCAACACGCAGGTGCTCTGGGTCTTCTTCCTGCCGTTGGCTGCGACCGCGCTGCATATGCTCTTTGCCTCGAAGATCATGGCGTGGATGCTGCGGCTGTTCATGCTCTACGACTGGGGGCTGGTGCTGACCTGCATCGGCGGAACACTGCTGGCGTTTTCCCTGCTGTACTTTGCGATCTATCGCGTAAGCGCGAGAACGTATTACCGCATCGTGCGCCGATAACCGAACCGGAACGCGATCAAGAGGGGGCATAGCCTCCTCTTTTTTTGCGCGCATTTCACGATTTGCTCACGGGAAATCGATTGTACGGACATGCGCATTCCGTTATAATCATACTAAATGGCAAGCGCATGACCCGCGGGCCCGAATCACAACGAACGGAAGAAAACGGTATTCTATGGAACAGCAGAACACACAGGTAACGGAAACGAAGGGGCGTGCACTTGCCGCGCTGAAGGAGCTTGGCCACGCGGCGCTCGGCTTCGGGAAAGCGCAGCTGATTCTCCTCGGGGTCAACTTCGCGGTTCTCACCATCGGCATGCTCGTCACCGGCCTTGGCTGGTGGTCTCTGCTGATCGCGCTGGCGATCAGTCTATTAGACCTCGTGCCCGTGATCGGCAGCGGCATCGTGTTTGTACCGTGGGCGATCATCGCGTTGATTGCGAAAAATCCGTATATGGCGATCTGCGTCGGCGCGACGTATATCGCGATGGTCGTGCTTCGCATGATCCTTGACCCTATCATTACGGGCAAGAGCATAGGGATTTCCCCGTGGATCACGCTGCTGGCGTCCGTCGGCGGGCTGATCCTCTTCGGCGGCGCGGGGATGATCCTGGGCCCCGTAATCGCGGCGGTCGCAAACGTGATCTTCCGCGTGTTTTTCAAAAAGAAATCGAATGTCCGCAGCGGCGCGGAAACGCCCGCCCCACCGAACGAACAAAAGACGGAATAATGCGCATTGGCGCTTTATGGATGATAACACTCAGATTTTGACAGGGGGATTTTTGATATGATTTGGAATTTTCTAGGATGGCTGTTGATCGGCGCGCTGATTGGTTGGGTCGCGAGCAAGATCATGCGCGGCAAGGGTGGCTTGCTTCGCAACATCATTGTCGGTATCGCAGGTGCGGTTGTCGGCGGGTGGCTGGCGGACTATGCCGGCATCGGCACGGGCAACGTCTGGTCGATCGGCGGGTTTTTCATCGCGGTCGGCGGTGCGTGCATCCTGATCCTGCTCAGCAGGCTCGTCCTCGGCAGACGGTAAGACGATATAGCTTTAGAAGCGAATCAACGCGAGAATGGCTGCCTTTTGGGGCAGCCATTCTGTGTATCCTGCGCTTATTCGATCCCGGTCACGTCGTCGTCGAGCACGACCGCGACGAGCATATTGCCCTTGCCCGCGCGCGGCTCGATGCGCACCTCGCCGGTCTGGATCGCCGTGCGCCCGCCGTGCCGCTGCACGATGGTGAGCGTCTTTTGCTCCGTGAGCACCGCGACCGCCGCGATGCAGGTGCCGTTGGAGCCGTTTTTCTTGAGGTCGAAGGTCTTGAGGCCCTTGCCGTTTCTGCCCTGCAGATCGTAGTCAAACATCGGCGAACGCTTGCCAAAGCCCTTGTCGGTGATGGTGAGCACCTCGGCTTCTTCCGGCACGAGCGCCGCATAGATCACCTCGTCGCCTTTGTCGAGCTTGACGCATTTCACGCCGCCCGAAACACGCCCCATCGCGGGGATGGTATCTGCGGCAAAGCGGATGCTCATGCCGAGCTTTGTGATCATCAGGACGGGTTTCGGCGCATAAAGCTCCATCGCGAGCACGCGGTCCTTGTCCCGCAGGGCGACTGCGGCCGTGCGCTTGACCCGCACGCGATATTCGGCTGCGGGCGTGCGCTTGATGTTGCCGTCCCGCAGATAGAAGAGATAGTCGCCCTCCTCCGAATCCGGATAGAGCGCGATGATCTTCTCGTTTTTCTCAAACGGCAGGAGAGAGGCGAGGTTCGCCGCGCGCGTGGTGGCGCGGGTCTCTGGCAGCTCCTCCACCGCGAGGGATAAAAGCGCTCCCTGATCCGTAAACAGGCGGATGCGCTGGTTGGATCGGGTTTCGAGCACGAACAGCGGCTTATCCTCCGAAATCGCCGCGAGCGAGAACACCTTGCTTGGCATGCGGCGGATTTTCAACCCTTCGCAGACGCAGATTGTGACGTCTTCCACGACGGCGAGGTCTTCTTGTTCGTCGATGGGCGCGTCGTCGCAGGCGACAAACGTCGTTCTGCGCGGGACGGCGAGCTGTTCGCGGATCTCCGTGAGCTCTTTTTTGATCAGCGCGAGGAGCTTTTTCTCGCTCGCGAGAATACCGCGCAGTTCTTCGATCAGCCGCACTACCTCGGCGTATTCGCGCTTGATGGTGATGAGCTCCATATTGGTCAGCCGCTGGAGCCTTAGATCGAGGATCGCCTGCGCCTGAATCTCGGAGAGCGAGAAGGTCTTCATCAGCCCTTCGCGCGCCTCCTTGGGCGACTTGCTCGCGCGGATGAGCGCGATGACGGCATCGAGGTTGTCCACCGCGATCATGAGCCCCGCGAGGATATGCTCCCGGCGCAGCGCCGCGTCGAGTTCGAACTGCGTGCGCCGCGTGACGACGTCCCGCTGGTGGCGGATATAGTGCGCGATGATCTGCTTGAGGTTCATCTGCTGCGGCTTGCCGCCCGCGATGGCGACCATATTGACACCGAACGTCATCTGCAGATCGGAATACTTGAACAGATATTGCAGGATGCGCTCCGGGTCCCCGTCCTTCTTGATCTCGATGACGGCGCGCATGCCGGTGCGGTCGCTCTCGTCGCGGATATCCGCGATGCCGGAGAACATCGTCTTCTTCTCCTGGCTGACCGCGAGGATTTTTTCGAGCATGTTCGCCTTGTTGACCTGAAACGGCAGTTCGGTGATGACGATCAGCGTCTTGCCGTTCTTCTGCTCTTCAAAGTGCGTCTTGGCGCGCATGTAGATCTTGCCGCGGCCGGTACGGTAGGCCTGCTCGACCTCGGAGGATTCCAGCAGGAAGCCGCCCGTCGGGAAGTCCGGCGCGGGGATGATGCGCATCAGCTCTTCGAGCGGGATACGCGGGTTTTCCATCACCGCGATGACGGCGTTGATCGCCTCCACGGGATTGTGCGGCGGGATATTGGTGGCGAGGCCTACCGCGATGCCGCTGGCGCCGTTGACGAGCAGGTTCGGGAAACGCCCCGGCAGCAGGTCCGGCTCCTTGAGCGTATCGTCAAAGTTAAAGGAAAAGCCGACGGTGTCCTTTTCGATGTCGCGCAAAAGCTGCATCGCGGCGTCGGTCATGCGCGCTTCGGTATAGCGCATCGCGGCCGCGCTGTCCCCGTCCACGCTGCCAAAGTTGCCGTGCCCGTCCACGAGAGGCACGCACATGTTGTATGGCTGCGCCATGCGCACCATCGCGTCGTAAACGGAGCTGTCTCCGTGCGGGTGGTATTTGCCCAGGCAGTCGCCGACGATGCGCGCGCTTTTTCTGTGCGGTTTGTCCGGCGTAAGGCTCAGCTCCAGCATGGTGTAGAGGATGCGCCGCTGCACGGGTTTGAGGCCGTCCTCGACGCGCGGAAGCGCGCGCTCCAGGATGACGTGCTCGGCATAAGGCATCATGGACT
>CAYPEV010000163.1:0-5948 GCA_964409605.1 uncultured Christensenella sp. | reverse complement strand
CAAACCTGACATGGAACCTGTCAGGTTTTTGCTTTATACTGGGTATATCGGAAGATCAAAGAGAGACCGCATGAAGAACGACCGCCTGTTTCAAATCGTATACATGCTGCTGGAGCGGGGCACGATGACCGCGCCGGAGCTTTCGCGCGCGCTGGAGGTCTCCGTACGGACGGTCTATCGCGACATCGACGCTCTCTCGCTCGCGGGGGTGCCCGTCTACGCCACGCAGGGGAAGGGCGGCGGCGTATCGCTTTTGCCCAACTATTCCTTCGATAAAGCACTGCTCTCGGACGAGGAGCAGAATCAGATCCTCTATGCGATCCAGAGCCTGCGCGCCGTGGAGCAACCGGTGGATACGCTCCTGCATAAGCTCGGCGCGCTGTTTCAAAAGCAGAACGCGAACTGGATCGAGGTCGATTTCTCCCGCTGGGGCATGGGCAGCACGGACAGCGCGAAGTTTGAGCGCCTGAAGACCGCGTTGACCGGACGGCGCGCGATCGAAATCGTCTACTGCTCCACCAGCGGGGAAACCAGCCGCCGCGTGATCCTCCCCGTGAAGCTGATCTTCAAGGACAAAGCATGGTATCTGCACGCGTACTGCCGGATGCAGGAGGGCTTCCGCCTGTTTAAGATCAGCCGGATTGTGGAGATGACGGTCTTGGAGGAGCGGTTTTCCGCCTTGCCGGACGAGATTCCGCCGCTGGAGCAGAACATCGTAACGCTGCCCGCGATGCAGCCGCTGGAACTGCTGTTTTCTCCCGCCGTCGCGTTTCGCGTGTATGACGAGTTTGACCGCTCCGTGATCGCGCCGCAGCCGGACGGCCGCCTGCTTGTGCGTGTGCAAATGCCGCAGGACAGCTGGGTGGTGAGCTATCTGCTGTCGTTCGGCACGGAGCTAACGGTGCTTGCACCGCAGAGCCTCCGCGAACAGATCGCGAATCACGCGAAAGCCATCTGGCAGCAACACGCGAAAAAGTCGGATGGCGTTTAAGACATGACAGCAGTTGTCAGGTTCTGTTTGATATAATCGTCGTAAAAGCAAAATTACTACGGGGGGACATCCAAGTTTCACCCTCTGACGTGGAAAGAGAGCGTGAATGGGCAGACCAACCACCAAACAGGAACTCCTGACTGCCGCGCAAACGCAATATGACAAACTCATGCGGCTGATCGGCTCTATGACGCCGGAGGAGCGCGATGCGCCGTTCTCGTTCAGTGCGGAATACGCGGAGAAGGAAGCGCACTGGTCGCGTGATCAAAACCTAAGGGACGTGCTGGTGCATCTGCATGAGTGGCACATGCTGCTGCTCCGGTGGGTCAGCGCGAACACGGGCGGCAGTGAGCAGCCGTTTTTACCCGCGCCCTATAATTGGGGCAACTATGCGCAGATGAACGTCGGCTTCTGGGAGAAGCATCAATCCACGTCTTATGCGCAGGCGGAAACGCTGTTGGATCAGAGCCATGCGCGCGTGGTTGCGCAGATCGAACAATTCTCAGAGGAGGCGCTGTTCTCCCGCGCGCATTTTTCCTGGACAGGATCGACGACGCTTGGGGCATATTGCGTGTCCGCAACATCCAGCCATTACGATTGGGCGATGAAAAAGATCAAAGTGCATTTAAAAATTCTTCGCAAATAGCAGTTTACCGGCAACGGGACAAAGGAGAACAACCGCATGCTTCCTCCAGAGACCATCGACGCCAGCATGCTCGCGCCCTGCGGGCTGAACTGTATGCTCTGCTATCGCCACCTCGGGAAGAACCCGTGCCCCGGCTGCCGCGCGCGGGAAAGCGAGCCGGATGCATACCAGCGCAAGTGCATCATGCGCGCCTGCGTCGCCGAACGCGGGCTGTTTTCCTGCGCGGACTGCGCGGAGCGCCCTTGCAAGCGGGTGAAAACGTTTGACAAGCGATACCGCGAAGGCTATGGCGTGGATCTCGCCGCGGACGCGGCAAACATGCGCGCAACCGGCGCGGAAGCGCTCCTGCAAAAACAGATCGAAGCCCACACCTGCCCGCATTGCGGACACCTGATCAATCTGCATGACGGAATATGCAGCGGATGCAACCGGCAATATCCGATCGGAAAAGGGAGGACACGCGTATGACATGGATGGAAGCATACCCGAAATCGAAGGAGCCGACGCTGGAGGAGATTGCGGCGTTTATCGCAAGCCCGCTCTGGAGCGGACTCTGCACATGGGCGGAGTCGTCCTACTCGAGCGCGCCCAAGGTGGAATACAGCACCTGCAGCGGGGCTCCCGGCTGGAACGTGAAGTACAAGAAAGGCGGGCGCGCGCTCTGCACGCTCTATCCGGAAGCGGGGCAGTTCACGGCGCTTGTGACCATCGGCGCGAAGGAAGCACCGGAGGCGGAGCTGCTGCTGCCCGCCTGCTCCGCGTATATCCGCGAACTCTACGCGCGCACGCAGGCGTTCAACGGCGCGCGCTGGCTGATGATCCGCGTTACCGACGCGCAGGTGCTGGAGGATGTAAAAGAACTTATCCGCTTGCGTGTTGCGCCGAAGGTGCGATGATCCCTGGATTTGCCGCGTCGTTTTTCCGATTCTTCTGCTATACTGTATGAAAGACAAGGACAGGGAGAAGCGTGTATGGTGGAGATCAGAAACTATTCCGAGTTTATTGAGGCTTTGCTCAACGCCGGGTTTTCCATGGGCGGAGGAAACGACGAGGGGATTTTTTCCCTGATTCCGTGGAGCTGGGACGAAACCCCGCCGTATGATACCCCTGTGCGCTGGCACACGGGAGAAGCCGAGACGGATCCCTGGGAATGGCGCATGCGCGTGCTGGACGAGCGAAAGGACATCGCCTACGGCAAAGTTTTCTTCAAAAAGAGCGGGTTTTATACGCGCGCATGGGCGCCCTATTTCCTCGCCGCGCGGCGGGGAGGGGATGCGTTTGACGGTGCGTATGCCGCGGGCACGCTGAGCCATGCGGCCAAGCGCATCTACAATACGGTGCTGGAATACGGCACGCTGCCGCTGCACGCCATCAAGCAGCTTGCCTCCTTCGGCGCGGAGGAGAAGAGCCGCTTTGACAGCGCCCTGACGGAGCTGCAGATGCGGATGTTTCTGACCATGTGCGGCAGGCAGCAGAAGCTCTCGCAAAAAGGCGAGGAATACGGCTGGTATTCCACGGTATTCTGCACGACGGAGCAGTTCTGGGGGGAAGCGGTTTTCGCCGAGGCCGCGAAGATTCAAAAAGACGACGCGATCCAGGTGATCACAAAACAGGTGCTGATCCTGAATCCGCAGGCGGACGAAAAGAAGAGCAAAAAATTTATATTGGGGTAAAGAACCTTTCGTATAACACAAAAGCGGGCAAATGCCCGCTTTTGTTGTGTCGCTGTATTGTTGTGGCTTAGCCGAGCTTCACGGTGGTGAGCACGGTGAAATCGCTCAGCGAGATCACCGTCACGCCCGAGTCGCCCAGGACGTAGAAGTAATCTCCGATGAACAGGCCGCGCAGGTTCCAGCTCGAGAGATCCGCGGTCATGTTGACGCGCGCCGCGAGCGTAAAGCCCTTGTCCGCCGTGTAGCGGTAGATGTAGTAGTTGCTGTCCGCCGGGAAGGCGATCAGGTTCTTCTCCGCGTCCACGAGGATTGCCTTGTGGTTGCTGCCGACGACCGTCCAGCTCGCGTCCACCTTTTCGGTGGTGACTTCCCTGACGTTGGCCTTGTTCGTGGTGTCGAACATGGAGAGCTTCACGCCCTGCATGGCGCCGGTGTTCTCGTCCGCATTGTAGCCGATGCCGAGCAGCAGGTTATCCGTAAAGACATGCAGGTATTCGGAGAATCCCGGTATCTTGAGTGCGGACAGTACGCGCGGCGCGGACGGGTTGCTCAGATCCACCGCGAACAGCGGGTCGACCTGACGGAAGGTGACGAAGTAGCCGATCTCACCGTCGAAACGAACGCTCTTGATGAACTCGTCCTTGGCGAGATTTTCGATCCTGCCGAGCACCTTGAGGTCCTGATCCAGCGTGTAGAGCGCGTTTGCGCTCGTGCTGTCGTATTCATAGGTGTCCACGCCGTCGGTAAAGATCCGCTGCTCCGAGTTGTTGATGTTGGTTACAATCCGGAAAACACCCTTGTACTCATCCATCGAGAACTGATTCAGGAGGCTGCCGGGCACGTTGCCGGTGGCGAGCTTCGTAATCTGCCCTTCGCTGAGGCCCAGCAGCACGAGGTCTGTGCTGGAGGAACTGCGCGTGATCTGGACGTTCTTGCCGTCCTTGTCCGGCGCGATGGGGAGGACTTCCTCCTCATAGCGCGAGAGGGCGAGCAGCAGGTGTTCCGCGTTGGCATAGAGGGTGCTCGTTCCGCCGAAGACCGCTTTCGCGGAGGCGAAGTTCGCGCCGCTCTTGAGGTTGATCGAGCCCACGACCGTATAGGCCGCGCTCTGCGGGCTGCCGCCGATGTAGAGGTCGGTCGGCATCAGCAGCTTGCTCTCCACGCCGTCGGTGGTTGCGGGGATGTAGGTGATCGGCGTGCCCTTGACGGGGTTGTAGATGTACTGCGAGGTCACGAGGTAGACATAGTCCCCGATCATGCGGGAGCTGACATAATAGCCGCTCTGCCCGAGGGAAACCACCTGGAGGGGTTTCTCGGGGTTGGTTACGTCGTAGATGACCGCGCTGGTCTGGTCGGTGTTGGTCTCATAGTTGCCGTTCGCGTCGTTGACCCAGACGGTGTTGAAGCTCTGGGTGATGATCATGAGGCGGTTGCCCAGCAGGAACATCTCGGAATTATAGCCCCACCAGCTGTTGTCGCCGGAAAGCGATGTGCTGGAGACGAGCTTTGTTGCGGCTCCGTCGGGCTTGAGGATGTTGAGCTGGTTGCCGGCCACATAGTAGATGTAGCTGCCGTCGGTCTTGACGATGTCCGCTTCGTCCACACCTTTGACCTGGACGTTGGTTTCGGAATAGTCGGGGCTGCCGGTGTCCGCCGTGGCCGGCGCGGGCACGGCTTCCACCTTGGCGTCGCCCGCTGCCGGGGCTGCCATCGCGCCGTCGCTGACCGCGCTTTCCATCATGACGCCGCCCGCGTACATACCGTTGCGGGTCTGCATGGTTTCAATCATGCCGTAGATGTCGTCATAACTGTCAACCTCGGTCACGCTCTGCGTGTCCGCGGCTGCGGCGAGGGTTGCGTTCTCCGGTGCGGGAGCGCTGGTCTTGCTGAGTTGAGTGACGCCGAATACGCCGGCTGCGACCAGTACGAAGGCCGCGAAAACCGCGCCGTATCGGACGAATTTCTGTCTGGGCGTGAGGGCAATTTTCTCACGCGTGTGTTTTTCCTTGATTTCCATGAGCAACGTCTCCTTTGCTTTCAGCTTGTCGTTGTCACGGATATACTGCTCTTTAAACATCCTGAAACTCCCCTTTCAACTGTTCCCGCAGCATATCGCGTGCGCGGAAGAGATGGGATTTCACCGTGTTTTCCGCTGTTCCTGTGATCTTGGCGATCTCGGAGACCTGATACCCCTCGTAATAATACAGGTGCACCACCGTGCGGTACTTCGGGGGAAGCGCCAGCACATAAGGATAAACCTCTGTGGTCGTCTGCATCTCGGTGAGGAGATTTTCGTTCTCGGGTACGGTGTTTCGCCGCCAGGCGGAGGTCAGCAGCGACTTGGTGCAGTTGATGGTCACCTTGATGAACCAGGCTTTCTGGTGTTCGAGGCTGTTCCATACGGGCTTTGCGCGCAAGGCCCTGAGGAAAACCTCCTGCACGATGTCGTCCGCGTCTGTTCCGCTCTTGGTGCGCAGAAACGCGAGGCGGTATACCGTATCGGCATACTGCGCAAAGAGCGCGTCCACGTTGTCGGCCGGAATTGGCACGTTTGGCTTGGCCAGCTGTTCCATAAGCGCTTGGTACCTCTCTCTTCCACCCATAACACTCGCTATCTTGCCGTGAGGTTGCGGTGGAG
>CAYPEV010000162.1:0-5966 GCA_964409605.1 uncultured Christensenella sp. | reverse complement strand
CACCAAGGGCGTGCTTGCCGACGCAAATGATCCGCAGAGCCTGATCGTCCGGCTGTCGCTGAGCGAAATCCCGGCGTTGCAGGAGAGCGGCGTGGTCACCGGCGGCATGATCCCAAAGCTCGAATGCTGCGCTCACGCGGTGGAAAAAGGTGCAAACCGCGCGTTTATCATCGACGGACGCGTGCCGCACGCAATCCTGATCGAGATGCTGACGGACGAGGGCATCGGCACGATGGTGACCGCATAAGGAGGAAACATGACGAATCAGGATATCATCCGGCTGACGGACGACTACATCCTCGGCACCTATCAGCGCTTTCCCGTCGCGCTTGAACGCGGCGAGAACGCGACGCTCGTGGATTTTGACGGAAAAACCTACATCGACTTTGCGAGCGGCATCGGTGTGTGCTCCCTCGGCTGCGGAAACGAAGGTTGGCTTTCCGCCATCACCGCGCAGGCGAAGAAACTGCCGCATGTATCAAACCTCTTTTACACCGAGCCCGCGGCGCAGGCCGCCAGGACGCTGGTCGAGCGCACGGGCATGCAAGGCGTGTTTTTTTCTAACTCCGGCGCGGAGGCAAACGAGGGCGCGATCAAGCTCGCGCGCAAATACTCCTTCGACAAATACGGCGCGGGCAGAAGCAGGATCGTCACCCTCCATCACTCCTTCCACGGGCGGACGATCACAACCCTCGCCGCGACGGGACAGGACGTGTTTCATCAGTTTTTCTTTCCGTTTACCGAAGGGTTTGTCCACGCGGAGCCGAACGACATCGCCTGCGTGAAATCCGCCTGCATGAGCGGCACCGTCTGCGCGATCATGATGGAACTCATCCAGGGCGAGGGCGGGGTGCTGCCGCTGGATTCGGCGTTTGTGCAGGAGGTAGCGAGTTTCTGTCGATCGCGCGATATCCTGCTGCTCATCGACGAGGTGCAGACCGGCGTCGGAAGAACCGGCACGCTGTTCTGCTTCCAGCAATACGGCATCGAACCGGACGCGGTGACGTTTGCAAAGGGTATCGCGGCGGGGCTTCCCTTCGGCGGCGTGCTCGCGGCAAAAAGCTGCGCGGCAACCTTATCTGCAGGAACGCATGCGACGACATTCGGCGGCAACCCGATCTGCGCCGCTGGCGCCAGCGCGGTGCTCGCCGCGCTCACGCCGGACTTCCTCAGCGCAGTCACGCAAAAAGGCGCATATATTCGCGAGACGATCGCAGGCTGGAATTTGCCGGTAGTCACGAGCGTGCGCGGACTCGGGCTGATGATCGGCGTAGGCGTCCGCTGCTCCCACAAGGAAGCCGTCGGCAAGCTCGTATCAAACGGGCTTCTCGCGCTAACGGCGGGCGCGGATACGATCCGCCTCATGCCGCCGCTGACGATCACGAAAGACGAGATCGACGCGGGGCTTGCGATTCTGAAACAGATTTTGAGCACATATTAACTTCAAATACAAAAACAGGAGGCGAAGGACATGAACCTGAAGGGTAAGAGCTTTTTGAAGCTGCTCGACTTCACGCCGGACGAAATCGCGGACTTACTCGCGCTCTCGGCGGAGCTCAAGGCGAAGAAGAAGGCGGGCATCCCGCACGACACACTGCACGGTAAAAATATCGCGCTGATCTTCGAAAAAGCCAGCACGCGCACGCGATGCGCCTTCGAGGTCGCGGCCTTCGACCTCGGCATGCACGCGACGTATCTCGATCCTTCCGGCTCGCAGATCGGCAAAAAGGAGAGCATTTCGGACACGGCGCAGGTGCTGGGCCGGATGTATGACGGCATCGAATACCGCGGCTACGGCCAGAGCATCGTGGAAGAGCTTGCCAAATACGCGGGCGTACCCGTTTGGAACGGGCTGACCACCGAGTTTCACCCGACGCAGATCCTCGCGGACTTACTGACCATTCAGGAGAAGTTTGGCACGCTCAAGGGAATCAAGCTGGCGTATTGCGGCGACGCACGGTTCAACATGGGCAATTCGCTGATGGTCGGCTGCGCGAAGATGGGGCTCAATTTCGTCGCCTGCGCGCCGAAGGCATATTGGCCAACCGAAGAGCTGACGAACACCTGCAAGGAGCTCGCAAAACAGAGCGGCGGCAGCATCACGCAGACGGAGGATATCCTCGAGGGCGTCAAGGACGCGGACGTGATCTATACCGACGTCTGGGTTTCGATGGGCGAACCCATGGAGATCTGGGAGCAGCGCATCCGCGAGCTATCTCCCTATCAGGTGAACGCAACCGTGATGGCGGCGGCAAAGCCCACCTGTATCTTCATGCACTGCCTGCCCGCGTTCCACGACCTGAACACCACCATCGGCAAGGAGATGGGCGCGAAGTTTGGTCGCGACAGCATGGAAGTCAGTGACGACGTCTTCTCCGGAGAGCAGTCGGTGGTCTTCGACGAGGCGGAAAACCGCATGCACACGATCAAGGCGGTCATGCTGGCGACGCTGTGAAAACTCAGGAATGATAAGAAAAGAGGTTCGCGTGAGCGAGCCTCTTGTTAATCCCTACAACCCCAACTCCCGCAAACTCTCATACACCCGCCCGTCAATCTCCAAGCGCTTTGCCAGCAGCTGCTGCGTGCGCTTTTTGCGGAGCTTGTTGAAGTCACGATCTCCGTACTTGTCGTCGCCGAGGACAGGATGTCCGATCGCCGCCATCTGCACGCGGATCTGGTGCGTGCGTCCCGTGAAGAGCTCGATTTCAAGCAGGCTCGCTTCGCCGTCGGTCTCGAGCACGCGAAAGCTCAACTCGCACCGGAGCGCGCCCGTGTCCCCTTCGCGGCAGAGGCGGACGAACGAATCATCCGCATCCTTCTGCACCCAATGCACGAGGCGGCCTTCGTGTTTCGGCACGCCGCGCACCACCGCGTGATAGATCTTTCTTAGCTCGTGCGTATAAAAGAGCTGCTCAAACTTGCTTGCTGCTTCCTCCGTTCGCGCGAAGAGCACAAGCCCTTCCGTGTTCGCGTCCAACCGGTGCACAGGATAGACGCTCTCAAACAGCGATTCCAGCTCACCCAGCAGCTCGCCCTCCGTCTCCACGCCCGCGTGTTTGTCCACAACGAGGCAGTCTCCATCCAGATAGACCCCGCGGCAAACGGAGAACGCGGGCAAAAGCGCAATCTGCGGCGCAAACGCTTCCTCCTGCCACGGCGGCGCGGAGAAGAACGTCATCGGCTCTTTGAGCGTGGGATGCAAAAGCGTCAGCGCATACGCCCAGAGGCGGATCTGTTCCCCCGCCGGCGCGTTTTCACAATACCGCTGGTCGCCATAGATCGGATAGCCCGTGTTTGACAGCTGCACGCGAATCTGATGCGGCCTTCCCGTATACAGCTCGATATCCAGAAGCGCGGTCTCCTCCGCCTGCCCCAGAAGCGCGTATTTCATCCGCGCCTCCTTCGCGCCCTCGGTCCCCTTTGGCACCACGCGGGAGGAGAAGGTAGTTTCGTCCTTGTAGAGCCAGTCGGTCAAGCTCTCCTGCGGCTTCGGGCGTCCGGTGACGATCGCACAATAACGCTTCTTCGCCTCGTGCGTGTTGAACTGCGCGGATAGTCTCGCCGCGGCCTTACTCGTCTTTGCAAACGCAATCACGCCGCCGACGGGGCGGTCGAGCCGGTGCACAAGGCCGAGATACGCCTCGCCGGGCTTATCATAGCGCGCGCGGAGATACGCCTTTAAGAGCGTGAGCAAATCCTCGTCGCCGGAGCTATCCGCCTGCACAGGCAGGTTGACAGGCTTCTCGACCACGAGGAGGTGGTTGTCCTCATATAGAATTCGGATGCCGCTGTCCGTGCGCTCGTCGCGCCGGAGTTTGGGTGAAAGCTGCTCTTCCAATTCTTCTCTCTTTCCGTTCGCCGTGCCGCGAAAGATGCGCTATCGCTTCGGCGTCCAGCGTCCGCTTTCGCCGCAGGGCAGGAGCAGATTGTCCCGCTCGATCGGCAGGCCCACTTCGTCGGACACGGTATCCCCCTCCGGCAGGGCGACGCGCAGAACGTTTTTCAGTACGCTTGCGGCAAGCCCCGTCGTATAGCTGTTGACGAGGAAAAACGCGGGTTCGTCGCTTAGGAGCTGGGCGCAGTCCGCAACCAGCGGATACAGGTCGTTTTCAATCTTCCAAAGTTCGCCGGTCGGCCCTCTGCCATAGCTCGGCGGATCCATCACAACGCCGTCATAACGGTTTCCGCGCCGGAGTTCTCGTTTCACAAACTTCACGCAGTCGTCGACGATATAGCGAATCGGGGCTTCCGAAAGCCCGCTTGCCGCGGCGTTGTCCTTCGCCCAGGCGACCATGCCCTTCGCCGCGTCCACATGCACCACCTCCGCGCCGGATGCCGCGCAGGCGATCGTCGCCCCGCCCGTGTACGCAAAGAGGTTGAGCACCCGCGGCGCGCGGTCGTGCGTTTTTTTCCAGCGGGCGAGCTCGCCGCGCATCCAGTCCCAGTTGACCGCCTGCTCCGGAAACAGCCCCGTGTGCTTAAAGCCCGTCGGCCGCACGACAAACGTCAGGTCGCGATAGGTCACCTGCCAGGATTCGGGCAGCTGCCGCTGCTCTTCCCAGTGCCCGCCGCCGGTTTCGGAGCGGATGTAGACCGCGTCCGCCTTGTGCTCGCCCATCGGCCAGACGGCCTGCGGATCGGGCCGCAGGAGGGTGATCCCCTTCCAGCGTTCGAGCTTCATGCCGTTGCCCGCGTCCAGTACGCGAAAATCGTTCCAACCGTCTGCGATAAACATGTGTTTTATTCTCCCGTGCGGCATGTATGGCCGCAGAAATTTGACTGCATCGATATAAGACAGTATACCGATTTTTCGTGTATTCGAAAAGAACGGATTTCTTCGCACAACAGTGCGCGCGTATTGTGTTGCGATCCTGCTCTTGTTTGTATATACTCTTTGCCATGGATGGAATGTTGAGTGGGGATATGAAGGGTAAGATCGTCATCGTCACGGGCGCAAACGCCGGCATCGGCAAAGCGACAGCCGCGCAGCTCTCCGACCTTGGCGCGACGGTCGTGCTCGCCTGCCGCTGCAAGGAGCGCGGAGAGGCCGCGCTTTCGGAGCTTTCGTGCGTAAACGGCCGCTGCTTCGACCTGATGTCGCTGGATCTGGCCGACCTCGAAAGCGTCCGCGCGTTCGCCGCGGCGTTTACGGAAAAATACGGCAGGCTCGACGCGCTGGTCAACAACGCGGGTATATTGGGCCGCCGCCGCGCGGAGACGAAGCAAGGGTTTGAGCTGACCTTCGGCGTCAATTACCTCGGCGCGTTCCTGCTCACGATGCTGCTGCTTCCGCTGCTTGAAAAGAGCGAGCAGGGCCGAGTCGTGATGATGACCAGCGTTGCCCATGGCTGGGGCGGCGTGCGATTTGACGACCTGAACTATACGCGCGGCTACAATCGCTTCTCCGCCTATGGACACAGCAAGCTCTGCTGCCTGCTGTTTACCCGCTCGCTCGCGGAAAAACTCCGCACGCGCGGCAGCCGGGTCACGATCAACGCCGTGCATCCCGGCATCGTCGCGACGGATATCGTGGTCAACCGCGCAAACGACCGCTTCCGCTGGGTCGCCGTACTGATGAAAATTCTCTTTATGACCAGCGACGAGGGCGCGAGGACGAGCGTTTACCTCACGTGTGATCGTTCGCTCGACCGTGTCAGCGGCGAATACTTCTATCGCTGCAAGATCGAGCCTTCCAGCGAACAAAGCAAAAACCTCGCGAGCGCAAACAGGCTCTACGGCGTGAGCCTCCAACTATGCGGACTGGCTGATCCGCTTCCTATGTAATCAAACAAAAAAAGAGAGGCGACCGCAACCGAACCTGCTTCGCCTCTTTTGTTTTGCCTCAGAACTTCGTCACCAGGGGTATATCGCTTCTACAATAAACCAGTTGCCGTCGAGTTGCGTATACTCCATGTTGTCTGCAAGAGAATGTTCTTTGTCGTACTCGATCTCTTTCTTATCCGTAA
>CAYPEV010000161.1:0-6038 GCA_964409605.1 uncultured Christensenella sp. | reverse complement strand
TCGCCTTCGCCGCCGGTCAGATCGAGAACGGCATCCGCCAGAGCCTGCGCAACTTCTTTCACGCCGGCCTGGTTGATGTGGGTGAGGCGGCTCGCCGGATTCACGGTGGAGTCAAGCGAAACGACCTTGATGCCAGCGGCCATCGCGGCCTTGAGTGCGGTTTCCAGCGCGTCGAGGTCATTTGCCGCAACGGCGATGCCGGAGACGCCCTGCGCGACGAGTTCGTTGATCAGGGTGATCTGCGCTTCTGCGGTGATCTCAGCGGGGTGCTTCACGATCGCCGTGTAGCCGGCGGCAGTGATGGCTTCTTCAAAGCCGGATGCTTCTCTCTCGTTGTAGGGGTTGCCGGCAGACTTCGTGATGATGGCGTAGGTCTGTGCAACTTCGGCGGCTGCGGGAGCAGCAGCTTCTTCCGTCGCAGGAGCAGCGGCGGCGGGCGCGGCGGGCGCCGCGGGCTGCGCGCAGGCAACCAGGGCAAACACTGTTGCCAGGCAGAGAACGAGTGCAATCAGTTTCTTCATGATGTTGATTCCCTTCCTTATTTTTTGATTTATATGAACGCCTCTCGGCGGACATATCCGAACCAATCGTTGAACCGATCCATTTTATGTTTGCTTTATTTGAGCGCCCCTCGGCGGCCAGATCCGAATGCGGCGGATCAAATTTGAGTGGGTTTTTCGTGTTCCATCGGGTTCAAAACGCTGTTTCTTCCGTCGCCGGAAATTTTTGCGATTAGAATTCCAAGCCCCGCAGAACGGTGCTTTTTGGTCCGTACTGCCCCGCTGGTCCGCGGGGCGTTTTGGGTTTGGTCTTTCCTGGTTCCGGTATGCGACAGCGACGTTTGAAACAAAATGTCCGGTGAATCAGCAGCTTTTTGCGGTCGTTTTTATTGCCTTCATCGCGTTCTTTTGCACGCGGATGTTTGGAATGGTGACGACGACGATCAGGATTGCGCCGATGATCATCAGAATGGTCTGCGAGTTGACGTTGATGAGCCCCAAGCCGTACTTGAGCAGCCCGATCGTGAAAATCGATATGACGGTCCCCGGGAAATTGCCCTTGCCGCCCGCGGTCGAAATGCCGCCGAGCACGACCATCGAGATCGCCTCCAGCTCATATCCCGTCGCGATATCGAAGCGAACCGTTCCCATCCAGCTCGCATAGTAGATCGCCGAGATGCCGCAGACGAGGCCTACGAGCGTGAAGCAGATCAGCCGGATCGACTGCACGGGAATGCCGGAATAATGCGCGACTACGCGGCTGTTTCCGATTGCGTACAGATACCGCCCGAACGTGGTCTTGTGCAGCACGAGCCCGAAGAGGACCGCCAGCACACAAAAGACGATGAAGATATACGGTACCGCGCCAAGGCGCGCATAGTAGAGATTGTAGAACCATGTCACGCTCTGCAAGCCGCCCGTGCTCTGAGAGCCCAGGATCATCTCCGCGATGCCGCGATAAAGGGTCATGGTGCCGAGGGTAACGATCATGGAGGCAAGTTCGGTAAACTTTGTGAGGATAATGCCGTTGATAAGGCCGCAGAGCGTGCCGCAGAGCAGCGCGACCGCGACAGCGGCACCCATCGGCAGGCCCGCGTTGTACGATACGCCGAGGAGCGTTGCGCTCAGCGCGACCGTAGAGCCGACGGAAAGATCGATATCGCCCAGCACGAGGATATACGCCATGGGAAAAGCGATAAAGCCTTTGACCAGGAATGTGCTGATCGCGGTAAAGAGATTCGCGGTGTTGAGGTAGTTCTTCGAGATGCTCGCGTTCATCACGTTCACGACGACGAAGAGCAGAATCAAAAGCGTTTCCCAGCGCAGGAAGAGGGACTTCAGCGATTTTTCTTTTTCGATGACGATGTTGCGCTTCACTTGATTGGTCATGCTTAGATCTCCCTCTCTTTCAGGGCATTCTTGCGCATCACGCGCTGGGTCAGGACGTTGATGATGATCGCCGTGAGTATGATCAGACCCTTGATTGCGGTCTGCCAGAACTGCGAAACACCGATGAGCGGGAGCGCCTTGCCGATGACCGCCATGGTCAGCGCGCCCAGGAGTACGCCCACGACGCTGCCCTGCCCGCCGTTGAGGCTGACCCCGCCGATGACGCAGGCCGCGATGACGTCCATCTCCATGCCCATGCCCATGTCGCTCTGCGCACTGGCGTAGAGGGCGGTATACATGGCGCCCGTAAGCCCCGCAAACGCGCCCGCGATGCTGTATACGGCAAACTTGATCGCGCTGATATTGATGCCGCTGACGGCGGCCGCCTCAGGGTTGGAGCCCACGGCGTAGATCCTGCGTCCGAAGCGCGACCACTTCATGATGACAAAGAACACCGCATAGCAGATGATCGTGATGAAGACGAGGTTGTTGACGAGCCCGAAGGAGAGCGTATTCGTCTGCGCAAACTGCTTGAATGCGCTCTGGAACTGATAGGCGGAGACCCAGCGGCTGCCGGAGACAATATACGTAGCTCCCCGGAAGATATTGGTCAGGCCTAGCGTTGCGATGATCGGCAGCACCTTGCCCTGCGTGATGACCAGACCCACCAGCATGCCGCACAGTAGTCCGATGCCGACGCTGACGAGGAACATCACGAGGGTGGAGGAATAGACGCCGTCGCGCATCATCAGCGACGCGCACATTCCGGAAAACGCCAGCGAGGAGGCGACGGAGATATCGATCCCGCCGATGAGCAGCACGCTCATCATGCCCAGCGCGAGCGTGATCGTCGTGGAATAGTTCTTGAGCATGTCGTTGATGGTCTTCGCGGTTAAAAAAGAATTGTTGCGCAGCTGCACGGCGATGCACAGGATCGCAAGCACCAGAAACAGGCTTAGTTCGCGCGAGCTTTTCAGTTTTTTCAACAGGCTTTTCATCTGGCTCTGCATGTTCATTCTCCTTGCGCGTGGGCGGCATGGTGGATATGCTTCGCCATGGCCAATTCGAGGATCTTCTCCTGCGAGGCGGAGAGGCGTCCCAGTTCACCGGTCACCCTGCCGTCACACATGACATAGACCCGGTCGCTCATGCCGAGAATCTCCGGCATCTCCGAGGAGATCATGATAATCGCAAGCCCTTGCTTGGCGAGTTCGCCCATGATTTCATAGATTGCGGCTTTCGCGCCGACGTCTACGCCCTTGGTCGGTTCGTCCATGATCAGGAGTTTGAGTTCGCTACCGAGCGCTTTTGCGACGACGACCTTCTGCTGGTTTCCGCCGGAAAGCGAGCTCGCCTTGTCAAAAATCGTCACGGCCTTGACATCTACGCTCTCAGCGAGCTGCTTGGCCGCCACATTTTCCACCTTTTCATTGGTCACGTGCCGCTTGGCATATTTCTTGAGTTCCGGCAGCGTGATGTTCGCGCCGATGCCCCAATCGAGAATCAGGCCGCACTCCTGCCGGTCTTCCGTAAGCAGGCCGATTCCGCGGCGCATCGCATCCTGCGGGCGGCGGACGTGTATTTCTTCTCCGGCAAACAGGATCCTGCCGGAATCATACCGCTCGATGCCGAACAGCGTCTGCATCACCTCTGTACGGCCCGCGCCGACAAGGCCGGTAAAGCCGACGATCTCACCCGCGCGAACGGAGAACGACACATCGCGGAAATATCCCGCGCGGCTGAGATGCTCCACGCGGAGCACTTCATCGCCAATCTCCACATCCGGCTTGGGGAAGAGCTCTTTGATCTCACGGCCGACCATCGCCTTGATCAGTTCCGGCGGCGTGATTTGCGAAACATCATAGGTGCCGATATAGTTCGCGTCGCGGAAAACCGTCACGCGGGATGCGAGGCGATACATATCCTCCAGACGATGCGAGATAAAGATGATCGACTTTCCGTCGTCGCGCAGCTTCTCGCTGATGCGATACAGCTCCTCCGACTCGCTGCGCGTCAGCGCGGCAGTGGGTTCGTCCATGATGATGATGCGCGCGTCCATCGAGAGCGCCTTTGCAATCTCGACCATCTGCTGCTGCGCGACCGAAAGCGAGCTCATCAGCGCCGCGGAGGAAAACTCCGCATTCAGGCGTTTGAGGAGTACATCCGCGCGCTTGTGCATCTCTTTCCATTGAATGAATCCACCCTTGACGGACTCATGGCCCATAAAGATGTTTTCCGCAACGCTGAGGTGCGGATAGCTGGTCACGTGCTGATAGATCGCGGCGATGCCCGCCCTCTGCGCGTCCAGCGGGGTTTTGAACTCCACCTTTTTGCCGTCGAGGAACATCGTGCCGCCCTCGGCATGGTGCACACCGGTGATCACCTTGATAAACGTCGATTTTCCCGCGCCGTTTTCGCCCATAAGCGCGTGAATTTCGCCGGCTTTCAGCTGAAAATTCACGCCATCCAGCGCTTTGACGCCCGGAAAAATCTTCGTGATATTGCAAAGTTCGAGTATGATATCCGACATCGTGTCTCCTCCGCGAATCGTGGGAAAAAATGATTGTTTGACGGACGGTCCTATGCGGAAAGCGCCCGCTCCTCAGCCGTGCAGAAAAACCTGTCTGAGCATCTGCGGCTCGCCGTTTTCGTCTGTCGCCATGACCATGACATCTTTCATATAGACATTCCAGCGGGCGACGACTTCGCTCTCGCGCTGCACCCTGGCGGCATATTCCACGCTGTCGCACTCATAGTAGCCAAACAACTCGTTACCCGTCGTCCAGATGGTATAGTTGCGGATGCCCGCGTCGTTGAGCACCTGCGTCATCTCCGGCCAGATCTCATCGTGCCGTTTGATATATTCCTCCAGCATGCCGGGAAGGATGTATGCTTTCCACGTAAAACGTTCCATTGTTTTCATCCTACTTGTATTAGATTGCAGAATATTGGTATGATGGTGTGGAAGATTATTTGATTGCCGGTTGGCGGTATGATACTTGTACTTCTTTGAACTTGCACAGTAAATGATCTAATAATACTAGAATATCCGTTATGAAGTACATTGTCACTTTCCAGAGTTGGCGTAACATTACGGAATCTTGACAAGGAGAACACCATGACTCAGGTTTCTTTGAGCTACCAGCTGGATCTGGATGACCATTCTATTTGGATCACCGCCACCCCCAGCCAGACCGCCAAGGGCTCCATCGTTTATGTGCAGGAGCTCGGTGATTTCATCGCGGGGCGCAACTACTTCACGCGGCGCGCGAACCTTCCGTCGTATCTGATTAAATATTGCATCTCCGGCGAGGGTATTCTGGAGTACGAGGGCAGTGTCTATCCGGTCAAGCCGGGACAGCTGTTCTGGATCGACTGCGAAAAACCGCAGTATTACCGAACTTCTCCCGAAAAAGGCGACTGGCGCATCCTTTGGGTGCATTTTTACGGGCAGACCGCTAAGGCCTATTATGAGCTGTTTCTTGCCCAGAACGGCGGCAACGCGCTGATGAATATCGACGCGGACGTCGCCGTGCGCAGCACGCTGGAAAACCTGATCGCGCTCTATCGAAACGGGGACAACAACCTCCTGGACGACATCCAGGCTTCCGGACTTCTGACCATGCTGATGACCCGCTGCATCAGCGCCGCATCCCACCAAAAGGAGGCGAGCAGGCTTCCGGAATACATCGTCGACGTGCGCTCCTATATCAACGCGCATTTTACGGAGCAGATTACGCTGGATGTGCTGAGCAAAAAACTCTCCATCAATAAATTTTACATCCAAAAGCTATTCAAGCGCTATATGGGTCTTTCACCGAACGAATATCTAATCCAGACGCGGCTTACGCGCGCAAAGCAGCTTCTGCGTACCACGAAGCTCTCCATCAGCCAGATCTCCATGGATGTCGGCATCTCCAACATCGGGCATTTCATCAGCCTCTTCAAGCAGCACGAAGGCATCACGCCCGGCGGCTATCGGCAGCGCTGGTATCAGGGCAGCGAGCCCGCGCCGTATGAGACCATCGACTGATCCGGTTCGGTATCTTGCTCTTTTTTCGGGGATGCTCCGCTTACGGGGCATCCCCGTTTTTTCTACCCGCGCATCGTTTCGAGCAGGAATTTTTCCGCCTCGGCGTTCCAAAGCCC
>CAYPEV010000160.1:2520-6046 GCA_964409605.1 uncultured Christensenella sp. | reverse complement strand
GTTGAACGTGCTCTTTACTGCAAATCCGAAGTCTATCGGCGGGAAACTGCCGGGCGACGATCTGTATGCCGGATAAGCGAAAGCTGCTGCAAACAGCGCTGATTGCGCTCATCTATCTCGCGGTTTGGGAAGCGGGGAGTCTCCTTGTCGGCAAGGAGCTCCTGCTTCCCTCTCCGCTTTTAACCCTATCGCGCCTGTTCGCTCTGCTGCTGCAGGGGGAGAGCTGGCTCTACGCCGGCTTGTCGCTTCTGCGGATCATGAGCGGCTATGTGCTCGGTGTGCTGTTTGGCGTGCTGCTTGCGGCGCTCACCGCGCGCTCCCGTTTTGCGGAGGCGCTGCTTGCTCCGCTGCGCGCGGTCGTGAAGGCGTCGCCCGTGACGTCGTTCATCCTGCTCGCTCTCTTGTGGCTTTCCTCCGACCTGGTGCCGCTGTTCATCAGTTTCCTGATGGTTGTGCCTTTGGTTTGGTCGGCAACGGCGGAGGCAATTCTTCAAACCGATCCGCGCTTTGTCGAGATGGGCCGGATGTTCGGACTATCCCGCTGGCAAATCGTCCGGAAGATCTATGTGCCGTCTGTGCTGCCGCAGTTTCTTGCGGCGTGTACGACTTCGCTTGGGTTTGCTTGGAAGTCCGGCGTTGCGGCGGAGATCATCGCGCTGCCGAGGCAATCGATCGGATACAAACTCTATCAATCCAAGCTGCGCATCGAGACGGTCGACCTGTTTGCCTGGACGCTGATGATCGTTGCGCTGTCCATGCTGCTGGAGTGGCTGCTGGTGCGGAGCATGCGGAGGATTCGGCATGATGCATGACGTCATTCAACTGAACAATGTCGCGAAATCCTTCGGCGGGAACATGGTGATAAAGGACTTTTCCGCAGAAATTCCGCTTTCCGGGGTGACGGTGATCCGCGGGCAATCCGGCGCGGGCAAGACCACGCTGCTTCGCCTTCTGCTGGGCTTGGAACAGCCGGATGCGGGAAAGATTCTGTGGATGGCCGGCCGCAAACCCGCCGTCGTGTTTCAGGAAGACCGCCTGCTGCCCTGGGCAAACGCGCTGGAGAATGCTGCACTGGGCTCGGATGAGGTGCGGGCAAGAGAAGCGCTTCAAAAGCTCGGCCTGGGCGAGAGCATGTGCCTGCTTCCGCGGGAGCTCTCCGGCGGGATGAAGCGGCGCGTGGCGATCGCGCGTGCGCTGGCATACGGCGGCGATCTCCTGCTTCTCGACGAGCCGTTTACGGGGCTGGATGAGGAGAACAAGCGCATTGCGGCAAACGCAATGCTAGAGGCGCACATTCCTATCTTAGTCATCACGCACGACGCATCAGAAGCTGATTTGTTTGGGGAATATTGCGAGATCGTGATCGACTGATCTGATATAATACATGTAGTCATTCCGATTGGAGCAAAGCATGCCGATACCATTTGAAACCAAACGCTGCCGGATCCGTCCCTTTGAAGAAAGCGACATTGAGGCGTTCATGTCTTATCGCAATAACCTTGATTGGATGCAGTTTCAGGGTTTTAAGGGCAAGAAATATCTGGAATATAAAGCAGCACTTTTGATGCAACCAAATTTCAGTGAAGGCGTTCAACTCGCGGTTGTGGGTCGGCAGACCGGAGATCTGCTCGGCGATCTCTACCTTAGGCTGGAGAAAAACACCTGTTGGATCGGTTATACGATCGCTCCGCAATTTGCGCGGCAAGGGGTTGCATTTGAGGTTGTGACGCAACTGCTGCTGCAGCTGCAACAGGCAGGATTAACGCTGGTGAAGGCCGGGGTAGAGGAACAGAACCACGCTTCCATTCAGCTTCTCAAGAAACTGGGTTTTACGCAAACCGATTCGGAAGGCAGCGAGTTGATTTTTCAACTTGATCTGCAAAAAATCGATCCTGCCACAACAGAGAAAAACAGACAGCCGAATGATCATATGAGGTAGCGGTGTGCAAAAGCAGATTCAATCTCGGTTCAATCTCGGTTGAAATATTGAGTATTCCGCCGGAAGGTGGTATACTTTTTTATTATTGTCAGGGAGGTTTGGCGTATGAAGTTCACTCTTCGCGAGAAACGATTTCCCTCCGCAACCGGATTGTGCGATATTCGCTTCCGCATGTGGGTGCCGGAAGATCCGCACGCCGCGTTACAGATTACCCACGGCATGGCGGAGCATATCGACCGCTACGACGACTTCGCTTCGTTTTTAGCGGAAAATGGTGTTCTGGTCTATGGCAACGACATCGCAAGCCACGGCAAAAGCATCTCTGCCGGCATGCCGAAGGGGTATTTCGGCGAGAAGAACGGCTGGGACGCGGTTGTTTCGGATATGCGCACCATGCGCGAGCTCGTGAAAAAGGACTATCCCGCCATTCCGTTTATCCTTTTCGGGCATTCGATGGGATCTTTACTTGCGCGTACCTATGCGGGACGCACGGGAGATGATTTCGAGGCGTTCATTTTTTCCGGTACCGGCGGGTCTAACGCTCTGGTCAAAATCGGAAAATGGATTGCAAAGCGCGAAATCAAAAAGACCGGCGGAAAACTGCCGAGCGAAACGCTCTTCCAGATGAGCTTCGGTTGATTTAATAAAGCATTCAAACCCAACCGAACCGCGAACGATTGGCTCTCCCGCGACGAAGCAATCGTTGACGCATATAATGCAGATGAGAACTGCGGGTTTCCGTTTACGTCAAGCGCCATGTACGACTTGTTTACCGGCATCATTGAAATCTCCAACGAAAAATGGGCAGCCCGCGTGCCCAAGAAACCGATTCTCGTATTCTCCGGTTCGCTGGATCCCGTCGGCGGCAAAGGGAAGGGTGTCAGGCAGGTGCATGCATGGCTGAAAAAGACCGGGCACGAGGCGGAGCTCAAGCTCTACGAAGGCGGCCGTCATGAGATGCTCAACGAGATCAACCGGTGCGAAGTCTACGGCGACGTGCTGCTGTTCATCAACGCGGTTGAGGCGATGGGAGAGCTGAAATGAGCGTCCTCGTCTATCGCGACAGCGACACCCTGAGCCAGGCGCTGGCGACGCTGCTTGCGGGCTGCATCATCGAAAAACCAAACAGCGCGCTTGGACTCGATTGCAGCGCGCAGCTCGCGCCCGCATACCGCAAAATTGCGGGGATGACGAGCGACGGCCTGTTGGATTGGGCAAGCGTGCGCGCGTTCAATCTGTTTGAACATGTCCGCCAGGAAGGGGAAGCAACCGACGAGGCCCGCATGCATAACATGCTCTACGACCGCGTCAATATCCTTGCGGAAAACATCTACGCACCCTGCCCGCAAACGCGGGATTGGAGCGTATTGTGCAACAACTATGAAAACGCGATCCTCGACGTAGGCGGGCTGGATACCATCGTGTGCACGATCGGTTCGGACGGCAGGATTGCCTGCAACATGCCGAACGCGGAGCTGGCTCCGGTAACCCATGTGGAGCGCGCCGACGATGGCAGAGTCGTCACGGTCGGCATCTCCACCATCATGGCGGCAAATTCGAGGCGCTCACCCTCTGTGACCGGGTCGT
>CAYPEV010000160.1:0-2510 GCA_964409605.1 uncultured Christensenella sp. | reverse complement strand
GCGCGTGATCGCGATTCTCTCCGGCTTTGAACTCAGCCGGATCGCGCCGCTAGTCATCTCCGGCCCCGTGCTGCCGAATGTACCCGCAAGCTTCCTCCAGCTGCATCCAAACGCGATCTTCATGCTGGACGAGGACGCCGCAGAACACGTTTGATCCATTTTGTCCGAGCAGGAGATACGCCGCATGCCGGAACTGAGTTGGGAAACGATCGAGCGCCAAATCGAGAACTGCCGCCGCTGCAAACTCTGTGAACAGCGGCATAGCATCGTGCTCGGCGAGGGAAACAGAAACGCGGATATCATGCTCGTCGGCGAGGGTCCGGGCGCGGATGAGGACGCTTTGGGGCGTCCATTCGTCGGAAAAGCGGGGCAATTGCTGGATAAAATGTTTTCAGCGATTGACATCAAGCGCGAAGAACTGTATATTACCAACGTTGTCAAATGCCGCCCGCCGGGGAACCGAACCCCGCAGGACGACGAGGCAACCGCCTGCCTGCCGATCCTTCGGATGCAATATGCGCTGATTCGACCGAAGATCGTCGTGTGCCTCGGCGCCACCGCGACAAGGCATCTTTACGATCCTGAAGCGAGGATTACGCGCGTGCGCGGGCAGTGGATGGAGAAGAACGAAACGCTGTTTCTGCCGACCTATCATCCCGCGGCGCTCCTGCGGGACGAGACGAAGAAGAAGGATGTCTGGGCGGACTTGCAGTCCATCGCAAAGACGTATGCGGCAATCCGGCAGCAAAAATAGGATTTTGATTCGCGGAAGAAATATTCTCGCGGATTTAGAATAGTGGAAGGGCAATTAGGAGGACATATGTCAGGACATTCCAAATGGGCGAATATTAAGAATAAAAAAGAGAAGACCGATTCCCAGCGCGGCAAGATCTTCACGAAGATCGGCAGAGAGATCGCCATCGCGGTCAAAGAAGGCGGCGCGGACCCCGCGAACAACAACAAGCTTCGCGACGTCATTGCAAAAGCCAAGGCGAACAACATGCCCAACGACAACATCTCCCGTTCGATCAAAAAGGCTGCGGGCGAAGGCTCCGCCGTCAACTATGAGGAGATCGTTTACGAAGGCTACGGCCCCGGCAACATGGCGATCATCGTCGAAGTCGTGACCGACAACCGAAACCGCACTGCGGCGGAGATGCGCCATATCTTCGATAAGAGCGGCGGCAACCTCGGCAACAGCGGCTGCGTCGGCTGGATGTTTGATAGAAAAGGCGTGATCGTCATTGAACGCACCGCGCTGATGGACGAGGACGAGGTCATGATGCAGGCGCTGGACGCCGGCGCCGCGGACTTTGTAGCGCAGGACGACGCGTTTGAAATCTACACCGATCCGCTGGAGTTCTCGCGCGTACGCGAGACGCTGGAAGCCGCGGGCTATGAGTTTATCTCGGCGGAAGTGCAGATGATTCCGCAGAACACCGTCAGTATTACGGATCCGGAGGCGGTCGAAAAGGTCGAACGATTCCTCGAAAAGCTCGACGACAACGACGACGTGCAGGAATTCTTCCACAACGGCGTGTTGCCGGAGGAAGAGGAAGAGTAAGGTCATATTCCTGCGCCGCAGAATGTTCACACGCAGGCTACAACAACGCCTTGCGCATTCCCCGCGGAGGCCGGTTACGCGGTTGCGAGGATTTGGGCGCTTGGTATAAAATAAAACCATAAAGAGAAGGAGGCGTAACGTATGGCAGCAGAAATGTCTACAACACTTGGAAAGATTACCATCGCGGACGACCTGATCGCCAGCATCGCAGGCTATGCAGCCGTGGAGAATGTCGGCATCGTCGGCATGAACGCGAAAAAGGCGAGTGATTCGTTCATCGAACTGTTCGGAAAAGATAATATGCGCCGCGGCGTCAAGGTTACAAGCGTTTCACCCGACGTGATTGATATCGATCTGTATGTCACGCTCGAGTATGGCGTATCTTTGCCCGCAGTGGCGCAGAATGCCAAGAGCAATGTGAAATATCGGGTGGAAGAGATGACTGGCATTACGGTTCACGCCGTCAATGTCCACGTTGAAAACATTCGCGTATAACACGGTTCGGCTCTTGGGATCCGAACATTTCGGAGGTTAAATTGGATAAAAATATGAAGATCGGCGGCGCTCAGCTGCGCGATATGATTATCGCTGGCGCAACGCTGCTGGAGAAGAACAAAGCGACGATTGACGCTTTGAATGTGTTCCCTGTCCCCGATGGAGACACGGGCACAAATATGTCCATGACAATGCAGAGCGCGGTGCATGAGATCCGCGCGCTGCCGGAAAGCGCAACGGCCACGCAGGTTGCGGACGCGCTGAGCATGGGCGCGCTCAAGGGCGCGCGCGGCAACAGCGGCGTCATCCTCTCCCAGCTCTTCCGCGGATTTTCCCGCGCGTTCAAGGGCGCGGAGTTCGTGGACGCGGAGCTGCTTTCCGCGGCCTTGACCAAGGGCACAGAGGCGGCGTATAAAGCCGTCATGAAGCCCAAGGAGGGCACGATTCTGAC
>CAYPEV010000159.1:0-6109 GCA_964409605.1 uncultured Christensenella sp. | reverse complement strand
TCGGCTTGGCGTTCTTGAGCGCCTTGGGTTCAAAGGTCGGGTGCAGCAGCGCGTCGAGCGAACGCGGGTCGATCTTCGCGATGGCTTCCTGCTTGGAGATCATGCCTTCGTTTACGAGATCGACCGCGATCTGCAGCGCGGCCGCCGCCGTACGCTTGCCGTTGCGGGTCTGGAGCATGAAGAGTCTGCCGCGCTCGATGGTGAACTCCATATCCTGCATGTCGCGGTAATGGCGCTCCAGCTTCTCCGCGGTCTCCGCAAATTGCTGATACACTTCCGGCTGGGCGTTTTTAAGCTCTTCGATGGGGCTCGGCGTGCGGATGCCCGCGACGACGTCTTCGCCCTGCGCGTTCATCAGGAACTCGCCGTAGAGTTTCTTTTCGCCGGTGGAGGGGTTGCGCGTGAACGCGACGCCGGTGCCGCAGTCATTGCCCATGTTGCCAAAGACCATGCTCTGCACGTTGACGGCGGTACCCCAATCGTACGGGATGTCGTTCTTTCTTCTGTAGACGATCGCGCGGGGATTGTCCCAGCTGCGGAAGACGGCCTTGATGGCCTCCATGAGCTGCTCGCGGGGATTCTGCGGGAACTCGGCGCCTTTTTCCTTACGATACATCGCCTTGTAAAGCTTGACGATCTCTTTGAGGTTTTCCGCGGTCAGTTCGGTGTCGAGCTTGCAGTTGTTTTTGTGTTTGATCTCTTCGAAAATCTCGTCGAACTTCGCCTTTTCCACTTCCATCACGACGTCCGAGAACATCTGGATGAAGCGGCGGTAGCTGTCGAAGGCAAAGCGCTCGTTGTTGGTCAGTTTCGCGAGGCCAACGACGGTTTCGTCATTCAGGCCAAGGTTGAGGATGGTATCCATCATGCCCGGCATCGACGCGCGCGCGCCGGAGCGAACGGAGACGAGGAACGGGTTGGACGGATCGCCAAACTTTTTGCCTGCCTTTTCTTCGGTGACGACAAGCGCGGCTTCGATCTGTCCGATGATCTCATCGGCGATCGTCTTCTTATCCTGATAATAACGGGTGCAGGCTTCCGTGGAGACCGTGAAGCCGAACGGCACCGGCAAACCAAGCGTGGTCATTTCTGCCAGGTTCGCGCCTTTGCCGCCGAGGAGCGCGCGCATTTCCGCGCTGCCTTCGCTAAAAAGATAAACGTATTTGTGTGACAAAACCTCTTCCTCCTTCGATTCTCTAACAACTAGTTATTATAGCGTCTCCTGGTATGGTATGCAAGAAAAATCGCAGAACGAGACGCATCCGAAAAACCGCTCTGCATCAAACCTACCTGGAAAATCACCGACAAAAATCGCTGTTTCGCCAATAGTTACGCGCTTTTCTCTGTTCGTATCAATTTCAGGCCGATGCATTTCCCGCAGGAAATCCTGCAAAAATATAAGCATACCTTCAAATCCGCATGGCTCCGCTTTTTGCTCTTCGCCGTGCGATGCCCGCCGCGCAAAAAGAGCGGAGCTCACGGCTCCGCCCTTTGGTCACTTTCACGTTATGCGATTGCGAAGATGATGGATGCAACCGTTCCGAGGATCATCACGATCGCAACGATCAGACTGAAAATTCTCAGACTTTTGCTCATATGCTCACTCCCTCATCCTTACTTGCCGATAGAGGCATAGTTGTCGGGATAGCGCGTGACAAGAGAAGCATCCGCAACCCACTTGCTCACGATATCCGAATAATACTGCTGTTGATACAGCGACTGCTCGTAGAGATCAAAGCCCTCTTTGACATCCGCATACGCGATTTCGTGCGCGGGTTCACTCGAAATGCGCTTGATGATGTGCCAGCCGTAGTCGCTCTGCACCGGATCGGACACATCGCCGTCCTTCGCGAGCGCAAGCGCCGCGTTGAGGAACGGCTCGACAAAGCTTGCGCCTTCGCCGACGAGATAGCCCGCCGCGTTGTCCGCGCTCTGCATGCCGGGGTCGGTATTATACTCGGCAAGCAGTGTTTCAAAGTCCTCGCCTGCGTCGATCTTTTCTTTCACCAGTTTCGCGGTGGCTTCATCCGCAACGAGGATATGCCGCACGCGGAAGAATCCTGCGGGAACATACACCGGCGGTGCATTGTAACCGTATTGTGCATAGGTTTCATAGGTAAAGTAATCCGAAGGCGTCTTGTCGAACATCACTTTCTGATCGGCGAGCACTTCCGTGTATTTCGCGAGAAGTTCTTCGTCCGTCAGCTTGACGCCTTCCAGCAGCGCGGTGCGGTGCTTGGTCACAAGCGTCTCGTTCTGCGCGTCTTTCAGCATGTCGGCCTGGAGCTTTCTGACCGTGGTATTATTCTGGACCAGCGCCTTGGTGAACAACGTCTTGGCATACGCTTCCACATTGGTCGCGCCCGCCTTGGTCGCCTGCTCTTCAAAGGAAGCGACGGTGTCGTCATAATTCTTCTGTGCGGTATCCTTGGCGGTTGCGAGTTCTTCCTCCGTCAGGGTGATCCCGGCGAGCTTCGCCTGATAGATCTTCATCGCGCCGGAAATGAGGTTATCCAGCAGATAGTCGCGGAACTGCGCGACGCCCTCTTCGGTAGACGTGTCATAACCATACGAGGATGCATAGCTGAGGCTGTTCTGATATGAGTTCTCAAGCTGGGTCACCGTGATTTCCTGATCGCCCACCGTTGCCGCAAGCGCGGGCTTACCGCCGCAGCCGATCAGCGTTGCCGCGGCCAGCAGAACGACCAAAACCAGCGCAATTGTCTTGTTCCGTTTCATGAATGTCTGTCTCCCTTTTGCATCAGTAGAGGTACTTCCAAAATTTGCGTTGAAACGAGTGAATTATACTCTTGGGCGCGCGGATTGTCAATCGAATGGATTGCCCGCAGTTCGCTTTTCACGGTTTGGTTTCCTTATGAATAACGCCCGAAAACGTGAACAACTATGGCAAAATCCGCAAATACGCCGCCATCCCGCCCGTGTTCCCCTTGTCTCGCCGGTGCGAATAAAGCCTCGGCGTGGTCATCGTGCATACGTCAAAGAGCGAGATATGCTCCGGCAAAAGACCTGCTTCCAAAAATTGCTTGAACGCAACCATCCATAGGTCGATGTGCGGACGCGCGTTTTCCCGCGGCAGCACGCACGGTAAGCCGGGGTACGCTTCGGAAAACTCCTTTGCGACGTTCTCGCCGACCTCGAAGCAGTCTGGGCAGATGGAAGGTCCGACTCCCGCGATGATGTCCTTCGGGTCGGAGCCGTATTCCTCCGCCATCATCGCAACCACCCGCGCGCCGATGCGCCCGAGCGCCCCGCGCCAGCCCGCGTGCGCAAGGCCGATGCAGCGCTTCACCGGATCCGCAAAGAAAAACGCCATGCAGTCCGCGTGTCCGGTGATCAGCGTGACCGCCGGATCGTTTGTGACCAGTCCGTCGCAGGCGGGCAGCGGATCCAGCAGATACCCCTTGCCCGCGTCTGTGCGATCCACTCTCAAAACAGTGGTTCCGTGTTCATAGTTGTCCATGACCATCGCATCAAACGGAATCCGCGCCGCGCGGCAAAATATACGAAAGTTTTCCATAACATTTTCTTGTTTTTCGGGGCGCGTAAAGCTCAGGTTGAGCGAAGAGAAATATCCTTCGCTCACACCGCCGCTTCTCGCGGTAAAGCCGTGGTCAAAGCCCGAAAGATGCATAAGCGCAGGAAGGGTGTAGACGCCTACGCCATTGACAAAGTAAAACTTTGCGCCGCGCGTCAGGCAGCGATATTCTTCCGGGATGATTTGCCTGTTCTCCATATCGATCCGTCCGCTTCTACAAACCCGCATACGGGTTGTTTGGTTCGTCCGCTTTTGCTCTTCTCGAAAAAAAGGCGGCTCCTCGCCGCCGATTGTAGAGGTCGTGAGAGCGAATCCCTCCGCGTTCCGCCGTTTTCCCGTGCCGCGGTCAGCTTTTTTCGTCGAGCAAATGCTGCAGTTCCTTCATAAACGTCTGCGTGTCCTTAAACTCGCGGTAGACGGAGGCAAAGCGGACATACGCCACTTCGTCTACGTCCTTAAGCTTTCGCATGAGGATTTCGCCGATATCACGCGAAGTGACCTCAGAGGCGAGCGTGTTGAACACCTCACGGCTGACGTCCTCGGCGAGCTTATCCTGCACATCCGCAGCAATGGGCCGTTTTTCGCATGCTTTTCGGATGCCGATACGGATCTTCTCCGAATCAAACGGCTCCCGTCTGCCATCCCGCTTCACAACCATGATGGGGATCTCCTCGATCTTTTCATAGGTGGTAAAGCGTTTCCCGCAGTTGATGCATTCACGTCTGCGGCGGATGGCGCTGCCGTCCTCCGTGGGGCGCGAGTCGATCACCTTGCTCTCGATGCTGGCGCAGTATCTGCATTTCATAGCGGTATGCTCCTTATATGGTGCATTGTTACTTATTATACTACCATATCTATTGCCGCAATACCACTGGTGAATTCTTTTTTCACAGTTGATCGGGATCTGCGATTAAAAAACCAATATTTTCCCCGACTTTATGCATCAAAATATGCTTTTATAAATCAGAAACCGCTCGGAAAACAAAAAAGCGAACCGGAAACCGGTTCGCCTTTGTGCCATTGTTGGCGCCCTGTGATCAATATTTGCGCTTTCTCGCGGCCTCAGCCTTCTTCTTGCGCTTCACACTGGGCTTTTCATAGTGCTCGCGACGACGGACCTCTGCCAGGACGCCGCTGCGCGCGCATTTGCGTTTGAATCGTTTCAGAGCGCTCTCCAGGGACTCGTTTTCACCTACGCGAATTTCCATTTTCTTCCCCCCCCTCTTATTCCGACTCTTCCTGCGTCACAAGACGCTAGAAGTCATTATACGCGAGGAGTAAGATGAAGTCAACAGCTTTTTCCCTGCATGAAATCCGCGCAAAATTTACATTATACAACCCTGCCATTGTGTTGTTTCCGTAATTTGGCTGTGATATACTGTGGTCAGACTCTGCACCTAGCAGAAAGTCAAAACATCAGGGAGGAAAACTCATGAAAAAAGTCGTAACAATTCTTTTGATTCTGGGTATGGTTCTGTCCGTTGTGGCGTGCGCCCCCAAAGCCGCGGGCTCATCGATCAATGTCGCAATGGTCACCGACGTCGGCAACATCGACGACAAATCCTTCAACGAATTCACCTGGAAAGGCTGCAGCGATTGGGCCACCGAAAACGGCATGGTCGCCAATTACTATCGTCCTTCTGAAGACAGCGATGAAGCGCGCATCGAGACCATCAAGACGGCCATCGAAAAAGGCGCGAACGTCATCGTCTGCCCCGGTTACCTGTTCGGCGCAACCTATCAGCAGCTGCCGCAGCAGTATCCGGACGTGATGTTCCTCGGTATCGACCTTGGCCTCGGTGATGTGCCCGAACCCCAGGCCAACACCGCGCTGATCACCTATCAGGAAGAGCAGTCCGGCTTCCTCGCCGGCTATGCGGCCGTCATGGATGGCTACACCAAGCTCGCGTTCCTCGGCGGTATTGACGTACCCGCCGTCATCCGTTACGGCTTCGGCTTCGTGCAGGGCGCCAACCAGGCGGCCACCGAGCTGGGCAACACCGCGGATGTCAACGTGAAGTACTGGTACTCCGGCACGTTCGGCCCGAACGACGAAATCAAGACCAAGACTGCCGGCTGGTACACCGAAGGCACGCAGATCATCTTTGCTTGCGGCGGCGGTATTGTCTACTCTGCCATCGCGTCTGCTGACGAAGCCAACGGCAAGCTGATCGGCGTCGACGTCGACCAGTCCGGTATCTCCGAGCGCGTCGTCACCTCCGCAAAGAAGGAACTCGAAAACTCCGTCAAGCTCGCGCTGTCCGACCTGCTCGCCAACGGCGGCAAGTGGTCCGCGGCCTATGCCGGTGTTGAGAACAAGCTCGGCGCAGCGCAGGATTGCGTTGGTCTGCCGACCGACACGGCTTCCTGGAGATTCAGCACCTTCACGCTGGATCAGTACAAGACCCTCTTTGAAAAAGTGAAGAGCGGCGAATACGCCATCGCATCCGCGATCGACGTGCAGCCCACCGTCGCCATCACGGTCGAATATCAGAACTAACTTCTGATCGTCGAGCAAAGCATTACGGTCAAAGAGGGGCTGGGCTTCAAGCC
>CAYPEV010000158.1:0-6117 GCA_964409605.1 uncultured Christensenella sp. | reverse complement strand
GATCCTGACGCGCATCTGTCAACGGCGCGAGGCGCAGCGGGCAAGGTCTGCGAGCGAGACGCAAAACATCCGCCGCTACAGCGAGAGGATGTGCAGGGAGGATGCACTGCACACGAGCCGACAGACAAAACTGATCTTCCTGCGCCCGGAGTATGCCGGCGGCGATCTTGAGCCCGCGGATATTGCGCGGGAGACGGGCGTAACCCTGGAGACGGCCGCGCTTCTGAAACGGCTCTCCATCGAGACGCAAAAAACATGTTCTCGCGCGGGCGAACAGGATCCCGCGGTGTTTGACAAGACGGGGGCTCTGTGAAATAATAGCAGCGTGGGTGCCGCTTAAGGTGACTGCGCGCAGTGGTTACGGCGCAATCGTGCCCGGCAAGCGGTTCCAACAAAAAACCGAATACGCAAGGAAAATTCCCGAGCCTTCGCGGCCTGAGACAGGTTGCGCCGGCCAATGGGCAAAACCGGTAACGGGATTGCCTGCCATGCTTGCAAAGGGGATGGAACCGAGAACACACGGCGGGCGCAAGGGCGAAGGGTCGCGTGATTTTCCTTGTATTTAAATGGAGGGAATATCATGACCAAACGCATTTGCCTCGTCTTTTTATCTGTACTGTTCGTGTTTGCGGCCGCAGCGTGCGCAAAACCGGATGCGGCGCTCGTCACACCGACGGACGCGACAACCGTATCGATTCAGACGGATTCAACCGAGCCGGAGGAAGCGCCGGCCGCGATGAACGAGGAAGGCCTCGGCATCAAGATCCTGCTCGAGCAGGATGACGACATGATCAACAACTACTCCGTGCTCGCGGTGAATGACGCGGCCCCCTTCAAGGATGCGGACGGCAAGGCGGTCAGCGGCGTCTCCATCAACAGTGCAGGAGCCGCGGCGCTCGTCGACTGGCTCATGAGCGACGAAGCGGCGCAGCTGATCGCAAGCTTCGGCGTGACGGAGTATGGCGAGGCGCTCTTTGCTCTCAAGCAGGACAAGCCCGTTTTCACGGGCGAGATTCCGCAGGCGACGGACGCCACAAGGGTCATCCGGCTTTCGACCACGACATCGGTCAACGACAGCGGCCTGCTGGACTTTGTTCTACCCGCGTTTGAATCGAAATACGGCTATTCGGTTGAAGTCTCTTCAGCGGGAACCGGCAAGGCTATCGCTGCGGCGACAATGGGCAACGCGGACCTGATCCTTGTGCACAGCAAGACGCAGGAGGAGACGTTTGTCGCGGATGGCTACGGGAAGAAGCTGGATGGCTTCGAAAGCGAGCGGCTTACGTTCATGTATAACTATTTTGTGCTGGTAGGCCCCGTGGGCGATCCCGCGAAGTGCGCCGAAGCGGGCAGCGTGAAGGAAGCCTTTGCGCGGATTGCGGAGGGCAAGTTCCCGTTCGTCTCGCGCGGCGACGCGAGCGGTACGCATACGAAGGAAGTCTCCCTCTGGCCGGAAGCGCTCGGTATCACGACCGATCCCGCAAGCGTAGCCGCCTACAGCGCTTGGTATCTCTCCAGCAACGCGGGGATGGGCGTGTGCCTCACGATGGCAAACGAGCTGGACGGTTATATTCTCTCGGACAAGGCGACGTTCCTCGCGTTTGCGGCCAGCGGCGGCGCGGTGGGTTAAACGCAGATGGGCAGCGCCTTTACGCGCGCGCTGAGTCTGCTGCTTGCGGGTGATCCGCTGCTAATCAGCATCATCCGGGTTACGCTGCAGATGACGTTTGTTAGTTCCTGTACGGCGCTCCTTTTGGGGGCGCCGTATGGCGTGCTGCTCGCTGCTGCGCGGTTTCGCGGGCGGCGCGCGCTGATCATACTCAACCGCACGCTGATGGGCCTGCCGCCCGTCGTCTGCGGGTTGATCTGTTATCTGCTGTTTTCCGGCACTGGACCCCTGCGGGGGCTGGAACTTCTCTTTACGCTCGGCGGCATGGTCATCGCGCAGGTGCTGCTGATCACGCCGATCATCGCGGGCAGCATGGAGACCGCCATGCGCCCGCTGACAGACGGGATCCGCGAGAGCGCTCGCGGCCTCGGCCTTTCACACTGGAAAACATTTCTTTTGACGCTCAATGAAGGCAAATATGCGCTCGTCTCGTCGTATCTGCTCGGCTTTGGCCGCGCGATGGCGGAGGTCGGCGCGGTATCGATGGTCGGCGGAGCGATTGCCTACAAGACCAATGTGATGACCACCGCGATCATGATGTATACCAACATGGGCAATTTTTCCTATGCACTCGCGCTGGGCGTGCTGCTGCTGCTTATATCGCTGCTTGTCAATGTACTGGCGCATCTTTTGCAGAGGAGCGCCGGAATATGATCGATCTGATTGGCGTGCAGAAGCGGTACGGTACGCGCGTTGCGCTCGACATCCCCGCGCTCTCGATAGAGGCGGGGGAACGTCTCGCGCTCATCGGCCCGAACGGCAGCGGCAAGAGCACGATGATTCGTCTGCTTGCGGGCGTGATATGCGCGGATGCGGGAGAGATTCGTTTTGCGGAGCTTCGGCGCGGCGAGATCGGCTATCTGCCGCAGCAGCCGTATGCGTTCGACAGGAGCGTGCTCAAAAACGTGGAACTTGCGCTGACGGGCGAGCGGGAGAAGACACGGATGGCGGAAGCCGCGCTGGACCGCGTTGGACTATTGCACCTCGCAAAAGCGCGCGCAAACCACCTCTCCGGCGGGGAGACGCAGCGCATGGCGCTCGCTCGCGTGCTGGCGCGGCCAAGGAAGCTGCTGCTGCTGGACGAGCCGACCGCGAGCGCGGACATCCAGGCGATCGACCAGATCGAACGCGCGATCGCTTGCTATGCGGACGAGACGGGCTGCGCACTCGTGTTTTCCTCACACGCGCCGACGCAGGCGATGCGGCTTTCCACGCGCGTTCTCGCGCTGGACGGCGGCAGAATCGGCGAATGCGGCGAGACGGAGCGGCTGCTGCATGCGCCCCAAAGCGAGAGCACGCGCGCGTTCCTCCGAAACTGGCAAATCTAAAAGAAGACGAGAACACAAACGCCGCGGAACATCCGCGGCGTTGTTGCGTTCAGGAGATTTTTGTGAAATTGCGCCTCCGTTACTTACAGAAACGCTGATATAGCCTTCCAAAGCCCGGCAGGGCGCGCACGATGGTGTCGTAGGCGACGCAATAGGCGATCCGCACATAGCCCGGACAACCGAAGCTCCGTCCCGAAACGATCAGGATATCTTCGTCTTTTGCGGCCTCCGCAAAGGCGTCTCCGTCGCCGCCTGGCGCTTCGAGGAAGAGATAGAACGCGCCGTCCGGCGGCATGCAGCGGTAGCCGAACGCGGAAAGCCCGTCGTAGAGCGCGTCGCGATTTTTGCGATAGCTCGAAAGATCGGGCATCAGGTTCAGCTGCGCCGCGCGTGCAATGGCTCTTTGCAGCAGCGCGGGTGCGCAGACATAGCCCTGTATGCGCGCGCTGCCTGCGATCGCGTCATAGACATCGTCAAAATCTGGCATATCGTTGCCCACGAGCACGTATCCGATCCGATCGCCGGGCAGAGAGAGACTCTTGGAATACGAATAGGAGATAATGCTTGCGGCATAATAGTCCGTGACAAACGGAACGGGCGTATCTGTATAGTTCAGCTCGCGGTAGGGTTCATCCGAAACCAGATAGATCGTGTGTCCGAGCTCCGCGCTCCGTTTGCTGAGCAGCGCCGCGAGCGTGCGGATGGTCTCCTCCGAGTAGATCACGCCGGAAGGGTTGTTGGGCGAGTTGATGATGACCGCCTGCGTATTGGGATTGATGGCGGCTTCCAGCGCTGTAAAGTTGATCTGGAAATGCGCCATGTCCGGCTCAACCACAACGAGTTTTCCGCCCGCGGTGGAAGCAAAGCAGCCATATTCGGGAAAATACGGCGCGATGGCGATAAACTCGCTTTGCCCGTCAATCGTCAGCGCGCGCAAAACCGAGGTCAGCGCGGCAGCGGCGCCGCAGGAGATATAGAGGTTTCTGCGGGTAAAGGATGTGCCGAAGCGAAGGTTCAGGTTTTCCGCGATCGCGTCGCGGGTTTCGACGGCGCCCGGCGCGCTGGTATAGCCATGCAGCGCGGAGGGGTTTGCTGTATTCAGCAGACGTACCATCTCCTCGGTGAGCTGCGCGGGCGGCGGAACGGAGGGATTGCCGAGCGAAAAATCGTAGATGTTCGATTCGCCGACAATCGCCGCGCGCTTGCGCCCGAACTCGAAGAGTTCACGGATGGCGGAGCGCACGCGCCCCAGATTGAGCATGTCTTTGGATACCATGGCGCATTTTTCCTCTCTGGCAGCCCCGCATCACGGCGGGGGAACTTAACCTTCGAACTTGTATCCCGCGTCGAACGCCGCAAGATTGAGTGCGAGCGCCTTCGGCGGGACAGACGCGGTCAGCGCCGCGTTCCAGTCGATGGCTTCCAGCCCAAACGCACGTACAAGAGCGCCGAGCAGGATGATATTCGTGCAGCGGATGTTGCCGAGCGATTTGGCGATCGTGCTTGCGGGGATTACGCGCAGATCGAACACCTTGCGCATCTCTTCGTAGATATTGGAGGGATACGCTGCGGCTCCGCTCGAGACGGGCAGAGGCATGACTTCGTAGTCGTTGATCAACGCGGTGCCGCCGGGCTTCAACAGATCGGAATAGCGCGCGCCTTCGAGCTTTTCAAAGGCGACGAGCACATCCGCCTCTCCGCGGCCGATGATCGGCGAATACACCTTCTCGCCATAGCGCACCTGCGTGGAGACGGAGCCGCCGCGCTGCGCCATGCCGTGGACTTCACTCATCTTGACGTCGTACCCTGCGGCGACGAGACCCGCCGTGAGGGTTTTGCTCATCAGCAGCGTGCCCTGACCGCCGACGCCGCAGATGAGAATGCTCTTTCCGGTAAACTGTGCCATAGAAATCATTCTCCTTTCTGCTCGCCGATGCGGGAAATTGCACCGAACGGGCACGCCTGCGCGCAGACCTGACAGCCGGCGCAGAGCGTCTGGTCGATCTCGGTCTTGCCGTCTTCCATATGCAGCGCGGGGCAGGCGACCTTCAGGCAGACCTTGCAGCCGCGGCATTTCTCCCGATCCACGGTGCATTTGCCGATGTCGTGCTTGAGCCGCTTGATCAGCAAGCAGGGCCTGCGCGCGATGATCGCGGCGGGGACCGTGCTCGCCAGCGCGTCGTCCACGGCCTTTTGCATCGCCTTGAGGTCCTGCGGGTCGACGACGATCACGTTCTGATAGCCGAAGCTCGTGAGCACCTGTTCGATCGAGATCTTGGCTGCGATCTCGCCTTCCAGCGTAAAGCCGGTGCCTGGGTTATCCTGATGTCCCGTCATGCCGGTGATGGAGTTATCGAGCACGCAGGGGATCATGTTGCCTTTGTTGTAGAGAATTTCGACCGCGCCGGTGAGCCCGCTGTGGAAGAATGTGGAGTCTCCGACCACGCCGAACACCTTTTTATCCGTGATGCCCTGTTGGGCAAACGCTTTTGCCATGCCCATACCGAGCGAGAAACCGCCGCCCATGCAGGCGCAGGTGTCCATCGCGGAAAGGGGAGCTGCATAGCCCAGCGTATAGCAGCCAATATCGCCCGTGATCACGAAATCTTTCCGCTTGCTGAGCACATAGAAAAATCCGCGGTGCGGGCAGCCCGGGCAGAGCGCGGGCGGGCGCGGGACCATGTCGAGCGCGAGCGTCGCCGTCTCCGGCTCGGTGCCGAAGACCCCGCGGCGCACGATCTCGGGGTTTAGTTCGTACATCGGCGGGATGACCTGTTTTCCGATGCAGGGGATGCCCGCGGCCTTGAGCTGCTCCTCCATGAACGGCTCCAGCTCCTCCACGACGTAGAGCGTCTCCACGTTGGAGGCAAAGGTACGGATCAGGTCAAGCGGCAGCGGCCAGGTGAAGCCGAGCTTGAGGAAGGAGGTATCCGCCGGGAATGCTTCTTTTGCGTATTGGTAGGCGATCGAGGCGGACAGCACGCCGATCTTTCCGCCGTTTAGCTCCATGCTGTTGAGCGGGCTTACGTTGGCGTAGGCCTCCAGCGCCTTGAGCTTTTCCTCCAGCTCCGGCCGGTGCCTCCGCGCGAACGCGGGCGTGCAGACATACTTGGAAATATT
>CAYPEV010000157.1:0-6123 GCA_964409605.1 uncultured Christensenella sp. | reverse complement strand
GATCGGCCAGATGGGCCCGTATTCATCGTGGCTCTCTTCGCAGACGCTCGCGGCGAGACGACCCACGCCGATGCCGTAGCAACCCATGATGGGGTATTGCAGCTGGCCGTTCTCGTCGAGATACTGCATGTTCATGCTCTTGGTATATTTGTCTCCGAGCTGGAAGATATTGCCGACCTCGATGCCGTTGCTGATGCGAAGCGAAGGCTTTCCGCAGACGGGGCAGATGCCGCCGGGAATTGCGCGGGCGACGTCCACATAGCTGACCTTACCGAAGTCGCGCTCGATGTTGAAGCCGGTATAGTGGTAGTCCTGCTTGTTTGCGCCGCAGACTACCGCGCCGATGCCCTCCAGCGAACGGTCGAAGAGCACCGTGATCTTCTTGGTGTCGAGGCCCATAGGACCGATGAAACCCGCGACGATGCCGCTCTCGGGCGTGATGACGGCGGGATGGATTTCCGCGCCGATGGTATTGCGGAGTTTGGTTTCGTGCACCTCAAGGTCCCCGCGCACAAAGGCGATGACATAGCTGTCGTCCGCGTTGCGCTGGTAGACGACGGCCTTGCAGGTCGCGTTATGCGGCTTTTTGAGGAAGGCCGCGACATCCTCGATGGTTGCCATCTCTGGCGTGGGTACGAGCGTGAGCGCTTCGGTCGCGGAGAGCGCCCCGTTATCCACCACGCTGGCGCAGGCTTCGATGTTTGCCTTGAAGCCGCACTCGTCGCAGAGCACGAGCGTATCCTCGCCAATGGCGGTGAGCAGCATGAACTCATGGGAAACGCGCCCGCCCATCATGCCGGAATCGGACAGTACGGCGATGACGTTCCTGCAGCCCGCGCGCTTGAAGATGCGCTCATAGGCGACATAGCAGCGCTCATAATACGCTTCAAGATCCGCCTGATTCGTATGGAAAGAGTAAGCATCCTTCATCGTAAATTCACGTACGCGGATCAGGCCGCCGCGGGCGCGGGGCTCGTCGCGAAATTTTGTCTGCAGCTGGTAGATCATGAACGGATACTTCGCATAGCTCTTGGCCGCATCCCGCGCGAGATGCACCGCGGCTTCCTCGTGCGTCATGCCGAGGACCATATCCGCGCCCATGCGGTCGGTGACGCGCAGCAGCTCCTTGCCGACGCTCGTGAACCTGCCGCTCTCCTTCCAAAGTTCGGCGGGCAACACGACGGGGAAGAGCACCTCCTGGCCGTCGATGGCGTCCATCTCCTCGCGGATGATACGTTCGATTTTCTGCGTGATGCGCCGGGCCGGCGGCAGAAGCGTGTAAACGCCGGTATTGACCTGCTTGATATAGCCGCCGCGCACCATGAGCGCATGGCTCTCGATGGTACAGTCCGCAGGCTTTTCCTTGTAACGCTCGCCGATCAGTTCGCTCATTCTCATAGCACAGTTCTCCTCAATTACCTTCCATGATCTTAAAACACCTTATTATCGCCCAGAAAATGAGATTTGACAAGGGGGAACGGCGGGAAATCTGCCCGCGGCGTTTGGTGAGAAAGTTACATTCCGTCTTGACAGGGCGGCGGTATTTCACATAAACTAGATGCAGCAATATCAAACAGGCGTTCTATCGGAAAAGAGTACGCGCGCATCGAAGCGTTCCAAGAGAGGGTTGGTCATCGGCTGGAAGCCGACCCGGACCAGAGCCGCCGAAGTGCCTTCCGAGAGCCGCCGCCGACAAAGCGCAAGCCAACAATCTGGCTGGCCGAGTATCGGCGGACGCAGCGGCTGCGTTACAGCCTTGAGCGGGAGATTTTTTTGTGAATCTCCAAATAAAGTGGAACCGCGAAGCGCATTCGTCTTTATGATGGGTGCGCTTATTTGATTGCTCGGCAGGACGGCACAAGAAGGAAGCCTTCCTCGAAAGGAAACAGGACGATATGTTCCATACGCTGAAAAGCGATCTGCAGGCGGTCATGAAACGTGACCCTGCCGCAAAATCCATCTGGGAGGTTATGCTCTGCTATCCGGGCTTCCGCGCTGTGCGGATGCACCGCAGGGCCAACCGGTTTTATCGGCACGGGATGCATCTTTTCGCGCGGATGACGTCCGAATGGTGCCGCTTTACCACGGGAATCGACATCCATCCCGGTGCAACAATCGGCGAGCGGCTGTTCATCGACCATGGAGTCGGGGTGGTCATCGGCGAAACCGCGGTCATCGGCGACGACGTGACCATCTTTCAGGGCGCGACATTGGGCGGAACGGGCAAGGATACCGGGAAACGACACCCGACGGTTGGGGACCATGTAACCATCTCCGCGGGCGCGAAGGTACTCGGCCCCGTCACGGTCGGCAGCCATGCAAAGATCGGCGCAGGTGCGGTGGTGCTCAAAGACGTGCCGGCGTTTTCAACCGTCGTCGGCGTGCCCGGGCACGTCGTGCGCCTTTACGGTTGTAAGGTTCCGTGCGAGCGCGTGGGCATGTGCGACGACGGCAACTGTACGTGCAGCGAGACGGACGAATGTGTGCGCAGGAAAGAAGGCCTCTCCGGCGAGGAGGGAGTCGATCTTGACCAGACCGATCTGCCCGATCCCGTCGAACTGCAACTGGAGCAGATGAAAAAACGTCTGGACGCGTTGGAAGCTGCGCTTTCCGAAAAAAACAAATTCTGACGTGAGATTTTTCAGACGCGGGAACCATTTTGTGATATAGTGAACGATACACGGAGGAACTATCATGCAGATCTATAATACGATGACGCGCAAGAAGGAAGAGCTTATTCCGCTCGTGCCGGGACAGATTTCGATGTACGCCTGCGGACCTACGGTCTACAATTACTTCCACATCGGCAATGCGCGCCCGTTTATCGTATTCGACACACTGCGCCGCTATCTGGAATATCGCGGCTACAATGTGCGCTTTGTGCAGAATTTTACGGACATCGACGACAAGATGATCCGCAGAGCAAACGAAGAGGGCACGACGGTCAAGGAGCTCGGCGAGCGCTTTATCAAAGAATACTATCACGATGCGGACGCGCTGGGCGTGCGCCGCGCGAGCGTCAACCCGCGCGCGACGGAGCACATCGGCGAGATCATCGCGCTGGTCCGCACGCTCATCGAAAAAGGGCACGCATACGCCACGCCCGAAGGCGACGTCTATTTCTCCGTACGGAGTTTTCCTGGTTACGGTAAGCTCTCCGGCCAGAACATCGACGACCTTGAGAACGGCGCGCGCGTCGATCCCGACGAAGCCAAGCACGACCCGCTCGATTTCGCGCTCTGGAAGGCGGAAAAGCCGGGTGAACCGAGCTGGGATTCGCCCTGGGGCAAGGGCAGGCCGGGCTGGCACATCGAGTGCTCCGCGATGAGCATGTCTATCCTCGGCGAAACGTTTGACATCCACGGCGGCGGACAGGATCTCGTCTTCCCGCACCACGAGAACGAGATCGCACAGAGCGAAGCAGCTAGCGGACACCCGTTTGCGCGGTACTGGATGCACAACGGTTATATCAACGTCGACAACCAGAAGATGAGCAAGTCGCTGAATAACTTCTTCACCGTGCGCGATATCGCAAAGGAATTCGATCTCGAAGCCGTGCGTATGTTTATGCTCGGGGTGCAGTATCGAAACCCCGTGAACTTCTCGCGTGAAATGATTCTGCAGGCGCAGAGCGCGCTGGAGCGTCTCCGCACCGCGAAGGAGCGTCTGAACGAGGCGCAGACGGCTGCCGGCGAAACGGAGCAGGACGCGGCGTTTATCGAACAGCTCGCGGACTTTAAGGCGCGCTTTAACGAGGCGATGGACGACGACCTGAACACCGCGGACGCGCTCGGCGTGCTGTTTGAGTTCGCACGCGCCGCCAACACATTTGTCAGCGAGCCGCGCGGAAAAGCCGCAATCGAGGCGGCAAAGGCGCTCTACAGCGAACTCACGGGCGTGCTCGGCCTTCTCGCCGGCGAAAAGACGGAGGCGTTTCCCGCCGAGGCGACAGCCCTGCTTGAAGAACGGCAGACGGCCAGAAAAGCGAAGAATTTCGCGCGCGCGGACGAAATTCGCGATGCGCTGAAAGAAATGGGATTCACCGTGGAAGACACGGCGAACGGCCCAAAGCTCAAAAAGATATAACGCAGGAACAACTATCTGAAACAATAACAGTAAGGAGAGTATTTCTATGACCGGATCGTTTGCCATGTTTGATTGGCTGCTCCTCGCCGTTTCCTTCTACGTGCTCTATTCGGGTATCGTCGGCAAAGGGAAACTCTACAGCGTAGAAAATATCAAAGAGGGTATGGAGGAAGAGTTCAAAGCGCTCTCGCGCAAGATCTACATCTTCCTCGGCATCGCGATGGTAATCAACAGCGCGGCATCCCTGCTGCGCAACACGTTCTACGCATATCAGGAAATCACCCCCGCGACCGAGACGGCAAAGGCCGTCTACGACTGGGTGATGATCAAAGACCTCGGCGCGTTCTCGTTCCTCTCGCCGCTAGTGTTCGATATCATCTCCTATGTCGCGCTTGCCGTAACGCTGGGGCTCATCGTTCTTCTCGTGGTCAAAATGCGCAAGTATATCGACAAAACCGCGCAGGCGAAGGCGAAACAGGGACCTGCTGCGCGCGGCGGCTCTTCCATGCCGTCCTCGGCGTTTAACTTTGACGAGGATGACAAACAGCAATAAACGCCCATCCGCTTTCACGCAAGAGCCTGAAGGATGATCCTTCGGGCTTTTGCTTTTGCACCCGGAACGTGCAGACGCCTTTTGATTGTCAGCGGGCGTGTGAAAATGGTATGATACATCCAAACGATACGGCGGGAATGCCGCTTCGGAATGACAAGAAACGGAAACGATCGGATCAATCAATGAAAAAAGAGATTCACGGCAATATCGGCGGTATTCGGGATATCGTCCTCAACGAAATGATGCTGCTGTACGATATGGAGATGTCCGCGGACGAGTTCCTCTCGGATGAGGTCTGCGATGCGCTCGTGCGCATTACTTCGCTGATCAACCGCGAGGTGCTGATCTATGTCTCGCGCGTCGGCAAAATCGAAGACATCCGCGTTGGCGACGACCACTCCGTCCATATGGAGGAGATGCGGCTTGTGCGCAACATCGACCGCCTTAGCGGCGTGCGATGCATCCACACACACCCGAACGAGACGGGATATCTTTCCGACGTCGATCTGGGCTCGCTCAATGCGCTGCGGCTCGACGCTATGTGCGCCATCGGTGTCAAGGACGGCAGGGCGAGCAGCGTCTACGCGGCGTTCATCGGCGATATGGAGGGCGAGGAGCGCGTGCCCGTCTGGTACGGGCCGATGCGCGCGCATCATCTGCCGCAAAAGCAGTTGATGGATGCAATACTTGAAGCGGATAAACGGCTGCTCAGCGACACATACAATATCGTCGAGATCAAGCCCGACCGCGCGGTGCTCGCGGGGATCGAATCCGCGGACGGATATGATACGATTTCGGAGCTTGCAGAGCTCTGCCAGACCGCGGGCATCAAGGTGGTCGCAAAGGAGCAGCAGCGCAGGCGCGCGGTTGACGCCGCGACGTATATCGGCAGCGGAAAGGCGGAGGAGCTCGCGCTCACGGCATCCGCCTGCGAGGCGGATATCTTCGTGTTTGACGACGAGCTGACCGCCATCCAGCTCCGGAATCTGGAGCTCGTGCTGGGTCTGCCCATCATCGATCGCACGATGCTGATCCTCGATATCTTCGCGCAGCGCGCGCAGTCCCGCGAGGGTAAGCTGCAGGTTGAGCTTGCGCAGCTGAAGTATCGGCTTCCGCGGCTCCTGGGCATGGGCAAGGTGCTCTCGCGTCAGGGCTCCTCCGGCGTCGGCATGCGCGGTCCGGGCGAAAAAAAGCTGGAGATCGACCGCCGCAGGATCCGCAGACGCGTATTTGAATTGGAGCAGGAGCTGGCCGAGATCGAAAAACAGCGCGGCTTACGAAGGGCAAAGCGCGCCGCAAACCCGATTCCCGTCGTGGCACTGGTCGGCTATACCAACGCGGGCAAATCGACGCTATTAAACCTACTCTCCGGCGCGGACGCGCTGGCAGAGGACAAGCTCTTTGCTACGCTGGATCCCATCGTGCGAAAGATCACTTTGCCAAACGGTACGGAATGTCTGCTTTCCGACACGGTAGGGTTCATC
>CAYPEV010000156.1:0-6192 GCA_964409605.1 uncultured Christensenella sp. | reverse complement strand
CCGGCTACGGCGGCGGGCTCTGGCGGAAAGACTGGCTGCTCAAGCACGAGCAGGAGAAGCGATAAAACGAACGATGGAAAGAGAGGGCGCCGGGCCTCTCTTTTTTGACGCTGTACGGCGAACGCAAACGCGTGTAGAATACAGTAACATACAGAGAAAGCGGGGCTGACAAGCGAATGCATATTCAAGAGATTGCAAGGCGGATGGTTGCCTACAACGCGGGCGACGCGCGTAGAATCCATCACTTCATCAAGGTGTATGGCTTTGCGAAGATGATTGGCGAAACGGAGGGCCTGGATGCGGACACGCAGGAGATCCTCGAAATCGCCGCGCTGACGCACGACATCGGCATCCGCAACAGCGAGCGAAAATATGGCAACTGCTCCGGCGCCCATCAGCAGGAGGAAGGCTCGCCGGAGGCACGCGCGCTTCTGGAGAGCCTCGGCGCGGAAACGGGTGTTGTCGAACGCGTCTGCTGGCTGATTGCGCATCATCACACCTATACGGACATTCAGGGTCTGGATTATCAGATCCTGGTCGAGGCGGATTTTCTCGTCAACGCATATGAAGATGAGATGGACGAGGACGCGGTCCGTACCGTCCGCAACAAGCTCTTTCGCACCCAAACGGGGATCGAATTGCTGGATTTGCTGTATCTTTGTGCGCCAAACGGGCGCTAACGCTATGCTTTTTTCGGCAACTGTGGTATGATATCGGTTGTTTTGAGAGAAAGCAGGTAGATAGTATGATCAGCGCAAGGAATATATCCCTTCAGTTCGGCGGCAGGCCGCTGTTTGAGCACGTGGATATCCAGTTTACCAACGGCAATTGCTATGGCCTCATCGGCGCGAACGGAACAGGCAAATCGACGTTTCTTCGCATTCTATCCGGCGAGCTGGAGCCGAACAAGGGCGAAATCTCCGTCTCTCCAGGCGAGCGTATCGCGGTGCTCCGGCAGGACCACTATGCCTTTGATCAATATACCGTCATGGAGACGGTCATCATGGGCTACGAGCGGCTGCACGAGATCATGCAGCTCAAGGAAGAGCTCTACGCAAAGGCGGACTTTGACGACGCGGACGGCATCCGTTTGGCTGAGCTGGAAGGCGAGTTTGCCGAGCGCGACGGATGGAGCGCGGAGTCGGACGTCGAGATCCTGCTCAACGGTCTCGGCGTGCCCGCGGCGCTGCACGACTCTCCCATGGCGGAGCTGGACGGCCCCGTGAAGGTCAAGGTTCTGCTCGCACAGGCGCTGTTTGCAAAGCCGAACATCCTGCTTCTGGACGAGCCGACGAACAACCTCGATATCTACGCCATCCACTGGCTGGAGGAGTTCCTGCTCGACTTCCCGAACACGGTCATCGTCGTTTCCCACGATCGCCACTTCCTGAACAAAGTCTGCACGCATATTGTGGACATCGACTACGGCAAGATGCAGATGTACGTCGGCAACTACGATTTCTGGTATGAATATACCCAGCTCGCTGCGCGGCAGGAGAAGGACAAGCGCAAGCAAAACGAACAAAAGGCGAAGGAGCTGCAGGAGTTCATCATGCGCTTCTCTGCGAACGCCAGCAAGTCAAAGCAGGCGACCTCGCGCAAGAAGATGCTCGACAACCTCGACATGGGCAACTTCGCGCCGTCCTCGCGGCGGTATCCGTTCATCCATTTCAAGCCCGACCGCGAGGTGGGCAACGATATCCTCGCAGTCGAGGGGGTGACAAAGAACATTGGCGGCAGGAACGTGCTCAACAACGTGAGCTTCGTCATCTGCGGCGGGGACAAGGTCGCGTTTGTGGGCGAAGACGAACTTGCGCGCACGACGCTGTTCCAAATCCTGATGGGCGAACTCGAGCCGGACGCGGGCAGCTTCAAATGGGGCGTGACCACGACGCAGGCGTATTTACCGAGCGATAATTCCGCCTATTTTGACGGCGTAACGTATTCGCTGGTCGATTGGCTCCGGCAGTTTTCCAAGGATCAGTATGAGACCACGATCCGCGGCTGGCTGGGGCGGCTGCTCTTCTCCGGCGAGGAGGCGCTCAAGGAAGCGCGCGTGCTCTCCGGCGGGGAGAAGAACCGCTGCATGCTCGCCAAGATGATGCTCTCCGGCGCGAATGTGCTCATCCTCGACGAACCGACAAACCACCTCGACCTTGAGGCGATCACCGCGCTCAACGAGGGCATGACGGAGTTTACGGGCGTAATGCTCTTTACCTCGCACGATCATCAGATCACGCAGACGGTTGCCAACCGCATCATGGAGATTCTTCCCGGCGGCGTGATCGACAAGCGCGAGAGCTATGACGAATACATCGAGAACGAAGACGTCAAGAGAATGCGCGAGCTTTGGAGCTGAAAGGATTCACGATGAACGGCATCATCCTCTATGGAACCTGCTACGGTTCCGCAAGGCAGTATGCGGACGAACTCAGCCGCCGCAGCGGTCAGCCTTGCGTTTCTTATGCATTCGCGGGCGATCTTTCGGCATACGAACGGATCGTCTACATCGGTTCGCTCTACGCGGGCGGCGTGCTCGGCATGGCGAACACCATCGGTAAGCTCGCCGACTGGACAAACAAGCAGATTGTGATTGCAACCGTGGGCCTTGCGGATACCACGGATGAAGCGAACGTGCAGAATATCCGAAAAGGCATGGCGCGTCAGCTGCCCGCGGGAATGATGGAACACGCGAAGCTCGTGCATCTGCGCGGCGGGATCGACTATAGCCGCCTGAGTATGAAGCATAAGGTGATGATGGGACTACTGGTTCAAAAAGCGAAGAACCTCCCGCCTGAGAAGAAGACCGCCGAAGTGCGCGCGATGATCGACACTTACAATCAGGTTGTGAATTTCGTGGATTTGTCGCGGGTGGAGGAGCTATTGTAAGAAACGACTGTGTGAAAAACATCCCGCCGGGTTTTCCGGCGGGATGTTTTGACGTATGAACTAGTTTTAGGGAAGAGGGACTGTGATTTCGACCAAAGGAGAAAAGCTTGTCTTGGTTTTTACTTCTCCGCTTGGAAGCGTGTACATCTCGCCGTCGAGCAAATCGGTACGGTTAAACGTCTCAATGTAAGCAAGATAAAGTTTCATGACGACAGAAGGATTGCGATCGTATTGGTTGGGAAAGACGGGGAGGATGTAGATAACTTCGTCGAGCCCCCAACTATTCGGAACGGGAGCTTCGGATACAAACGCTCCGTCAATGTACAGGTCATTTGCTATTCCGGCCATGGTGAAGTCTCCGTAAATATCACGCCAAGTCATATCCAGCAGACTGCTGATCATATCGCTTGTCCAGCTTTCGGGTGCCGCGTCCACCGTGATTCGCGCGGTGATCCCGGTCGGAAGATACTCATAGCTCACTTTGAGCGTTACACCATCCAGTGAGACCTTTTTTGTCTCCATCGTCGATTCTTCATTACCCGCTCCATTGTGTCTGATGGAGAGATATGCTTCTCCCGAAAGCGGAATCAGTGTCTCCGTTCCTTCCGCTGACGTGGTGTTTCCAGTCGTAGTGTCAAACGTGAAGGTGTGCGTGATGATCGCGACCGTTGCGCCGTAGTCCATCGCGTCGTTTTCACAAACGCGGATATTCTGCGTGATGGTCAGTATTCCGTCGGGTAACGGCTGCGCGGAATCGATGTCAAAATCGGAATACAATACTGCGTGATCCGCGCTGGCCAGCGCTGTTTCATAGAAGATCGGCGTAATCCCGTGTCCGCTGACTTGGAGTTCATAGACGGCCGGATCGCCCGCGACGGTGTAAGTAACCGTGTCCATCAGCGCATCTACGCATTGCTTGCTGCCGGATTTCATTCCGAACAATTCCATGAATGCCCGTACGTGTTCGTTGGTGGTATAAAGGTTCGTGTTCCAGATCAGCTGGTTGCCGTCGTAGAGCACTTCGGCGATCGACGGACGGATATCCCGCAGCCAGCCCCAGTTTTCCTCTGAAAACGGCGCATAGCCGTTCTGTGCGCGATAGTCGATAAATTCCTGTGCGTTGGGCAGCTCCGGCATGAGTGTGATCGTATACGCGTCATCCTCGGGCACCGCGGCCGCGATCGCGTCATCGATCGAGGGAACGGCCGTGCGCTCCGACGGGTCTTCATTCATATAGCGGCTGGGAGTGAATACCCTGCCTAAGAATTCGGATATCGCGAGCGCAGCCTTCGGGAAAGCGGTGAAGAAGACGACGATTGCGAGCAGACATGCCGCAATCGGGATGAGCGTTCTGCGGAGGCGATTTCGCGCGAGCGATTTTGGTGCGGCGCTTTGGAGCACACGCGCGCGGATGCGCCGCACTGCGCCGAAGGAAAGCGGCAGGGTGGATGTGCCGGAAAGCAGGCGTTGCGTCTCCTGCACGGTGAGGGTGGGGAAACGGAACGAATGAAGATTCGTCATAGGGAACTTCCCCCTTTCGTGAGGCGGTTGAGTTTCGTCAGCGCGCGGCGAAGGCGCTGGTCGACGGTGTTTTGCTTGATGCCGAGCAGTTTTGCGATCTCCTTGCTCGGCAGAGCGAAATAGTAGCGGTAGAGGATGATCTTGCTGTCCGGCTCGCCAAGCGTGAGCACCGCGTTGATGAGCGCCTCCGCCTCAAGGTTTTTCAACGCGGAGGTTTCCGTCTCCTCGGTTGATTGCGCAAACTCATCCAGCGGAACTTCCTGTGTGCTTTCGCGCTTCCTCAAACGGTTGATCGCAAGGTTACGCGCCGTGGCGCAGAGATACGCCTTGACGGAGCCTTGCGAAAAATCCAGCCGGTCACGACTCCTGTAGACGACGAGAAACGCGTCGCTGACACATTCTTCGATTTCCTCGTGGGAAGAGCGCCCGAGCACCGCGGCGGCTGCATGGTAAACCAGGCCCGTATACGCGCTGAGCATCTGATTCAGCGCGCGTTCAGGATCGCGCCGGAGCAGATCGGTGACAGCATCCATGATGGAACCTCCTGTACGGTTTTGAGAATTCTCAACCCATATATCTATATTACACGTAAAAATCTGACAGATATTGTAAGTTTTTTTAAATTTTACGCGTACTATTGCCCGATTCTCCGTAACATGGTACGTTTATTCCAGAAACTGCAGATGTGAGGAGGACTCTATGAACCAACTCGGCAATTGGATGGGCGTTCTGGCCGCCGCGCTGTTCATTCTCGCAATTTTCAATTTTGTGGTCAAGTTCATCAATCGCAAATGGGTGATGCGGCTGCCCAAGGAGAACAAATTTAAGCAGGGCTACACGACCGTCATGAAGTTCCTCGTGAAAAACCATCGCTTCTTTGGCTTTGGTGCGGCAACGTTGGTGGTCGCGCACGTTGTTCTGCAAATCGTGTTCAAATGGGTACCGGTCACGGGAATTCTTGCCGCAGCGCTTGCGGCCGTGACGGTTGCGCTCGGCGTCGTGCTCTTCAAGGCGAAGAAGCGCACGCCGGCGATGCTGTGGGCGCACCGCAGCGCCGTGATCGCGCTGGTGCTCGCCATCACGGCGCACGTGATCACGCGGCGATAACGTATCAATGTCCGCATATTCAGGCGATGCCAAACACGAAAACGCAGGCAAAACAACGCAGCGCGCGGGAGATCCCGCGCGCTTTTGTGCAGCTGGAGCTCGGGTAAATGTAAATTTTACATTTATTCGAAAATGATTCGATTATGCCAGTGAGTTTTATGATATATTAGAAACGTAAAATACATGAATCAAGCGTAATCAAAACCGGATTGGCAACAGGGACCGATACCGCATCTGCAAAGGAGTGCATCTTGGAGCAACCGATCCAGATCAAATGCCATCTGTGCGGCGGCGCCGCGGAATATGCGTTTGCCTATGCGCGCTTCAGCGACAGGGAAGCGTTTTTCGGCGTGATCTATCGCGGGGTTTGCCGCGAATGCCTGAATCGCTATATCCAAAACGTCAAGAATGACCGGATTCAGCGCGGCGAACTGCTGCTCTGGCCGGTCGTGTTTCTGCCCTTTGGCGCGTTGCTTGCCGCATTGTCCGACCATGCCGTGAGCCGGGCGATCGGCTACTTTCTGCTTTTGCTCGCAGCGGTGATTCCGATCCTGACGCGCATCTGGCAACGGCACGAGGCGCAGCGGGCAAGGTCTGCGAGCGAGACGGAAAACATACGCCGCTACAGCGAGAGGATGTGCAGGGAGGATGCACTGCACATCCTCTCGCTGTAGC
>CAYPEV010000155.1:0-6200 GCA_964409605.1 uncultured Christensenella sp. | reverse complement strand
TGAGATACCAGCTAGCTTCGATGTTGTCGCGCACCGTTTTCCAGAACAGATCGGGATAACACACCGCGGGGAAGACGTCGTGCGCCTTCATGCGGTCGTCCCCGTTGTTGGTGCGGATCTGTAGAAACTCCGGCAGATCCTTGTGCCAGACGTCGAGATAGACCGCGACCGCGCCCTGGCGCACGCCGAGCTGATCGACCGCGACCGCCGTATCGTTGGCGAGGCGGATCCAGCGGATCACGCCGCCCGCCGCGCCCTCAAAGCCGCGGATACTGCTGCCCTTGGAGCGCACCTTGCCGAAATACAGCCCCATGCCGCCGCCGTATTTGCTGACCTGGGCGAAGTTGTTGATGCTGCGGTAGATGCCCGTGAGGCTGTCCGGCACGGTATCGATAAAGCAGCTGGAGAGCTGATGGAACGGCTTTCTCGCGTTGGCGAGCGTGGGCGTCGCCATCGTGACCTTGAGCGTGCTGAGCATGTCGTAAAAGCGCCTGACCCAGACGAGGCGATCCGTTTGCTCCGGCATGGCGAGATGCAGCGCGATGCCCAGATACATCTCCTGCGGTGTCTCCAGCGGCTGGCCCTTGTGGCTGCGGATGACGTAGCGGCGAAGCAGCAACTCCAACCCCGAATAGGTCAGCTTTTCGTCGTGTTCGGGGGTTAAAAAAGTCTCCGCTTCGTCGAGCTCTTCTTTGGAGTAGCTTTCCAGAATATACGCGCCGTAGAGTCCGCGTTCGCAAAGATAGCGCACTTTTTCATAATAGCTGTGCAGATTCAGCTCGTCCAGCGCACGGGAGAGATCCACGGAAAAATCGTGCATGAGGATGCGCGCCGCAATGAACTCCCAGTGCGGCGCTTCCTGCGTGGTGAGCTCCGCCGCGGCGCGGATCAGGGCCGCGCGCTTTGCGCTTTCGCCCATCTCCGGCTTGAGAAAAGAGCGGAATTTTTCGTCCAGGCGGGAGAGCTCGTACATCTCCTGCGGGAAATCGTTCTGCGCCTTATCGAGTATCTTCTCCAGCGCAGCGCCGTCGGCAAACAGCGCACAGATGCTCTTGCGCTGGGCGCGCATGCGCGTGCGCTCGCTGCGATAGAGAATATAACTCTTACTCTGGGCGAAATAGCCCTTGAGCATCAGCGTCTCTTCCACGAGGTCCTGAATCTGCTCGACGCTGACCGGCGGCGGCAGCAGGGGAATGCGGGATTCGACCGCGGCGGTAATCGCCTCCAGCGCGGATTCGCCGATCTCCGTCTTCGTGCTGAGAAACGCCTTTCGTATGGCGTTGGTGATCTTGTCCCGGTCGTAAGCCTCCGCAAGGCCGCTGCGCTTGATGATCTCCATCATGTATGTATTCGCCCCTTATCTGCTCTATTCGGTGCGCATAGCCCGCGATTTTTTTCCGCGGGCAGCGCCGGGTGTGCTGTTGTGCCGTAAAAATCCATGAATCGCAACAGGTTGTATGCTGATTTCATACTAGCACAATATATGGACGCCCGCAATGCCGCAGGCAGGGGGACGCCGAACCGAAGGAGCAGGGGGCTTTTTGGTGATAAAAACAAAAACAGCCACAAAGGCGGGCTGTTTGGAACTTCTTGCAATTAGAGGATATTCGACGGCGGAAGGCGGCAAAAAAAATTTACAAAAGCAGGCGTATGAATCGAATCAAAACGAAGAACAGCCGGCCGGATATTATAAAAGAGACGTCAGGTCGTCCTTCTCGCTCAGCACGGTCAAACCCGCCTGCTTGAGCAGCGCCGCCGCGACGCCGTCGCCCGGAACAAGCCTGCCGCAAAAGCAACCGTCGTAGATCTGCCCGCTGCCGCAGGAGGGGCTGTTTGCCTTCAAGACGGCGAGCCGGCAGCCAAAGAGGCGGGCGAGGCGCAGCGTCTCCTCGGCGCCGCGCGTGTAGGGCGCGGTGACATCCCGCTCGTCCCGCGTGAGCACGCGCGTGTCGTGCCGCTCTGCGGGCGGGCGCGGGGTAGGGTTCCCGCCGAGCTGCTCCGGACAGACGGGGATGAGGCGGCGCGATTGCGCGAGGGCCAGCATGCGCGCGTCCGCCTGACCCGTGCCGTCGTAGCGGCAGGGTACACCGAGCAGGCATGCGCTGACCAAAATGGGGGAAGATTCGCTCATCACAAACTCCTCTCGTCCGAACGTGTGCGATTTCATTATAGCACACGGACCATTCAACCGCATCGGCCGGAACGAAAGACCGCCTGCCGCTTGAACGAAGAAATATACCACAAGTGGTATATTCTTGCGCGAAAAAGCCAATACAGCGGGCGAATTTATTTGCGAAATCAAATTCACCACGCAAGGTAGGCGGATGGACCGATTTGGAAGGATCCAACAAATCCAAACGAAAGTCGCCCCGCGTTGTGGCGCGGGGCGACTTTTTCCGGCGCGTTAGAACGCGCGTTAGAACGCGCGTTAGAACTGCTTTCTATGCGGGTAGACTTTCGTGAGTTCGCCGCCGATGACTTTGCCGCTGTATGCGCTGCGTTTGGTGATGCCGACTACGCCGTCGATGCTCTCGAGACGACGTTTCAGGCTGATGCGAAGGAGGATCATGACGATCAGCACCACGGCGAGCACGCCGATCAGCACGTTCAGCCACAGGTTCATGCGTTCGCCCTCCGCGCTTCCTTCTTTGCGCGATACCACTTGAGCACTCTGAGGTCGGAGCCGATTGCGAACGCCTGTGTGGCGACGAGTGCGGATAATCCGGTGGCGAGAACCATCTTTACTCCTCCTTCTGCCGTGATACCCGGCGGCGTATTCGGCGGTTGAACCGGAACAATCGGTGCTGCTTCCGGCGAAGCGGTCGGCTCGCTGGTCGGAGCCAGCGAAGGCTGCGGCGTTGGGGTAGTCTCCGGCGTCGGAGTAGTCTCCGGCATCGGGCTAGTTGCGGATGCCGGCGTGACGACGACGCGGTTTTCGTGCCAGCGCCACGCGCCGACAAACGTCAGGTTTTGGTCTGTGATCGTCTGGCTTGCTTTGTCCCAACCGGAAAAACGCCAGGTTCCCTCAAGCATATGAAACGCGCGGAACGATTCCTGCGGTGTGCATACATCGCCCTCTACGCCTGAAGAGGGCATTGGCAGCTTGGCGAGCACGCCGCTGGGCAGCGCGCGTCCGCTTGTGCCGCTGACGAACGTATAGGAAACCGTATAGACGGGCAGCGCCGTCCAGAGCCACGTTCCCGTGAACGTAACATCGGATTGCGAGAGGTGGATCTGCTCCGGCGACCAACCGGAGAAGGTCCATTCGCCCGCGCCGTCCCGCACGGAGGGAAACGCCGTTTCGGGGGCTACGCTCGTGCCGGATAGGATGTTCTCCGCCGCAGGCAGCTGCGCCAAAACGCCGGCGGGCAGCGCATGCCCGCTCGTTCCGCTCTCAAATGTGTAGAGCACGCCGCGCGGATGCGGCAGATCGTCCACCACAAATACGCGGAAGGTCACGACAGACGGAGTGCTCATCGTGATGGCGGGCAGCGTCACGGTAATCATATACCCGCCGGAAGACGCAGAATCCTGCAGACTGGAAAAATCGACCGAATAGCCCTCGGTAATCGGAACAAACACCCCGCTTGGGTTTGCGGTATTGCGAATCAGAAAATCAAACGCGGAGGCTGCGATGATTTCGCTTTCCAGCTCCGCGCGTGTCTTTCCGTCAAATTCGCTCAGGCCGATGGTCACATCGTGCGCGCGAAGGCAGTAGTCATATGTGTCGGTGTGGTTGTCCTCGCTCTCCTGGCTTGCGGCATGTGCGGAAGCGGGCAGAGTGAAACAGGCCAGCAGAATCGCCAGCAGCAGTGCGGCTATGGAATTGAAGAGCGTTCGTTTCATGCTCGCGTTCCTCGCGTGTTTCTTGTGGCGTTGGAAAGCTTCGTTTTTGCAGGGGCGTGCGGCTGCACGAGATGTTTTCGGAAGATCGTTAACTCGCGGCTCCGATGCTGGCGAGGCTTTCGGCATAGTACCGCTTGCCGACGGGCAGCTCTTCGCCAGTATCCAAAAGCACCCGGCTGCTGTCGATGCTGCGGATGAACCGCTTTGCGACCAGAAAGGATTTGTGGGTGCGTACGAAGCCTTTTTCAAAGAGCTGTTCTTCCAAACGCATCATCGTGGAATAAAACTCAAACCGCTCGCTGCCATAATACACGGTGACGATGCGCTGCTGAATCTCAAAATAGCGGATATCCTCCACGGGCACACAGCGGCTCTCGCCCGCGCACGTGAGCACGAGCACCTCGCTCTCGCGCCGCTGCTTGCGCGCGCAGGCGCGGAGGAAGATCTCCTCGAATTTCTCGGCGGTGGTCCGGTCCTTGACCACATAGTGCAGCGCGCTGACGTCGTAGCCCTCGATGGCGAAATCCGGCGTGGCGGTAAAAAACACGATGTCGCCCAGATAGCCGATTTCACGCAGGCGCTTTGCGGTTTCAAGTCCGTTCAGTCCCGGCATGCGGATATCCAGATAGATGAGATCCAGCGTAGCATATGCATCCTCCGCCGCAAACAGCAGCGCCTCGCCGGAGGAAAAGCTTTTGATGCTGACATGCACATCGTTCCTTCCGGAAAGGTGCGCCAGCGTTTTTTTACAGAGCGAGCAATGCTCGGCGCTGTCGTCGCAGATGAAGATATGCATCGTCATTCTTGCGCCGTCCCTTCCGCTGCGGACCAGACCGGCGCTGCGCAACCTTCCGTACAGATTCTTTTTTTGACCCTTGCTTGCATGATACCCCTTTTTTCGCCCTGCCGCGGGCGCATGTCATAAAATGCGCTTTTGATGTCAAGAACGCTTTTGCGCACGTTTACGCGAAGGAAAACGGCCGCCATATCCAAAGCGGACGGCACTCTTTCTATATAGGGAGCGTATTCCTCTTTAAGAAGGAATCGTCTGGCGATAACCATAGTTATGATTATAAATGCTTTGACACAGGAAAATGAACCGATTCTCATAAAATTTATCACTTTTAAGTACTTTCCGTACAGAATTGGGTGCTTTTCTTATCATGGAGCTACGGGAAGACGGCGCAGAACAAATTTCAAATCATTTTAGTGAAGTTTCATGACATCCCTTTTCCGGATGGTGATGCAAAGATGTATGCTTTTGCCAATCGAATCGCCTTGATGCGACCGGGTGTGCAGCCGAAGTGATTCTCGCGGAAAGAGAGGTTGGTGCGGTGTTGATGTTTGATCATCTGGAAGAAGCGATCAGAAAAGCCGCTTTCTTGAAGGAGCTTTGCTTCGGCGTCCGCATCGTCCGCCTGGAGGACGGGGAGACGCTGTTTTCCTCCGCGTGCGATGATTGCAAGGACGGCGCAGCGATTCAAGAACGTGTGGAACAGACAAAACCCGCGGTACAGCGCGGTAGAAGCGCGTTGAGCGATACGGACCAGAGCGCGTATAGCGTCACGCGCGTTCCGATCAGAATCGCGGGGGAGAATTGCACGCTGGAGATGATTCAGCCGCGCGGCCGTGTGCTGTCCGCTGTCTCCGGCGCTTCGGGCGCTGGCTTTAACGCGGAGCAATACCTCTCCGGCGCGGTCGGCAATATGGTCTATAAAGATACGCTGACGGGGTTATATAACCGACGCTATATCGATGAATTCCTGCCCGCCGCGCTGAATGCGGCTTATGAGCAGGAGCAGCCGCTTTCGCTGATCTTTGCGGATATCGACCAGTTCAAGCGCGTGAACGACAACTACGGGCATCTGGCCGGGGATCTCGCGCTCCAGCACGTAGCGCAGCTGATCGAAAAGAAGGTTCGCAAGGCGGATCGCTGGGTTGCGCGCTATGGCGGGGATGAGTTTATCATCTGTTTGCCGGGGGTGGATTACGCGACGGCGGTTCGCATCGCAAACCGCATCCGTGTCGCGATTATGAGCGAGCGATTCCCGCTGGAGAACAGCGCGCTGAATCTGACCTGCAGCTTTGGCGTGCAGAGCGTGGAGAAGCATGATTTCCAGCTCTCCGCGAGGATGCTGCTGCACCGCGCGGATGAAAAGCTGTATCAAGCGAAGCACTCCGGACGAAATGTGGTTATCTAGTTATTTTTTCTGGTGCAAGAGGCCGGACATTGCTTTTGAGGGACATTCTTTCCTCCTGACAGTCGACCCCCTAGTCAAAACCGCACCCCTGGTAGGGTGCGGTTTTGATGTGTGTAAGCTCTCGCTGTTTTTCAGCTTGCTCCGCAGGAGCCT
>CAYPEV010000154.1:0-6211 GCA_964409605.1 uncultured Christensenella sp. | reverse complement strand
ATCCTTTCCCGATGATATCCTCATGCAGAAGATCGCGGCGGAACTCAAGCATTCCGAGACGGCGTTTGTAAAGAAGCTGGATCAAAACGTCTATCAACTCCGCTATTTTACGCCGGAAGGCGAAGTGCCGCTCTGCGGACATGCGACGATTTCCGCGTTTAGCGTTCTGCGGGAACAGCGAAAGATCGGGTGCGGGAGCGCTGTCGCGCAAACGAAATCGGGAGATCTGCGCGTCGCTGTGGAGACAAACAAAATATGGCTGGAGATGCCGCAGGGCGAGCTGGTCAGGATGCTGACGGAAGAAGAATCATCGAGCGTATATGCGGCTTATGGGTTGGATGAATCAGACCGGGTTACAGGAATACAGCCGGCTATCGTCAAGGTCGGTCTTTCGGATATTCTATTGCCAGTCTGCAGAAAGGACTCGCTGGATCACGCAGTTCAGAACCGCGAAGAGGTCATTCGGCTCACCAGACAAGTTGGCATTGTCGGCGTCCATATGTTCTTCTGCCCGCGGGAGAAAACCCCGACCGCGTATTGCAGAAACTTTGCTCCGCTGTTTGGCATCGACGAGGAATCTGCAACCGGCACCTCCAATGCTTCGCTGACATACTATCTGCATGCCCAGCAGCTGATTGGAAGCGACGCCACGAACACGTTCACACAAGGGGAGACGATGGGGAAGCCATCGCGCATCTACAGCAGGATCGACGGCAACAGCACGATCTGGATCGGCGGGAACGCGGTGATTACGATATCAGGAGATTTGCTTTTGTAGAGATGGAATGAATCATGCAGCACTGCTATAAGGATTATCATTAAGCGGAGAAAAACATGTACGAACTGGTTCAGGTCACAGAAAACTGCTACTATATCCAAAGTCCCGCAAAGATCGGGCTTGTGAAGCTTGAAGAAGGCGATGTATGCCTCATCGACAGCGGGAACGACAAGGAGACGGGACGCAAGATCCGCCAGATTCTGGACGCGAACGGCTGGCGTCTTCGCGCGATCTACAACACGCACTCCAACGCTGATCATATCGGCGGCAACAAATACCTGCAGACCCAGACCGGATGCGATATCTTTGCGCCCGGAATTGAGCGGGATTTTACACGGCATCCGATTCTGGAGCCGTCGTTCCTCTATGGCGGCTTTCCGCCGCAAAGCCTGCGGCATAAGTTTTTGATGGCGCAGGAGAGCGAGGCGGACGAGCTCACGCCGGAATCGATGCCAACAGGCTTACGGATTCTTCCGTTGGCGGGGCATTTTTTCGATATGGTGGGATACGTCAGCAACGACGGCGCCGCCTATCTTGCGGACTGCCTCTCCAGCGCGGAAACGCTGGAAAAATATCAGATCACATTTGTGTATGATGTGGAAGCGTACCTTCGCACACTTGAGACCGTGAAGATGCTCGACGCAAGGGTGTTCATCCCGGCGCACGCGGCGGCTACCGGGAACATCAGCCCGCTTGCGCAGAAAAACATCGACAAGGTGCATGAAATCGCAGAGACGATTTTCAAGATCTGCATCGTGCCTTTGCCGTTTGAATCCATCCTGCAACAGCTGTTTCAAGCGTTCGGACTCGCGATGAGCATCGAGCAATATGTGCTCGTCGGCAGCACGGTGCGCTCCTATCTTTCGTGGCTCAACAGCACGGGGCGTATGGGGTATTTCTTCGAGCAGAACCAGATGCTCTGGAGCAGGAGGCCTTAATGCGGCATTGTGCGCCGCGAATAAGCCTAGGGGCTTTTTCTGCGGATACAATAAATTGACATGTGAAATAATATTATCAAATTGAACAACACTATGATATGATAATGTCACAGAACAAAATTCTGTTTCATCATATAGTGATCTTGCAGACGCGAACATGGCCTTTGCCTGCAAGAGCGATCGCGCCGCCCGCTGGATGCTGGGCGGTGTTGTATTTCATAAACAGAATATGGGGGCCTGTGTAAACCGTAGGCAAGAAAGGAGCCGTTATGAAATCGAACAAACGCCTTATCACCATAGCTTTCGTGTTGGCTCTCGCCGTTTTTGCGACGGGATGTAGCTTTAGCTTCAGCACGGCGAAAATTGAAGACGCTATCATGACCAACAGTGTGGATGCAGAGGGCAAACCCGGGGAAGAGGTCGTCTCGTTTCCCGCGGACGCGGCGATGCTGTACACTTCGGCAAAACTTCTCAGCGCGCCCGACAACACGCAGATTCGGATCGTATGGACGTATGTGACCGGAAACCAGGCGATGGGTGAGATTACCGTGGACAGCGGGGATATCTCCGATCGTTACATCTATTCCAATTACGAGCCGTCCGGCCTCCTGCCTGAGGGCGATTACCAGGTTCAATACTTTATCGGTGACCGCGAAGAACCCGACGCGACCGTGAAATTTGTCGTGGTTGCTGCCGCGGTAACGGCGGCTGATGCGACGACCGCTTACCTGGAAGACACGCACATGACGAGCAACATCGACGCGAACGGCATGCCTGTGGATTCGATCGCAACCGTTCCCGCGACAGGTACGTGGTACGTTTCCTCTATTTTGCGCAACACGCAGGCCGATACCGTCCTGACGTATGTATGGTATGACACAAACGGAAATGTGGTAGACTCCTTTGACCTGGACCCGCAAGGAGCGACGGATGTATACATCTTCGGTTCGTTTGAACTGGCGAATGTAGCGCCATCCGGACAATATCGGGTTGAGATCTACGTCAACGGTTCATCCGCTCCGGCTGCGTTTGTCGATTTTATGGTTGATTGATTGTCCCCAAAGTCGTTTCACGATAAGAATCAAACGCCGCACGCGAAACCGCAAGGTAACGCTTGCGGCGTTTTTTGTGCAGCGAGATAAAATTACTTCACCGCGATTAGACAGCGCGCATCATAATATGGTATGATTCTTTGAACGACGAATCGAAAAGAGAGCGACGATGCAACCGACAGAAAAAGGCCTGTTGGCCAAACGGGAGTTTGAAGAAGGCTATAACTGTGCGCAGGCGGTGCTGCTTGCGTTCTGCGAGGAAACGGGGCTAACGCGGGAGCAGGCCGCGCGAATCGCCTCCACCTTCGGCGGCGGAATGGGCCGCATGCGCGAAGTGTGCGGCGCCGTCAGCGCGATGTTTATGATCGAAGGGCTGATAAACGGCTACAGCGACCCGAAGGCCAAGGAGGAGAAGAGCGCGCTCTATGCGCGCGTCCGCGCGCTTGCGGATCGTTTTCGCGAGAAGAACCATTCCATCATCTGCCGCGACCTGCTGATCGACACCGAGACCGCTTCCGGCGGCGAACCGGAGGCGCGCACGAAGGACTATTATGAACGGAGGCCCTGCGGCTGCTATGTCGAGGATGCAGCGCGGCTGATTGCGGAGGCGCTGATTTCCTGACGCATCCGCGCTGGCAAGCAAGTGAAAGGAGGCGTGACATGCCGATTTTTGCACAAGGCGTAACGAAGAACAAACTGACAATTCTCTATTATTTGCGCGCTTCCAAAGTGGATATCACGCGGGAGCAGCTCTATCGTGTCATGGTGGAAAACGACACGATGAGTTTCTTTGACTATCAGGCATGCATGCACGAACTGGAGGAGGACGCGTTTATCGCGGCGCTTCCGAAAGCGTTTGGCCAGGCTTACCGCCTTTCCGTGCGCGGGGCGGATGTGCTGGATCAGTTTGTCGAGAGCCTTCCCGTATCGCTGCGCGAGCGGCTGGAACGCTACGCGAGCGAGCACAGGGAGGAGATGCTGCTGCAGACCCAGATCGTCTCGGACATGGAAGAACTGCCATCCGGCGGATATCTTGTGCATCTGCGGGCGCTGGAGAACAGCGCGGCGGTGATGGAGCTCACGCTCCGCGTCGCAACGCGCGATATGGCGCAGCGTATGCGCGTCAACTGGGAGAAGGAATCCGAAACACTGTATGTGCAGCTGCTGTCAACCTTGCTGAAAAGCGAAGAATAGCTGTCAGATCGCGTCCCCGATCAAACAAAAATGAGCCTTGCGGCTCATTTTTTTGCATGAAGGATAAGAACTTATCGGCCGCAGCGAAGGGAATGGATCATCGCCGCGGGATCGTCTGCCTGAGAAACTGCGCTGCCTGCGACGAGCACCGTCGCTCCCGCGTCGATGCAAAGCTGCGCCGTTTCGGGGTTGATGCCGCCGTCCACCTCGATTTCGGTGGTGAGTCCGCGCGCGTCAATCATCTGCCGCAGGTCGGCGATCTTTTCCAGCGACTCCGGGATGAACTTCTGCCCGCCATAGCCGGGGTTGACGGACATGACCAGCACGAGATCGCAATACGGCAGGATCTCCTTTGCCGCAATCGCCGGAGTACCGGGATTGAGCACGACACCCGCTTTGCGCCCTGCCTCGTGAATCTGCTGCAGCGCGCGGTGCAGGTGCTTTTCCGCCTCGACATGGATGGTAATGATATCCGCGCCGGCCTGAATGAACCACGGAATAAAGCGGGCGGGTTCTTCCACCATCAGGTGCGCGTCGATCGGCAGTTTTGTCAGCGGACGGATGGAGGAGAGGATGGGCGGGCCAAACGAAAGATTTGGCACGAAATGTCCGTCCATCACATCGAAATGAAGCCAGTCCGCATGCCAGCCGGATAGCGACGCGACATCGCGTCCGAGGTTGCCAAAGTCCGCCGCCAAGATGGAAGGCGCTATCTTGATCATTGTAAAGCACTCCTTTGCCTGTTACACAGGGGAATTTTATAATTTATATAGTGTAAAAACCGGTCAGTCATACCGGTGTTTGCGTTTTTCCTCGATCTCTTTCAAGATCTCCTGATAGCGCAGATAACGGCCTTTTGCAAGCTGACCCGTTTCCAGCAGCGCCTTGACCGCGCAGTCCGGCTCCGCCATATGCCGGCAGCCGGAAAAACGGCATTCCGATGCAGCGCCGGAAAACTCCGGATAGCATGCGTTCAGCGCCTCCTGCGTAAGCTCGCTCATTTCGAAGAGCGAAAAGCCGGGCGTATCCAGCACCGCGCCGCCGAGAAACGGCCAGAGCTCTGCCTGCCTTGTCGTGTGCCGCCCGCGGTCCGTCCGCTTTGCAAGTTCGCCTGTTTCCAAGTCGAGCTGCGGGAAAAGCGCGTTCAGAAGCGAGGATTTTCCCACGGCGGATTGCCCCGCAAAGCAGGACACGCGTCCGGTCAGCGCGGCTTTCAGCGCGTCAATCCCTTCCCCCGTACGGGAGGAAGCAAATAATGTGCGAAACGCCGCATAATCTGTCGCAAATTCGTCGCGGATCTCCTGCTTTGCATCGTCAAGCTTGTTGAGCACAAGCAGCGGCTCGATGCCGAGCGTTTCTGCCTGGATCAGGAGCTTGTCCGCCAGCAAAAAATCCGGCTTTGGTACGCTCGCGGAGAGCACGATGATCAACAGGTCGATGTTCGCAACCGGCGGGCGCAAAAGCGCGTTTGCGCGCGGGAGAATTTCGTCCAGCGAGGCGAACCCCGTCTCTGGAATCGAGACCTCAACCATATCGCCGACCATAGGCGTCACGCCTTCGTTGCGAAAGCGCCCGCGCGCCTTGCAGCGCACGGTCTCGCCGCCTGTGAGCAGTACGTCGTAAAATCCGCCTATGCCTCGAATGATTCTTCCCTGCATGGCGCGTCAGGATCCTTTCGCCGCGAACGTGAAGTCCTGCTGCTTGACCACCGCGCCGTCGCTGAACAGGACTACCTCGCGCGTGCCTTCGATGTCGGACGTTGCGGTAAACGAGATCGGCACTTTGTCGCCTTTCTCCAGGGTTGCTTCATATAGAATACGGTAATAGGCGAGGCCGTTATAGGTTTCCTGCACTACGGCCATGACCTTTGTTCCGCTGCTTTCAATCGTCAGATTAAACGCAATATCAGACACAAACGCATACTCCGGCTTTCCGCAGACGGTCAGCGTCACAGGCATCTCCGGCAGGACTTGCGTGCCGGGCAGAGGATCCTGCAGATAGACGACGCCGTCTTCGACGATGTCGCTCTCCGCATAGCGCACAAAGATGTTGTTAAACGACGCGAGGCGCAGCTGATCCAGGATCAGATTGATCGGAAGATCCATCGCATGCGGCATGTCGAACGTCGTTTCGGAAGATGCGCTGATGACGATGTCGACCACCTGCCCGTTGATTGTTTCCGTGTCCGGCGGGAGTGATTGATCGCAAACATATCCGATCGCGGTCTCCGAGATCCGATAGCTTACGCT
>CAYPEV010000153.1:0-6276 GCA_964409605.1 uncultured Christensenella sp. | reverse complement strand
CGTTTCGCCGCGCGGCTTGCTCTTGATGCGCGAGTTGATCGAGACGAAGTTGCCGCCCAGCCAGAAGATCAAAAGCGCAATCGAACCGATCGTCAGCAGCAGCAGCCACAGCACGGAGGCAGTGGAGCCAAGCGTCACCGCATCCTGAAACCACTGTGCGGGCGGATACATGCCGCGAATCATCGGGCGGAACACCTCCGCAAAATTCGCGAGTTTCGTCGGGTCTTCAAACGCCGTACCGCTGCGCATAGAGAGAACCATCAACCCGAACACCAGAACCATCTGCACCGCGACGCTGGCGAGGCTGCTCTTCTTCATGCGCGCAGTCGCAACGGTGAGCAGCGTACCCAGCAGCGCGCCGATGATCGTCGGCAGCGCGGGAACGAGAAGTATCATCATAAGATAGAGCGGATAATACCAAAGCGGCGGCGCCGCCATGATCGCATAGATCACGCCCGCGGGCAGCAGCAGCAAAAACGCGTAGACAAAATTATACGCATACATGCTGAATACCCGGCTTGCGGCAACAGCGCGGACATCGACCGGCCAGCTCATGACGATGTCATAATCGCCAAAGCCGAAGAGCACGCCCTTGGTTTCAAAGATCGAAAAGATCAAAATCAGCGCGCTCGCAGCCAGCGCCATGATGCCGAGCAGCGAAGGCAGCGTGCCGAACATCTGAAATGATCTGGCGAGCATATAGCTATAGAGCACGGACAGGTAGCCCATCGCAAACACCATCGCAATCAGCGACCCAAGCGTACGTTTGCCGAGCTTCTTCTCCTCCGCGTTCTTCATATGCAGGATTTTGTTGATCCCAAAGAGGGAACTCACCTGCAGCTTCGTCAATATCCAGAATTCACGCATGTTCCGTCAACTCCAAAAACAGCTTTTCCAGGGATTCGTCGCCCTTGACCTTGTCCATTTCGCCCGCCGCGATCAGTTTGCCGTTCTTGATGATGGCAATCTTGTTGCAGAGTTTTTCCGCAACCTCAAGCACGTGCGTCGAAAAGAAGATCGCGCTGCCGTTTTCGCAAAGCTCCGTCATAAAGCTCTTGAGCGTATGCGCGGCTTTGGGGTCGAGACCGACAAACGGCTCGTCCAGCAGCAGAATCTTCGGGTTGTGAATCAACGCGGAGATCAAAGCGATCTTCTGCTTCATGCCGTGAGAACAGCTTCCGATCAGGTCGTTGAGCCGCGGCGTCATCTCAAACGCATCCGCGTATTTCTGGATTCGCTCGTCGCGCTCGCTCGCGCTCACGCCGTAGATATCCGCAACAAAGTTGAGATACTGAATTCCGGTCAGGTGTTCGTAGAGATCCGGATTGTCCGGAATATACGCCATCTCCCGCTTGCAGGCGATGGGGTCTTCGGCAATGCTCTTCCCGTCGACGTGGATGCTTCCGCTGTCAAACGAGAGAATGCCGGCCACCGCGCGGAGCGTCGTGGTCTTGCCCGCGCCGTTGTGCCCGATGAATCCGTAGATGTCCCCCGGCATCACGGTCAGGCTGAGGTCGTCTACGGCTTTGATTTCGCCGCCGTAGCATTTGGTCAGGTGTTCGATTGTCAGCATACTGTTTTCTCCTTGCGTCCCCCCCGAGCCGCGCAGAACCAATTTGCGTGTTGGGGCTATTTCCACGCCATTATATCACAAGGATCAGTCCTGACATATCGATTGTGCGCGATTCGGATGGATTTCACATTTTCGTAACTATATACAGCCGCCTGTCTGCGCTCGATGCGCCGCTGCCCGAGATTGACATACCCCCCGGGATTGCATAAAATGAGCATGTAAAAAACAAAGTCGTTTTACCGTCCCTGCTATTGAAGAGGATCAAAACCGAACGGAGAAGATAACCTGCATGAAAGACGGATTTGTCAAGGTCGCGGCGGGCACGCCGGAAATCCAGGTCGCCAACTGTGAATACAATGCGGACGCAATCATCGCGCTGATCCACCGCGCGGAGGCGGACGGCGTCAAGGTTCTGGTATTGCCGGAGCTGACTATCGTCGGCTACACCTGCGGAGATCTCGTGCTCAGCACCGCGCTGACGGATGCCGCCATGCGCGCGCTGGAGCGCATCACCCGCGCGAGCGCGGGCAGCGACATGCTCGTCGCCATCGGGGTTCCGATCGTGTTCGGGCATCTTTTGTACAACTGCGCGGCGGTCGTGCAAAACGGGCGCGTGCTGGGCGTTATCCCCAAGACGCACCTTGGCAACTACGGCGAGTTTTATGAAAAGCGCACCTATGCCGCGGCGCTTGAGACCATCGAGGAGATAGAGCTGTTCGGCCAAAAGGCACCCTTTGGCAACCGTCTCGTGTTCTGTTGCCGCGAGATGCCGTTCTTTGCCGTCGGCGTGGAGATCTGCGAGGATCTCTGGGCAGCCGTTCCGCCTTCCACCCTGCTGGCGGACTGCGGCGCAAGTATCCTTTTAAACCTCAGCGCAAGCGACGAGGCCGTCACAAAGGTGGACTACCGTCGCATGCTCGTGCAGAGCCAGAGTTCCCGCACCAACTCCGCCTACGTCTTTTGCAGCGCAGGCACGGGCGAGAGTACCACGGACGTGGTCTTCTCCGGCCATGATATGATCTGCGAAAACGGAACGATGCTCGCGGAAGCCCCGCCATTCGGCGCGGGTTACTGCGTCAGCGAGGTCGATCTGGAGTTTCTCTCACGCGAGCGCAGGCGCTTTGCGCGAAAGCTGTTTGATAATACCGACGTCATGCGGATCCCGTTTTCGATGGACGTCACCGAAACAAAACTCACGCGCGCATTCTGGAAGACGCCGTTCATCCCGGATACGAGCGCAAGCGCGGCAGCGCGGTTTGACCAGGTGCTCGCGATCCAGAGCCACGGCCTCGCGCAGCGCATCCGCCATACAAGCGCAAAGAAGCTGCTCATCGGCGTCTCCGGCGGCGTGGACTCCACCCTGGCGTTGATCGTCAGCCGCGAAACGCTCGCGATCCTGAAGCGTCCCGCGGAGGATGTCGTCGCGGTCACGATGCCGTGCTTCGGCACGAGCGCCCGCACGCGCGCGAACGCGGAGAAGCTCTGCGGCGCGCTCGGCATCTCCATGCAGGAGATCGACATCAGCGAGAGCGTCAGACGTCACCTCTTTGATATCGGACATTCCATGGATGTGCACGACGCGGCGTTTGAAAACGCGCAGGCACGCGAGCGCACGCAGGTGCTGATGGACTTGGCGAACATGCACGGAGGCCTCGTCATCGGCACGGGAGACCTGAGCGAACTCGCGCTCGGGTTTGCGACGTTTAACGGCGATCATATGTCCAACTACGGCGTGAACGCGGATGTGCCCAAGACGCTGATCCGCGCGATGCTACGTTTTATCGCTGGCAAGTCTCACGACGCGCTGAAGGAAGTGCTGCTCGACATCGTCGATACGCCCGTCAGTCCGGAGCTGCTCCCTCCGAAGGACGGCGAGATCGCGCAGGTGACGGAGGATATCGTAGGGCCTTACGAGCTGCACGATTTCTTCCTCTACCACTTGCTCCGTCGCGGCGCGGGCAGGGAGAAGATCATCCGCGTCGCGAAATACGCTTTTGACGGGGATTATGAAGACGCAACCATCGAAAAATGGTACGCGCTGTTCATCCGCCGTTTCTTCTCCCAGCAGTTCAAGCGCAACTGCATTCCGGATGGCCCGCGCATCGGCAACGTCGCCCTCTCTCCGCGCGGAGACTGGCGCATGCCGAGCGACGCGCAGCCGCACGCGTTCCAGTAACAGTCAACGTGAGCAGCAAAGCCGCCCCGAAGGGCGGCTTTTTCGGATTTTGCATGGTTTTCCGGTTCCTATGCGTGCGTCCCCAGCAGTCAGAATTTCACGTCGATCGATTCATCTTCCTAACGCATTCCATCGCGCAATCCTCATGTTTTTTGAAAGGGAGAAATCAATATGTCATTTCTATCGCGCTTGATGTCCCTGATCCTCTCTCTGCCGCCCGCGACGCATCGCAAGCTGGAGTTTCAGCCCGATCTGAAAATTCCGATGCCGGATGGCGCGGTGCTGCTAGCCAATCGCGTCGCACCCGTCGGCGGCGAGTCCCTGCCGATTATCCTCGTGCGCGACCCGTACTCGTTCCGCGGGAAAACGCCGGACTTCATCTCGCAGGTGATCGCGGAACGCGGCTATCAGGTCGTCTACCAAAACTGTCGTGGACGTTGGGGCTCCGGCGGTGATTTTGAGCCGTTTCACAACGAGCGCGAAGATGGCCTTGCCACGTTGAAATGGATTTCCGAACAGCCCTGGTTCAGCGGCTCCGTCGGCATGTACGGTCTGAGCTACTGGGGCTATGCGCAGCTTGCGTTGGGCGCGGGCGCGCCGCCCTATCTCAAAGCGCTGGTTCCGCAGATGTCCGCCTCCCGAATCTACAACGTGTTTCGTTCCGGCGGCGTGGTGCGCTTATTCACGCTGCTGAGTTGGTGCTATTCCACATATGTGACAAATGCAAAATCGTCTCCCAAGGAAGCGCAGAAAGCGCGCAAGCAACAGGACGCGGTATTGCAGGAAGGCGCGCGGCATCTGCCAGCCGGAACAGCGGATCAGATTACGGCAGGCTGCGAGCTGCCGTTCTTTCAGGATGTGTTGAATCACGACAACCCGCAGGACGCATTCTGGGCCGCCACAGACTTTTCCGCGCAGGTGAAGGATATCGAAGCTCCTGTCCATTTTGTCGATGGTTGGTATGACTTCTTCCTCACGGATCAGCTGCGCGATTACGCCGCGCTGCGGGAGGCAGACAAGAACCCGTATCTGATGATCGGGCCATGGACACACGCCGAGATCAACGGCATGAAAGCCGGTTTTCAGGAGAGTTTTCGCTGGTATGATGCGTATTTGAAGGGTAATCTTGCCGCGCTGCGTCCATCGCCCGTTCGCGTGTTTGTCATGGGTATACAGCGATGGGTGGATCTGCCGTCATGGCCGCCGGAATCCGCCGCTTCTTCCCTCTTTCTGGCATCCGGCGGAAAACTAGTAAGGACAGCCAAGGCTTCAGCTGAACCATCCTGCTTTCGATATGATCCTGCGAATCCGACGCCGAGTATCGGCGGTGCGATCATCGAAGGCGGCGGCGCCAAGGATAATCGCGCCGTTGAATCGCGAAAGGATGTGTTGGTGTTCACGAGCGAGCCGCTGAGCGAATACATCACCGTCATGGGCAGCGTCTCGGTGACCCTGTTCGTACGTTCCTCGAATGCGAATACGGACTTCTTTGCGCGCCTTTGCGATGTTGCGACGGACAACAGGACATCGCTCAACATCTGCGACGGTTTGATCCGCCTTTCGCCGGGCTCGACGCTACCCGATGAAGCGGGTGTCCATTCCATCCAGATCGATCTTTCGCCAGCCGCATACTGTTTCCAACCCGGGCACCGCATCCGCCTGCAGGTTTCCAGCGGCGCGCATCCGCTCTATGCGCGCAATCTCGGCACAGGTGAGGACGTGTCAATCGGCGTGGAGATGCGTTCTGCGGAGCAGGAAGTATTTCACGATGCGCTGCATCCTTCGCGACTCATCCTCCCGATCCTCGACTATTGACCGGAGTTCCGGATTCTCTCTTTTCACGCAAAAAGCCTGCGGTTTTTGATACCGTAGGCTTTTTTATTCGTTTCGTGCAATACGAGTCAATGGTGTCTCTTGTGGTGATTGCGCTGTGTTGGCTTATCCCGAAATCGCCTTTTTGATGCGCCAGATCTCGCTCTCGTTGAGCAGCAGCGTCAAGTGTGTGCCGTCCTCCTCGTGCGCTTCCGCGAGGATAGTCGCGCTCTGGCGGATCATCTGCATCGCGCCATGCTTGTCATAAGGCACCACGACCTCCAGCCGCACCTGTGTCTTTGCGAGTGCTTCCTCGATCGCGTGCAGGAGCGTGTCGATTCCCGCGCCCGTCGCGGCGCTGATGGCGACGCCGTTTCTCGGTTTGGCTTCCGGCTTGTCGATCTTGTTGTATACGTCGATCCTTGGCGTGTCCAGCGCGCCGAGGGAGCACAAGACCTCCTCGACCACGCGCATCTGCACCTCGAAATAATCACTCGAACTATCCACCACGTGCAGCACGAGATCCGCGTCGTTGACCTCGTCCAGCGTGGAGCGAAACGCGTTGACCAGATCGTGCGGGAGTTTGTTGATGAATCCTACCGTGTCCGAAAGCAGGCATTCCGTGCCGTTTGGCAGCGTGATCTTCCGCACGATGGGATCGAGCGTGGCAAAGAGCTTGTCTTCGACCAGGACTGCGCTTTGTGTCAGGGTGTTG
>CAYPEV010000152.1:0-6291 GCA_964409605.1 uncultured Christensenella sp. | reverse complement strand
GGCCAGGGACGCGTGATAGCGGAGCACCTGCGCGCAATGGCAACCGTGAAGACGCCGTGCATCTCGATCATCATCGGCGAAGGCGGCAGCGGCGGCGCGCTCGCGCTCTCGCTGGCGGATCGGCTGATCATGCTCGAAAACAGCTATTTTTCGGTGATCTCGCCGGAGGGCGCGGCGTCGATCCTATTTAAGGACAGCTCGCTCGCCTCCGAGGCGGCGAAAAATCTGAAGCTCACGGCGGGCGATCTCAAGCGTTTCGGCATTGTGGACAGCATCATCCGTGAGCCGGAGGGATATTCCCGCTTTCATATGGAGGAGAGCGCCGAGGCGGTCAAGAAAGCGATCCGAAACGCGCTCAAGCGGCTTACAACGCTCCCGCCGGAGCGATTGGTCGAGCAGCGGCAGCAGAAATATTTGGATATGAGATGGCAGTGACAACAGCCGCGCTTGGGTCTGGAACGAGTTTTTGCAGAAGAGGTGATAGAAGATGTTAGCACCGGTTTCAATTACGGGTATCGGCAAATGCGTGCCCAAAAAGGTCGTCACAAACGACGAACTCAAAACGCTTGTGGAGACCAGCGACGAATGGATCAGCAAACGCACTGGCATCCGCTCCCGCCATGTCGCGGTGGAAGAGACTGCAACAGAACTTGCGGTGTCCGCGGCAAAAGACGCGCTCGCGATGTCCGGCGAGGCGCCGGAGAACGTCGGCGTTATCGTCGCGTGCACGATCACGGGGGACGAGTTGACCCCTTCGCTCGCGGGGCGCGTGCAAAGAGCGCTCGGCGTTCCCGTCTGCGCGGCGATGGACGTCTCCGCGGGCTGCACGGGCTTTGTCTACGCGCTCGTGACGGCGGCCGCGCTGATGGACTCGCTGCAAAAGGATGTCGCCATCGTGGTCGCGAGTGAACTCATGACCAGGTATTGCGACTGGACGGATCGTGCCACCTGTGTGCTCTTTGGCGACGGCGCGGGCGCGGTGGTGCTCCGACGCAGCGAGACGGCGCATCTTTTACACCCGATTCTCTCAGCAACGCCGGATCTCGACGACGTGATCGTGGTCAAGAAAGAGGAGCGCGGCACGCCGTTTACGGGCGCGGCTGATCCAAAGAGAGAATCCATCCGCATGAAGGGCGCGGACGTGTTTACCTACGCCGTCGCCGTGCTGGAGAATACGCTTCATGAGCTTTCCGCGCGCTGCACGGACCGCCCGATCGACAGAATCGTGCCGCATCAGGCAAACGAGAAGATCATCGATTTCGTGATTCGCACGATGAAGTTTGAGCGCGAACAGTTCTTTGTCAATATCGCAACCTATGCCAATACATCCTCCGCCTCGATCCCGATCGCGCTTTGCGATGCATGGGAGTCCGGTTGGCTTTCCGCGGGCGAGCGCGTGGCCATCGTCGGCTTTGGGTCGGGCTTAACCAGCGGCGGAGCGGTGATCGATTGGACCATACAAAACAAAAAGGAGAACAAATAACATGCAGGAAAAAATTATCGCAAGCCTTATGAATCAGCTGGATCTCGATCGCGATGCGATCACGATGGAAAGCCGCTTTATCGAGGATTTCTCGATGGACTCGCTGGACATGGTAGAGATGCTCATCAACCTTGAAAAAGAGACCGGTATCAAGGTTCCCGTAGAAGAAGTGGGCGACATTCACACCGTCGGCGAACTCGTCAAGCACCTCGAAGGAAAGCAGCAATGAGCTACCCCGGCACGATCTGCGGGCTCATCGGCACGCGGTACCCGCTGATTCAGGGCGGTATGGCCTGGGTTTCGGATGCGCACCTCGCGGCCGCGGTCTCCGAGGCGGGGGGTCTTGGCGTGATCGCCGCGGGCAACGCGCCGCCGGAATGGGTGGAAACGCAGGTGAAGCACTTGCGCGAGGAGACGGATAAGCCGTTTGGCTTGAACGTCATGCTTTTGAGCCCCTACGTTTCGCAGATTGCCGAGCTGGTCTACGACCTGAAGATCCCCGTGGTCATCACGGGCGCGGGTAATCCGGACGCGTACGTCAAGCGCTGGAAAGAGGCGGGCTGTGTCGTTGCGCCCGTGGTGGCGAGTCGTGCGCTCGCGATGCTCATGGAGCGCATGGGCGCGGATTTCGTGATCGCGGAAGGATGCGAGGCGGGCGGGCACATCGGCGAACTCACGAGCATGGTACTCTGGCCGGATATCGTGCGCAGCGTGAACATCCCGGTCGTGGCGGCGGGCGGAATCTTCGATGCCTCCGGCGTTGCGGCGGCCTTCTGCTTGGGAGCCGCAGGTGTACAGGTCGGCACACGTTTCATCCTTGCCAAGGAGTGCACCGCACACGCGGAGTATAAGGAGAGGGTCATCCGCGCAAAAGATATCGACAGCAAGGTCACGGGCCGCATCACGGGGCATCCCGTGCGCGTGCTCAGAAGCCCCTTGCAGCGCGAGCTTGCGGGCGCGGAATACGGGCCGGACGGCGCGGCCGCGGTCGAAAGACTCGGCGAAGGATCGCTGATGCGCGCCGTGCTGCACGGCGACAAGGAGCGCGGTTCGTTCATGGCGGGACAATGCGCCTGCATGTGCGAGCGGATCCAGCCTGCGGGCGAGATCGTGCGCGAGCTGTTTGATCCCGCCGCAGTCAAAGCCACGCTGAATCGCGCGATCACGAGTCTGGAGGCAAACGCATGAAGACGGCATTTTTATTTCCCGGACAGGGCTCGCAAGCGCCCGGTATGGGGTCGGACTTATATCTATCCTATGGCCGTTACCGCGAAGTCTTCGATCGCTGCGAAACGGGCGCCGGAATTGACCTGAAAGCCGCCTGCTTCAAGGGCGAAGGCATGGAGGAAAGCGCGGTGATTCAGGCCGCGATCTACACTCATTCGCTCGCGGCACTGCGCACGCTGGCGTCGGAAAGCGTCAAAGCGGACGCATACGCGGGGCTTTCGCTCGGCGAATACACCGCGCTTGCCGCTGCGGGCGTGCTGCAAGACGCACAGGGCGCTTCGCTCGTCAGGCGTCGCGGCGCGATCATGGACGGCGCGGTGCCGCCCGGCACGGGCGGGATGCTCTCCGTCGTGGGGATGACGCTGGAGCAGATAGAATCGTCGATCGCACCGTATTCTAACGTGTTCATCGCAAACCACCTTTCGGAAACGCAGGCGACGCTCGGCGGTCTGCTCGGCGAACTTCAGGAGGCGAAGACTGCGCTGGATGCCGCGGGCGCGCGGATGACGACGATGCTCGCGATGAAGGGCCCTTCGCACTGCCCGCTGCTGGACACGGCCGCGGAGCGCTTCTCCGCCGAGCTTTCGAAAGAAGCGTTCGGCCAACCCGCAGCGCCGGTCTACAGCAACGCGCTCGGCGCGCCGTACCCCGCAGACGCGGATTACCGGCATCTTCTGCGCGCGCAGATGAACACCCGCGTGCGCTGGCACGACTGCGTGGAGCACATGCTTGCAAACGGTATCACCCGCTTTGTCGAGATCGGCCCCGGCGGCGTGCTCACAAAGATGCTCAAGCGTCGCGTGGGCCGCGACGTCGCGCTCTATAGCGTGCAGGACGAAGCTTCGCTGGAAGCGCTCCTGCGCGCGGAAAAAGAGGGCGCCATATGAGCGAAGTTGCTCTGGTGACGGGCGGCTCCGGCGGAATCGGCAGGGCGATCTGCATCGCTCTGGCAAAGAGCGGTTACGATGTCTGCGTGCACTACAACAGCAACCGCGCGGCGGCGGAGGACGTCTGCCGCGCGGTGGAAGCGCATGGCCGCGGAGCCGTTGCGCTCGGCGGCGATCTTGGCGATTCCGCCGCGTGCGCCGCGCTGGCCGCGGGATGCGAGGAAGCGCTCGGCGGGCTGACCGCGCTCGTCAACAACGCGGGCGTAACGTGCGATAGCCTTGCGATGCGTATGACGGACGAGCAGTATCATACGGTCCTGCGCGCAAACCTCGACAGCTGTTTTTTCATGACGCGCGAGGCGATCAATCGCATGGCGCGCGAAAAGCGCGGCAGGATCGTCAACATCACCTCCGTAGTGGGTCTCACCGGCAACGCGGGACAGGCGAACTATGCCGCGAGCAAGGCGGGTATGGTTGGGCTGACGAAATCCGCCGCAAAAGAGGTCGCCCGCTGGGGCATCTGCGTCAACGCCGTTGCGCCGGGCTTTATCGAGACCGCGATGACGAGCGCTATGAACGAGCTTGCAAAGGAAGCGCTGAAAAAGAACATCCCCATGCGCCGCATCGGCAGGGCGGAGGAGGTTGCGGCGCTGGTCGCGTTTCTCTGCTCCGAAGGCGCGAGCTATGTGACCGGACAGGTTTTTGTGGTAGACGGCGGCATGGCGATGTAGCCTTTGTCCGCAACGCAAGGAGGAATTAGTATATGGAAGTATATATCACCGGCATCGGCGCGGTGTCGCCCATCGGCATGACCGCGCGCGAGAGCTTCTACGCCGCGGTTGCGGGCAGGAGCGGCATCACATCGCCGGAACAGTTTTCTTCGGAGATCACGCAGATCTTCGCGGCGGGACAGATCAAGGACTTTTCTCCGGAACCGTATGTGAACAAGCGCGAAGCCAAGCGAATGGCGCGCTTTACGCAGATGGCGATCGTCGCCGCGGCGCAGGCATGGGAAGAGGGCGGCTTGCAGACGGGAGATTATGACCCGGATCGCGTGGGTGTGGTGCTCGGCAGCGGCATGGGGGGCTTGGACGTCATCTGCGAGCAGTATGCGGAGCTCGTCAATAACGGGCCAAGGAGCGTCTCCTCGTTCTTTATCCCGAAGGCGATCGTCAACACCACCGCGGGACAGATCGCGATCCGTTACGGGTTGTCCGGCCCGTGCTATTCGATTGTGACCGCCTGCGCCTCCGGCGCGGACGCGATCGGGCACGCGTATTACGCCGTGCGCGAGGGCAGGGCGGATGCGATGCTCGTCGGCGGTGCGGAATCGGTGCTGATCGAGCTTGCGGTACAGGGGTTTCATCAGATGGGCGCGCTCACCGAGAGCGCAGACCTGCTGCGCGCAAGCATCCCGTTTGACAAGGAACGGGAGGGGTTCGTGATCGGGGAAGGTGCAGCGTTCCTGCTCCTCGAGAGCGAGGCGAGCGCAAAAAAGCGCGGCGCAGTGCCGCTCGGCTCTCTCGCGGGATATGCCCAGACCTGCGATGCGCACCACATCACCGCCCCGCAGCCGGAAGGCAAGCAGGCGGCGCGCGCGATGGCGGAGGCAATCCGCGCCGCGGGCATCTCAAAGGAGCAGATCGGCTACATCAACGCGCACGGGACAAGCACGCCGCTCAACGACGCGACGGAAAGCCTCGCGATCGAGAGCTGCTTTGGCGAGCATGCAAAAAACCTCAAGGTCAGCTCCACGAAGTCGATGACGGGGCATATGCTGGGGGCCGCCGGCGCGTTTGAGGCGGTGATCTCCCTGCTCGCACTCAACGAAGGCGTCGCGCCGCCGACCATCGGGCTCGAAAACGAGGACGAGGTTTGCAGGCTGAACTACGTCAAGGGAAAAGCGCAGAAGCTCGAGAGCGACTACGCGCTCTCCAACTCCTTCGGCTTTGGCGGGCACAACAGCTGCCTCGTGCTCAAGCGCGGGAGGTAACCGCTCCGTGGAACAACAAGAAGCATCCGGCATCGGAATCGAACAGATCAAGGAAATCTTGCCGCACCGCGAGCCGTTTTTGATGGTGGACCGCGTGGACGAGCTGATCCCCGGCGTGTCCGCAAAGGGCGTCAAGGCCGTCTCCGGCAACGAATGGTACTTTCAAGGGCACTTCGACCAAAAGAAGGTCATGCCGGGCGTGCTGATCGTCGAGGCGCTCGCGCAGGCGGGCGGCATCGCGCTGCTCACGCAGGAAAATATGCGCGGCAAGCTCGCTTTCTTGGGCAAGCTTACGAACGCGCGCTTTTACGCGCCCGTCGTGCCGGGCGACCTTCTGGAGCTGGACTCCCGGATCACCGCGGTCAACGGCGCGGTCGGGCTGGGTACCGGAACCGCGCGGGTCGGCGGCAAAAAGGTCTGCTCCTGCGAGTTTGTCTTCGCGATCAAAGATCCGGACTGACGAAACGCACAATAGAGAACACAAAAAAACAGAACGTTCGCGGCAATGCGGGACGTTCTGTTTGTTTGGAAGAAAAATCGTTACAGTGATTCGCGGATGATGATCTCCGCGTCCAGCATGATCTGGCGCGGCGCAAAGGTCTCGCTGTGCATCTGCTCGATCAGCATCTCGCAGGCGAGGAAGCCCAGCTGATATTGCGGCTGCTTGACCGTGGTCAGCGCGGGCTCGCTCATCACCGAAA
>CAYPEV010000151.1:0-6300 GCA_964409605.1 uncultured Christensenella sp. | reverse complement strand
ATCTGGAATGATTTCGCACGTCGCTTTTCAAGCATCCTGCCGCATGGTATGATCAGAAGAAAGAATCTCATTTCAACAGGAGGTTGCCGCCATGCAAGACACAGACCGCGGAGCGGAAATTCTGAATGTCTTTCGCTTTCGCCACGCCTGCAAACGTTTTGACGCAAGCCGAACGATTCCCGATGCGGATTTTCACGTCATTCTGGAATCGGCGCGCCTTTCGCCAACTTCATTCGGCTTCGAGCCCTGGAAGCTGGTTGTGCTTCGCGACCCCGCGATCCGGCAGGCATTATATCCGCACTCCTGGGGTGCGCAGAAAAGTCTCGACGGGGCGAGCCACTTCGTGATCCTGCTCGCGCGGAAAACGGCGGATATGCGGTATGACGCCGATTTTATCACGCATATGATGCGGGATATCCAGCGGCAGCCGCCGGAGATTCAGCAGCAGCGGCGCGAGAAATACCGCTCCTTTCAGCAGGACGACTTTACGTTGCTGGAAAGCGAGCGCGCGATGTTTGATTGGGCCTGCAAGCAGACGTATATCGTCCTTGCGAATATGCTGACCACGGCTGCTTATCTTGGCATCGACTCCTGCCCGATCGAAGGGTTCCATAGGGCCAAGGTCGACGCGATCTTGGCGCAGCAGGGCGTGTTTGATCCCGCGCATTTCGGCGTCTCCGTCATGGCAGGGTTTGGCTATCGGGCGGAGGAACCTCACCGAGAAAAAACGCGGCAACCTTTGGAGGATCTAATCGTCTGGCGCTGATGCCGGCAAATCACCAAATCAATCTTATAGGAGTGACGAAACATGATCGAAGGCATTCAATTTGGCAATCTCATGATCGACTGTGCGGACGAAGCGCTGCTCTGCACGTTTTACGAAAACATGCTCGGCTGGCAGCGCCGCGTGCTCTTCGGCCGCCCCGCGCTGATCAGCGAATCCGGGCTTGTCGTTCTTTTTTCACATGAGGAGGACTATGTTTCCCCCGTCTGGCCAGAGGAAGAGAACCGGCAGCAAAAGCAGATCCATCTCGATTTTCAGGTGCCGGACGTTTCCCGCGCGGTCGAGGAAGCGATCCGCCTCGGCGCAAAGCGTGCGGAGGCGCAATTCGGTGACGAAGCGGATGACTTTGTGACCATGTTCGACCCCGCGGGACATCCGTTCTGCCTCTGCGCGAGCAGCAATCAGGGATGACTTCGGCGGCATGAAACAAAGCGCGGATTTTGATCTCCGCGCTTTTTTCATATGCGTTTGTTTCGGTTTTATTGCGCTGAGTGAATCGCGCTTTTCCGAATCAGAATGAGCAGCGCGAGGATGCTTGCCCCAAGTAAAATATGTCCGATGCCAGAAACGCCGGACAGCGAGCCATTGAGCGCCGGTGAAAGCACCGTCCCTGTCGCCTGCGCAAGCCCGCGCAGAAACAGGCAGGCCGTCGTGATGTTCAGCCCCGCATGATAGACCGTGATCCATCCCTTGCTCCCTTTTTGTGCGGAGAAGGCGAACGCACGCTCCAGCAGCGCCAGCGCGAGGAAGAAGAACATGCCAAGCATGAAATAGTGCGTATGGAGGAACGCGAGGTTCGTTTTGCCCGTAAACCCCGTATACTTGGTGAACTCGCGGTAGAATACGCCGCCCGCAAGAGCGAGGCTTGCGTAAACGATCGCAGCATTGAACAGACGTTTGATCATGACCGTTTTCCTCTTTCTTTCAAACCTTTCCCGGGTTATTCTTTCTTGGTTTGGCGGTACATCTGTAATCCCATGACGACCACCCAGACGTACGACAGCGTCTTCGGGATCATCAGCATGCCGATCAAGGGTATCTGATCGGCAAAGAGCACGACAGGGATGTAGAACAGAAACGAAAGTGTGATCGCAAGCCACATAAATCGGAACACACGGTCATTCGCACGCTTCGCCTCCTGCGCAAACAGAACGATCAGCAGAACGCCCATGATCGCAAACGGAATGTTGCGCAGGATGCCCCAGAGTAGCGGCTGTTCGTGGCTCAGCCATTGGTTCTGCGGAAATGCGCAGAGCGCAACACGCGCGGCGGTCAGGCCCCACATGACGATACTCAGCGCTTTTCTGCCTGTGATCTGGTACCGCTCACGCCAGATGTAATACAGGATGAGATAGAAGATCGTCATCGTCACGGACGTGATCAGCTTGCCGATGCCAAGAGGCACCGCGTTCGCCTCCAGTCCGGTTGTCCAGAGCGAGATTGCGCGCGGCACGAGATGAAATGCGTCACCGCCCCCGAGCACGATCGCCATCGCGCCGAATTTCCGCACGAGCGAACCTTTTTCGCCCTTTTGAATCAGAAAAATACCGATGATGATCGCAAACGTCAGATACAATGCGTCAAAGATGGATTCCGCCAATGCCTGTGCCATACATACTTCCCCTTAATATAAAATTTTGCCGATGATTGCAAGAAACATGTTTTCATCGCTGTTTTTTTGCTGTAGCAGCAAGATGAGGTTCGCAAGCGTAAAGTCCGCAAACGCTTCCTTCGTAAAATCGGAGTTCCAAATCTCCGCCCGTATGGATTTGTCCTGATCTAGTCTCTCGATGAGCGCCTGCCGCAGAACGCGATGCATCTGAGCCATGCGTGCCCTGCCTTGAGGCACATCCTCATGCAGGCTGCGCATCAGAATCTCCGCGCAGTCGTTCATCTTTCCGCGCAGAAAGGCGAGAATTTGCGCAACTTGTTCGCTGAAGCGCGAAGCGGTTATGCGCGCCTGCATCTCCGCCAACGCGCCTTCCCAATATGCTTCCGTCAGAGACAGGAGCACTTCCTGCTTGCTCTCAAAATAGTTATATACCGTGCCCACCGCGATGTTCGCCTCCGCGGCAAGCCTTCGGATGTTGATCGCGTCCACGCCTTCGGTGCATTCGATCCTGCTTGCGCAGTTAAGCAACGTTCGCCTGAGTTCCGCATCTTTTTTTCGCAAGCGTTTCACCCCAATTCGCATTAAATGAACGTGTTCATTTATATTATAACTTTTCCGCGCCCCTTGTCAACCGCTCTTTTTTCAGGTTTCATGTCGGGTGGAGTTTCCTTGAATGATACAGTTTTTTCACGCTTTCGTTCCGGTTGCAGGGCGATACTGACCGCTGGATATTGCCTGTATTTCAAGAAACGTGTATAATAAAGAATACGTGCGGACTAAGCACGCGAAAACTTTCGAAAACGGTAAAGGACTGCCATGTACGAAAAATACTCGGGATTGCCCGATACATCCAAAACCAACCAGCAAAATGCAAGCCGGTCAGCAGAGCGCCCGGTCAACCGCGCGCCCCGTCCTTCCGGCGGCGGTCAGGTGGAATATTATCAAGCGCCGAATCGCAGCGCAGCGCAGGCCTCTGCCAAGCGCGCAAGTGCAAAACGCGCGCGTGCGCGCAAGCGTAAGCTGATCCTCGGGGGCATGAGCCTCGCGTTTCTTGCGCTGATCGTCGTGGCGGTCGTCGTTCTCATCAACAGTTGTTCAGGCCCTGCCGAGGTTGATTTGGCGACGGGGCAGTTCCGCAACGGCGTATTCATCAATGGCATGGACGTCTCCGGCAAGACGGTGGATGAGGTCCGTCCGCAGTTGGAATCCAACGAAAGCTATCTGCTCACAAATATCTCCATCACGCTTTCCAGCGCGGAGATCAACGCGAGCGTCTCCGGCGCGGATATGAACGCGTCCTCCAACCTCAACGAAGTGATCGAGCAGGCGCTTTCCGGCGGCGCGAATCAGAACTACAGCACGAAAATCAGCATCGACGAAGCGGCCCTTTCCGTCCGCATCGACGAGATCAACCAGACGAGCAGCAAACCGCCCGTGGACGCAAGCGTCGTGATGGACTTCTCCAGCAGCGGCAAGCCGACCCCGCAATATGTGGAAGGCACCCCCGGCTTCGGCCTTGATGTCGCCTCCACTGTCGAGATGGTCAAGCAGGCCATGGATGCCGGTCAGTACCAAACCACGCTGGCGCCTACGCTGACGAGCATTCAGCCGTCTCTGACGATCGCCGATATTCAAGCCAACTTCTCGGAGATCGGAAAGTTTTCGACCACATATGACTACAAGGGCACTGCGGAGGACACCGAGCAGCAGCGTGCAATCATCCCGAACCGTGCGTTCAACGTGGAAAAAGCAGCGGACGCAATCAATAAACAGGTGATCAAACCCGGCGAGTCCTGGAGTTTTAACGAAGTGGTTGGGGACCGCACGGAGAAAAACGGCTGGAAAGAAGCCAACGGTATCTTTGGCGGTGACAAGCTCACCCTCCAATTTGGCGGCGGCGTCTGCCAGGTGAGCACAACGCTCTACAACGCGGTGTTGAAGGCGTTCCCGTATATCGAGATCGTTGAGCGCCAGCGGCACAGCATTCCTTCTACCTATGTCGATATGGGACTCGATGCTACGGTTGACACCAACCACATCGATTTCATTTTCAAGAATACGTCCGACCACCCGCTTTACATCTATGCCTATTACGCCAACAACAAGATGGCAAAGAGCCGTAAACGCGATTTGACGGTCGTCATCTACGGCGAGGCTCTGCCGGCAGGGCATGAGTATAAAACCCGCACGGTGCTTATCTCCGAGGAACCGCCGGGAGAAGATATCATCACCGAGTCGAGCAAACTCTTCATCGGCGAAGAGAAAATCATTGCGGAAGCGCGCTCCAAGTATGTCGTCCAGCTGTTTGTCGATCACTACGTCAACGGCGAGGTAACCGAACAGAACTTCCGTTACGAAGATACGTATCCTGGAAACCCGTTGAGAAAACAGGTTGGCACCATGCCTACCCCGACGCCGGTTCCGGAACCCACCCCGACGCCATCCCCGACTCCGGCCGAATAATCCAATCTATCGCGTCAAAAAAAACGGAAACGATACCAATCGTTTCCGTCTTTTTTGTTTTGCGTCTATCCGGCTGTGCTGTCCGGCTCTTGGGTTTTACGTACCGTGCGGTAGATCCAAAGCCTGCGCGACAAGAAATTGAATACATATGTCGCGACGCCGGAGATCACACGCGAGATACGATAATCCACGCGCAAAAGATCGGTCAGAAGATACATGCAGCCTTCCGTGATCCCGAGCGCCAGCAGTGAAACCAGCAAAAAGAGCAGCAGCTCTTTTCCCAGCGGAAGCCTGCCCCTGCGGAACACAAACCAGATACCGATCAGATAGTTGACCGCAAGACCGATGAGAAACGCGATCGGAACCGCAACAAGGTAGTGGAGCCCTGCCCATTCTTTAAGCATGAGCAGTGCGCCATAATCCGCGGCAAACCCGCCAAAAGCCGCAAGTCCATACTTGACTGCCTGCAGCGGAATCCGCTCATCGATTTTCATTCTCTGTACACCCGTTTGATTTCGCATAGCACCAGTATAACAATCGCGGTGTTTCCTCACAAGTACCATCTCACGCAAAAAAGAACCACCCGTTGGGGTGGTTCTTGATCTGGTTTTCGCTTACTCGTCGACCTTAAGGCCTTCGAAGAGAGACGCCAGGGAAGTCTTTGCTTCCTGCACCGGCGGCAGTTCATAGTCGCCATCCTCGTTGTTGCGACGGCGGCGATCGCCGCTGTCTCTCGAGGAGGAACGATCGCTGCTCGCGGAACGCGGCGCACGCTCAGGGCGCTCTGCGCGCGGCTGAGACTGCTGCGCCTGCTGGCTCTGCTGAGAGTCGCGCTGCTGCTGGCGCTGTTCCTGACGCTCCGCATATGCGCGGTCACGCTCGGCCTTCTCGGCGGCAAGCTGCTCGGCAAGCGCGGGATCCTCTTCGAGGAGCGCTTCCTTGCGGCTGAGGCTGATGCGCTTGGCTTCGGGGCTGACCTCGAGAACCTTGCAACGAACCACATCGCCAACCTTGAGCTCGTCTTCGACCTTCGCAATGCGATGGACGGAAACCTGCGAGATATGGATGAGACCGTCGATCGTGCTCTCAAGCGCTACAAATGCGCCGAAGGGAACGATGCGGACAACCTTGCCCTCGACGATGGAGCCAACCGCATACTTTTCGCCGGCAAGCATCCAGGGCTTGGGCTGAAGCTGCTTGTAGCCAAGAGAGACGCGCTCTTTTTCAACGTCAACGTTGAGGATGAGCACTTCGATCTCCTGACCGATGGAGAACACATCCGAAGGATGCTTCACGCGGCCCCAGGCGGCGTCCGTTACATGGACGAGGCCGTCGATACCGCCGATGTCCACAAACGCGCCAAAGTCGGCGATTCTGCGCACAACGCCGTTGACCTTGCTGCCGACGACGAGCTGCTCCCACTTGGCATGCTTCTCTGCCG
>CAYPEV010000150.1:0-6335 GCA_964409605.1 uncultured Christensenella sp. | reverse complement strand
TAGCTGCGGATCTGGCTGCCCCATTCGATCTTCTTCATCTCGCCCTTGATCTGCGACATCTGCTCCTCGCGCTCGCGCTCCTGGAGCTCCAGGAGTTTGCCGCGGAGCATGCGCATCGCGGTCTCCTTGTTCTGCAGCTGGCTCCGCTCGTTCTGGCACTGCACGACGATACCCGTCGGCAGGTGCGTGATACGGATGGCGGAGCTGGTCTTGTTGACGTGCTGGCCGCCGGCGCCGCTGCTGCGGTAGGTGTCGATGCGAAGGTCGTCGTTGTCGATCTTGAGGTCGCCCGAATCGTCGTCGAAGATCGGCGTGACATCCAGCGAGGAGAACGACGTGTGCCGTCTTCCGCTGCTGTCAAAGGGCGAGATGCGAACGAGCCTGTGCACGCCCTTCTCCGCCTTGAGGTAACCATATGCGTTCTCACCCGCGACCTCGAAGGTCACGGATTTCACACCCGCCTCGTCGCCGTCGAGCATGTCCAGCTCGCGCACAGTCCAGCCGCGGCTCTCGCAATAGCGCGTATACATGCGGTAGAGCATCTCCGTCCAGTCCTGCGCCTCCGTGCCGCCCGCGCCCGCGTGCAGCGAGAGAACGGCGTTCACGCCGTCGTACGGGCCTTTGAGCATCTGCTCCATGCGCATGGTCTCGATCGCTTCGCCTACGGAGGCGGTCTCCGCCTTGATCTCATCGATCAGGCTGTCGTCCTGCTCCTCTTCCGCCATCTCGATCAGCGCGCCGAGGTCATCAAAGCGCGCTTTGAGCTTGTTGTAACGTCCAAGCTTGTTTTGCAGCTGGCGCGAGCGCTGGGTGAGCTTGTTGGCGCTGTCCACGTCGTTCCAGAAGTCGGGCGCGGCCATCTGGTCCTCCAGCGCCTGAATCTCTTCCGTGAGGCTCTCGGGATTCAGGGCTTTGCGGCATTCTTCCAGCTGTTCCGCATAGCCGCCGAGGCTCATCTTATATTCGTCCAATGGGATCATAATTGATCTTGACTCCTCTCGATCGTACTGTTGGTTTTATTTGGGCTGCAGTGCGGTCAATGTTGCGCTAGCCGCCGGAAAACGGGATGGCGCGCGCTTTGTCGAGTCATTCGTTCCTGCCGTGGCAGTTCTTATATTTTTTGCCGCTGCCGCACGGGCACGGGTCGTTTCTGCCGACCTTTTTCTCGCCGCGGGAGAACGTATTGGAGCTCTCGCCTTTGGGTTCGATGGGTTTTGCGAGCTGTACGCGCGTGAGCGGCCCGCCGGTCACCTGCATCGTATACAGGCGGCGCACGGTCTGCTCGCGGATCTCGTCTACCATCGCGTCAAACATCTCAAAGCCTTCGCTCGTGTAGGCGTAGACGGGATCCTTCTGCCCGTAGGAGCGCAGCCCGATGCCCTGCTTGAGCTGATCCATGGCGTCGATGTGCTCCATCCAGTGCTCGTCGACGGTGCGCAGCAGCAGGACGCGCTCGTTTTCGCGCATGTCGATGCCGGCCTGCTTGAGGCGGTCTTCGGTCTGCGCATAGGCCATATCCGCAAACGCGTAGAGCTTTTGCGTGATCTCCTCAAAGGAGAGCTTCTTGCGCTCCTCCTCCGAGATCAGCGGCCGGGCGGGCATCAGCGTCAACCTGCAGATCTCCTGCGACAGGGCGGTGAGATCCCAGTTTTCCTTCGGCGCATGCGGGTTGCACTTCTGCTGCGCAATGCTGTCGATGGTGCCGTAGATCATGGTCTTGATGCTGTCGGAAACGTCCTCGCCCATGAGCACGCGGCGGCGCTGGCCATAGATGATCTCGCGCTGCTTGTTCATGACGTCGTCATAGCGCAGCACGTTTTTGCGCGTTTCAAAGTTCATGGCTTCCACGCGCTTCTGCGCGGTTTCGATCTGCTTTGTCAGCATTCGCATCTCAAGCCGGATCTCACCCTGCTCGTCCGCGGTGGTAAAGCGGTTGAGCAGGTTGGTCACGCGTTCTCCGCCGAAGCGGCGCATCAGCTCGTCCTCAAACGAGACGAAGAACTGCGTGGAACCGCGGTCCCCCTGGCGTCCGGAACGGCCGCGCAGCTGGTTGTCGATGCGGCGGCTCTCGTGCCGCTCTGTGCCGAGGATAAACAGGCCGCCGAGGGCTTCCACCTCGTCGTGCTCCTTTGCGGTGACTGCTTTGTGCATGCCGTAGAGTTCGCGATAGCGCGCACGCGCGGCGAGGATCTGCTCGTCATCGGTTTCCGCGTGGCCGACCGCCTCCTCGACGAGCCAGTCCTCCATGCCTTCGTTGCGCATGTCCCTGCGCGCAAGGAAGTCCGGATTGCCGCCGAGCAGGATGTCCGTGCCGCGGCCCGCCATGTTGGTCGCGATCGTAACCTGGCCTTTTTTGCCGGCCTGGGCGACGATCTCCGCCTCTTTTGCGTGCTGCTTTGCGTTGAGCACCTCGTGCTGGATGCCGATTCGTGTGAGCCTGCTGCTGAGGTATTCGCTGCGTTCGACGCTGATGGTACCCACGAGCACCGGCTGCCCCGTCGCGTGAATCGTCTTGATGCTCTCGACAATACTGTCGAACTTCGCCTTTTCGGTCATGAAAATCGCGTCGTCCAGATCCGTGCGCCGAAGTGTCTGGTTGGTCGGAATCTCCACGACGTCAAGGTCGTAGATGCTCATGAATTCGCTCTCTTCGGTCTTGGCGGTACCCGTCATGCCGGCGAGTTTTTTGTACATGCGGAAATAGTTCTGCAGCGTGATGGTGGCGAGCGTCTGGTTTTCTTTTTCCACCTTGACGCCTTCCTTGGCTTCCAGCGCCTGATGCAGGCCCTCGCTGTAACGGCGGCCGATCATAAGGCGTCCCGTGAACTCGTCGACGATCAGCACCTCGCCATCCTGCACGACATAGTCTTTGTCGCGCACAAACAGCGCGTTGGCGCGCAGCGCCTGCACGATATGGTGGTTGATCTCCATGTTGGCGGGATCACCGAGGTTCTCGAGGCCGAAGCGTGCCTCCGCCTTGCGGACGCCCTCCGCGGTGAGCTGCACCGTGCGCCGCTTGATGTCGCACTGATAATCGCCATCCTCCGGCACCTCTTCGCCCAGGATACGATCGGAACTCGACTGCTGCGTAAGATCCGACCCGCGGGAAAGCCCGCGCACGAAGCGGTTCGCTTCAATGTAGAGTTCGCTGGACTCCTCGCCTTCGCCGCTGATGATCAGCGGTGTGCGCGCTTCGTCCACGAGGATAGAGTCCACCTCGTCGATGATCGCATATGTCAGTTCCCGCTGCACCATGTGCTCGCGGAAGACTACCATGTTGTCCCGCAGGTAGTCAAAGCCGAACTCGTTGTTTGTGCCGTAGGTGATGTCCGCCTGATAGGCTGCCTGCTTTTCCGGGCGTTCCATGCCGTTGACCACACAGCCAACGGTCATGCCGAGGAAGCGGTAGATCTTGCCCATCCACTGCGCGTCGCGCTTGGCGAGGTAATCGTTGACGGTGACGACGTGTACGCCTCCGCCCGTGAGCGCGTTGAGGTAGGCCGGAAGCGTGGCGACGAGCGTCTTGCCTTCGCCTGTCTTCATCTCGGAGATGCGCCCCTGATGCAAGACCATGCCGCCCAGCAGCTGCACGTCGAAGTGCCGCATGTCGACGGTGCGCACCGCTGCTTCCCGCACGGTGGCAAACGCTTCGACCATGATATCGTCCAGCGTTTCGCCGTTCTTCAGCCGGTCACGAAAGAGCGCGGTCTGCGCGCGGAGCTGTTCGTCCGTCATCGCCTTGAGCTTCGGCTCCATCTCGTTGATCTGCCGGATGTACGGCTGCAGCTTCTTGAGCCTGCTCGTGCTTGTATTGCCAAGCAGCGTATCCAATAATCCCATTCGGAAAACTCCTTTGCGTTCGATTCCGTGGGCGATTGCGATTTTTCTGATTTCGCGCTTCACAGCAGGCGTTTCCCCGCTGTTCTGCGTTCAAAAAGGCATTCGTCCGCATAATACCCTAAGTTTGAAGTATAGCAGAAAACAGCCTTATCCGCAACAAAAAGCCCCCGATTCCACGGGAGCTTCACAATGCGGGGTCCGGTATGGCACGCCTGTGGCAAATCGCGCGGGCCTTGCCGATCCGGTGATGAAAATCAGGCTTCCAGCCGTGCTTCCCGGGAGCGGCGCACCATGCCGATGGTATACAGCACGAGCGCTACCGCGATAAACGCAAACGCGATGATGCGGTCCTGCGTCAGCACCTCTTTGAACACCAGAACGCCGATGAGCAGTTGCAGCGTCGGGCTGGAATACTGTAAAAACCCGACCGTCGAGAGCGGCAGGCGGTTCACGCCAAAGGTGAAGAGGATCAGCGGACTTGCGGTGACGACACCCGTTAAGCATAGCAGCGTCGCCGTCAGGGGTGTGAGCGCGGCCAACGAGGCGTGGCTTACGGGAGCCGCCGCGATAAACACAAGCGCAAACGGCGCAAGCATCAGTGTTTCGACCGCGATACTGGTCAGCCCGCCGACGCCGGCAAGCTTCTTGAGCGTGCCATAAAGCCCGAAGCTCAACGCAAGCACGACGGCAACCCAGGGGAACGCGCCATACGCGATGGTCGCGATCAGCACCCCGATGGTCGCAAGTCCCAGCGCGAGCCAGTCGATCAGGCCGCTCTTCTCGTGGAACAGTGCGATGCCTATGGCAAACACCACAAGCGGATTCATGTAATATCCGATGCTGGAATCGAGTATGTGCCCGGAATTCACCGCCCAGATGTACACGCCCCAGTTGATGGTGATCGCGATCGCTGCGGGGATCATAAAACGCATCTTTTTCCGGTCGAGAAAGACGGTTTTCACCTCTCCAAACTGCTTTTTGATGAGTAGGAGGCTAACGGTGAACACCGCTGACCAGACGATGCGATTCGCGAGGATGAATACCGGATTGAGATGCTCCAGCACATGCCAGTACAGCGGCAGCAGGCCCCAGAGAATGTAGCAAGCGAGTGTGCTCAAAAGTCCGACGTTACGATCTTTCATGTTTTTTACGCTCCGTTCCGACCATTTTAACACAGGCGTGCGCAGACGCAAGCGCTTTTTTCAGAAACTCACAATTTAACTTCGTGCAATTTTATTTTTACCTTCGTTGCAGGCGCCCATTCGAGTCGAATTTTTACGTTTCCGGAACACATTGCGCGAAAAAAATCCCCCGAATTTCTTCGGGGGAAGCGGAAACTCCATGCCTTCGCGCCGGAACCCACTCCGGCGGAAAGCAGGGAGATACATTCGGTTCAGTTGCGCTTAGCAGCTAGCCTTCGCAACCGGGTGGCGAAACTTCATCTTAAACAGGTAGGCTACGATGTATAGACGATCCAACATTTCTCTCACGCTCTCTTTCATACATCCTGGTTCTTCAAAAAATCTGATCTCTCGCTGCAATCTGCTTTTTCATACATCTTGTTTCTTCTATGCTCGTATCATACAACATATATATGAACAGAATTTTATTTGAAAATGAAAATTCTATTATTTTGTGTAAACAGTCTGTTTCTTCGATATGGCGGGATTGTAAAATTCGACCGGTAAACAATTGTTATTCTACCGGAAACGGTGCAAATCATTCGCAAAAAACGCTGGAACCATTGGTTTTTCCCCCACTTTCCCGGTTTGCTTTTTCCGGAAGGACCACGTTTTTGTCCCCGAACGCCCGATAAAGAATGTGTTTACAAATCGCTATCACCAGTTTTGCATTTTTGCAAAGCGCGCTTGACATTTTGTTCCGAGCAGCGTATCATAAATGCAAAGCTCGCTTTGCACAATCGAAGGAGGCCAGCGTGGATACACGAATCAGAGAGCTGAGAAAAGAGCGAAAAATTTCGCAGGAACAGCTGGCGCTTGCCGTCGGCACCACGCGGCAGACGATCACTTCCATCGAGGTCGGAAAATACACCGCTTCGCTCGCGCTGGCGTATAAGATTGCGCACTACTTTGGCCTGACCATTGAAGAAGTATTTGATTTCTCGGAAATCGATTCCGATTTCGAATCTTACCCGCAATAACTTCGGAACATATAACACATTACCGAAAGGATCCTTATGCTATGGAACGATTCAAAAAGAAACTCCGAATCCGGATCGTGCTGCTCTGCGCTGTTTTGCTGTTGTTCGTCGCGATTTTGCTTTATAACCAATTTATCGCGAGCGAAGCGCTCAAAAACAGTCTCGCGTTCTCCTTCCAGTGCGGGTTTTCCGCCGCGGGTTCGTTGGTTCTCGTGTTCTGGCTCGTGAAATCTCGCGGCGCGCTGAAAGACGAAAGCAAGCTTCGCCTGCTGTATAATCAGGAAAAGGATGAGCGCATGTCCGCCATCCGTGCCAAAGCGGGCATTCCGATGGT
>CAYPEV010000149.1:0-6358 GCA_964409605.1 uncultured Christensenella sp. | reverse complement strand
ACGACGAGCGGGAGCAGACGCTGAACCAATTGCTCACCGAGATGGACGGCTTCGATGCACGCAAAGGCGTCGTCATCCTCGCCGCCACCAACCGTCCGGATTCACTCGATCCCGCGCTGCTGCGCCCCGGACGGTTCGACCGCAGAATCCATGTCGAACTGCCCGATCTCAAGGGCCGCACAGACATCCTCAAGGTACACGCGCGCGGCGTAAAGATCTCCGAATCGGTCGACTTTGAAGCGATCGCCCGCGCGACGAGCGGCGCCTCCGGCGCGGATCTCGCCAACATCATCAACGAAGCCGCCCTCCGCGCCGTGCGCATGAAGCGCGACATCGTCGAGCAGGAAGATCTGGAGGAGAGCGTCGAGGTCGTCATCGCGGGCTACGCCCGAAAGAACGCCGTCATTTCGCCGAAGGAAAAGCGGATCGTGGCATATCACGAGATCGGCCACGCGCTGGTCGCGGCCAAGCAGACGGAGAGCGCACCCGTGCACAAGATCACGATCGTGCCGCGCACGAGCGGCGCACTTGGCTACACCATGCAGGTGGACGAAAACGAGCACTACCTGATGACCAAGGAAGAGGCGGAGAACAAGATCGCCACCCTCACCGGCGGCCGGGCGGCGGAGGAGGTCGTCTTCGGCACCATCACCACGGGAGCCAGCAACGACATCGAGCAGGCGACGCGCATGGCGCGCGCGATGGTCGTGCGTTTCGGCATGAGCGACGCGTTCGGCATGGTCGCGCTGGAATGCCAGAATAATCCGTATCTGAGCCAAGAGGGCGCCATGACCTGCTCTTCGGACACGGCGGCGCGCGTGGACGCGGAAGTCATCGCCATCGTCGAGCGCGCACACCAGCGCGCAAGGCAGATCCTGCGGGAGAACGAAGGCGCGCTGCACAAGCTCGCGGCCCATCTTCTGGAGCGGGAGACGATCACCGGAGAGGAATTCATGCAGCTGCTGAAGGATGTTTCTCCGGAATCTCCCGCGCTGATCACCGCATAAGCAATCGATTTGATAGACGGAGGCACGCCTCCGTCTTTTTTTTGTTTTGCAATATATAAAAATGTGAAAATATTGTGGAAGCGCGTCCGTATGCTTGAAAACAGCCCCACAGCGTAGTATGCTAGATTAGCACTCGATTAAAACGAGTGCTAACAAACTTTTTGCATTTCAAGACGGAGGCGCACTTTTCATGGCAAAAAAACAATTCAAGGCGGAATCGCGGCGCATTCTCGACCTGATGATCGACAGCATCTACACGCACAAAGAGATCTTCCTGCGTGAGCTGATCAGCAACGCCAGCGATGCGATCGATAAGCTCTACTTCCTCTCCCTGACGGACGACAAGGTCGGTAAAAGCCGCGAGGATTTCGAGATCCGCATCACGGCGGACAAGGAAAAGCGGATTTTGACCATCTCGGACAACGGCGTCGGCATGACCAAGGACGAGCTGGACGAAAATCTCGGCACCATCGCAAAGAGCGGCACGCTCGCCTTCAAGAAAGAACATGACACGGGCGACGCCGTAGACATCATCGGCCAGTTCGGTGTGGGCTTTTATTCCGCCTTTATGGTGGCGGACGACGTCAAGGTGCTCTCGCGCGCCTATGGCAGCGACGAAGCATGGCTCTGGGAGAGCGAAGGCAGAGAAGGCTATACCCTCACCAAGGCGGAAAAGCCGGAGTGCGGGACCATCATCACGCTGGAGATCAAGCAAAACAGCGAGGATGAGCAGTATGACCGTTTCCTCGACTATTATAAGATCTCCCAGCTCGTCAAACAGTATTCCGACTATATCCGCTACCCGATCCGGATGGAACACACGCACACCCGGCCGAAGAACGGGGACCCGAAGGACACGGAGACCGTCACCGAAGACGAGACGCTCAACAGCCAGATTCCGCTCTGGAAAAAGGCGAAGAGCGAACTGACGGAGACCGACTACAACGCGTTTTACAAGAGCAAGTTCCACGACTATGAGGATCCGCTCCTCACCATCCACTTCAGCGGCGAGGGCGTGGTGAGCTATGACGCGCTGCTGTATATCCCGAAAAACCCGCCGTATGACTTCTACGCAAAGGAATATCAGCGGGGCTTGCAGCTGTATTCCAGCGGCGTGATGATCATGGAAAAATGCGCGGACCTGCTGCCGGACTATTTCGGCTTCGTCAGCGGGCTCGTGGACTCCAGCGATCTTTCGCTGAACATCTCGCGCGAACTTTTGCAGCACGACCGCCAGCTCAAGACCATCGCCGTCACGCTCAAAAAGCGGATCAAGACGGAGCTCAAGAAGCTCATGGACAACGACCGCGAGAAGTATGAGTCGTTCTACAAGAGCTTTAAGCTGCCGATCAAATACGGCCTCTACAGCGATTACGGCATGAACAAGGACTTCCTCTCCGACCTCGTGCTCTACCACAGCGCGGCAGAAAACAAGCTCGTTTCGCTGAAAGAGTATGTCGACGCGATGAAGGAAGACCAGAAGCACATCTACTATGTCTGCGCGGAGACGGTGGAGCGCGCCATGAAACTGCCGCAGACCGAGCGCGTGCGTGACCAGGGATATGACATCCTCTGCATGACGGACGACGTGGACGAGTTTGCCGTGCGCATGCTCGGCACCTATCTGGAAAAGACGTTCAAGTCCGTCTCCGACGCCGACCTCAATCTCGTCTCGGACGAGGAAAAGCGCGCGCAGGAACGCGCACAGGAAGAAAACAAGGAGATCCTCTCCGCGCTTAAGGCCGCGCTTTCCGGCAAGGTCAAGGACGTACGCCTGAGCGACCGGCTCAAGAGCTCCCCCGTCTGCCTGACCAGCGACGGCCCGCTTTCCATCGAGATGGAGAAGGTGCTTTCGAGCATGCCGGTTTCCGACGGCACCGTCAAAGCGGAGCGCGTGCTGGAGATCAACCCCGCACATCCGGTGTTCGCGGTGCTCGCAACGCTCGGCACAGACGACGCGCGCGTGGCAAAATACGCAAACCTGCTCTATGACCAGGCGCTGCTCATCGAAGGACTGCCGATCGAAGATCCGGTCTCGTTCTCCAATTCTATTTGCGAATTGATGGTGTAAGGGGGAAAACGAAGGGGCTGTACCCCGCCCCGTGCCCTAAACAAAAATGGCAGGCCTTCCGGCCTGCCATTTTTGTTTGCGTGCTTTCGCTAAATGATCTCCATCCGCTTTGCGCGGTTGATCGCGGAGAGGATGCCGCGCAAGGGAGCCAAGCTGATGTTGTGCGAAATACCGACGCCGAAGACGTCCTTCCCGTTCATCGCGCGCAGATGGATATACGCCACCGCCTTGGAGTCCGATCCGCTGCGGATCGCGTGCTCGCTATAATCCACAAACGTAAATTTGTCCATCTTCTGCCCACGGATGGCGTTGAAGAACGCGTCGATCGGGCCGTTTCCCTCGCCGACCACGTCGAAGAGCGTGTCCTTGTGCGCCAGCGTGCCGGAGAACGTCACGTGGGAGTTTCCCTCCGTGTCCGTGGTTTCGGCAAACGCATGCTTGATCATGCGGTACGGCGCGTCGATGTCCACATACTCCGCGCGGAACAGATCGAAGATGCGATCCGGCTTGAGTTCTTTGCCGACTCGATCGGTCTCCTTCTGCACCACCGCTCCAAACTCGGGATGCATCGCCTTTGGCAGGTCGAAATCGAAGTTCTGCTGCATGATAAACGCAGCTCCCCCCTTGCCGGACTGGCTGTTGATGCGGATGATCGGCTCATACTGCCGCCCTACATCCGCAGGGTCGATCGGCAGATAGGGCACCTCCCAGAGCGGCGTACCCGTCTCCTTCATATACTGGAACCCCTTGTTGATCGCGTCCTGATGCGAGCCGGAGAACGCGGTAAACACGAGTTCGCCCGCATACGGCTGCCGCTCGCCAATCCTCATCTTCGTGACGCTCTCGTAGACTTCTTTGATCCGGTTGATATCCGAGAAATCCAGCTTCGGATCGATCCGCTGGGTATAGAGGTTCATCGCAAGCGTGACAAGGTCTACATTACCCGTGCGCTCACCGTTGCCAAAGAGCGTTCCTTCCACACGATCCGCGCCCGCGAGCAGGCCGAGCTCCGCGGTCGCGACGCCGCAGCCGCGGTCGTTGTGCGGGTGCAGGGAGATGATCGCGCTCTCGCGGTTGGGCAGGTTCGCGATGAAGTATTCGATCTCGTCCGCAAAGTAGTTCGGCATGCAGTTTTCCACCGTGGAGGGCAGGTTGAGGATCACCGGCTGCTCGGGAGAGGCGTGGAGCTCCTCCATCACGCGGCTGCAGATATGCACCGCGTTGTCCATCTCCGTTCCCATAAAGGACTCCGGCGAATATTCGTAGCGGAGGTTGACGCCGGAGGCGAGCACCGGCTCCGCGAGCGCGCGAATCAGGCGCGCGGCCTCGACCGCGATGTTCACGATGCCGTCCATCTCCATGCGAAACACGACCTTGCGCTGGAGCGTCGAGGTGGAGTTGTAGAAATGGAGGATCACGTTTTTCGCCCCCGCAATGGCTTCAAACGTGCGCTGGATGAGGTGTGCGCGCGCCTGCACGAGCACCTGGATCGTCACGTTGTCCGGGATATGCCCGCCCTCGATCAGCGTGCGCAGGAACGAAAACTCCGTTTCGGAGGCGGAGGGAAAGCCGACCTCGATCTCCCGAAGCCCGATCTCCACGAGCGTGTGAAACAGCCGGAGCTTCTCCTCCACGTTCATAGGGTCCACCAGCGCCTGATTGCCATCCCGCAGGTCGACGGAGCACCAGGCGGGCGCCTGTGTGATCCGCTTGTCCGGCCAGGCCCGGCTCGTCAGGCGAATCGGTTCAAAGGGAACATACTTTTCGAATGTGCTTTGCATGGCAAACTCCTCCTCTTGTGCTTGGCGGCCGGAGCCTGAAAAAACCCTGGCCAAATTCTGTTCCGCCGTTCGGTCATAGCGCGAAAAAAGCCCCTGACCAATTGCATTTGGTCAGGGGCGTGTGTCTACGCGGTACCACCCTGGTTCAGCCTTCGGTTGCCCGAATAGCCCTCATCGGCCTCCATCAAGGCCTGGACCGGTAACGGGGTCAATCGTTTCGCCCTAACGGTAGCGTTCAGACGAAAAGCTCCGGGATGAGCCATACACATGGTCTGCCGCGCCGGCTCGCACCAACCGCCGGTTCTCTTTGCGGAAGAGGCCACGTCTTGTTCCCTTCACAGCTTCTGTGATATATGATATATTGTTTGCTATTTTAGCGAGTCTGGCCCCGCTTGTCAAGTGCCAATTCCCAGGATTGCGGAGATTGGATGTGTGCTGTCGCCTCGGCTGTGCGATAGTTCTTGCTTTACATTTTACAAACGGATAAAATAATTGTGTATGGCCATGATTGATGAAATAAGGCGCGCAACCAAAGCGGACGCCTGCGTAAACCCGCGTCAGCTCGCTCCGCTGGCGCTTGCACAAATCGGCGACACCGTTTGCGATCTCTACGCGCGCATCTACCTCAACGACCAGTTCGCGCGTTCCCCGCACGAGCTGCACCTTGCCGCGAGCAGATTCGTCTGCGCGGCAGGACAGGCCGCAGCCTACCGCAGGATGGAACCCCGCCTGACGGAGGACGAAGCCGCGGTCTACCGCCGCGGACGCAACGCACACAGCGGCACCATGCCGAAAAACGCCTCCGCCGCGGACTACCACACGGCGACAGGGCTTGAGGCGCTGGTCGGCTGGCTGTTTTTAAGCGGCGCGGACGAGCGGCTGGGCGAGCTGATGAGCGTTTACTTTCAACCGGAGACAAAGCCGGAGCAGGATCAGCCATAAAAACGCACGCGATGCCGTTCCGGTGAAAGCGCCGGATCTGCGTATCTACAAAAAGACAATTTTTAGATTGAAATGAGGAAACAATTCCATGCCGCAAAAGCAATACGGCTCCGGCCAAGGTGGCCAAAGTAAAGGCCCCTCCCGCTCCGGCGAAAAAAAGGGCGGTTACCCAAAATCGGGCGGCTATCAGGGCAATAAGCCTTACGGCCAAAAGACCGAAGGCGGCTATCAGGGCAAAAAAACCTACGGGCAAAGAACCGAAGGCGGATATCAAGGCAACAAACCCTATGGCGAGCGCCCGCAGGGCGAGGGCTATCAGGGTAAGCGTTCCTATGGCGACAAGCCGCAAGGAACGGGTTATCAGGGCAAGAAACCCTATGGCGAGCGCCCGCAGGGCGAGGGCTACCAGGGTAAGCGTTCCTATGGCGACAAGCCGCAGGGAACGGGCTATCAGGGCAAGAAACCCTATGGCGAGCGCCCGCAGGGCGAGGGCTATCAGGGTAAGCGTTCCTATGGCGACAAGCCGCAAGGAACGGGTTATCAGGGCAAGAAACCCT
>CAYPEV010000148.1:0-6363 GCA_964409605.1 uncultured Christensenella sp. | reverse complement strand
CGATCATCCACGGCATCAAGCCGAAGGTCGGCGGCGGGACGGTGCGCGTCAGCCTCTCGCACGAGGCGGGGCGCTATCTCGTCCGCGTTTCGGACGACGGCGTCGGCTATACACCCGGCGAAGAGACGCGCGTGCATTCGGTCGGCATACACAACATCCGCACGCGCATGGAGCAGTTCCCCGGCTGCTCGATGCAGGTCACAAGCGAGCCGGGGCGCGGCACAACCGTCACGCTGATCTATGCCGATAACCTGACCCAGGACGCGGCGCCGCACGACGGCAGCGCGCGCAAGGAGGACACATGAAAACGATATTGGTCGACGATATGGCGCTGGATATGCAGCTTCTGGAGTTGAAGTGCGCGGATATGCCGGAGATTGAGATCGTCGGGAAGTTTACGAGGCCGGAGGACGCGATCGCCTACGCGGGCGCGCACGAGGTCGAGTTTGCGATGCTGGACATCGACATGCCAGGCATGAACGGCATCGAACTTGCGATGCGCCTTCGGGAGATCCGGCGGGATATCATCATCGTCTTTATCACGGCGCACCCGCGCTTTGCCGTGGAAGCGTTTCAGATGAAGGCGGACTATATGGTCTTCAAGCCCTTTGACCGGGACGACATTCAGGATGTTTTGGAGCGCGCGCGCCTCCTGCACAGCAGGCAGAAGAAGCGCGTGGCCTTCCACACGTTCGGTAATTTTGAGATGCTGGTGGACGGTAATCCGGTTCGCTTCGTCTCCGCCAAGGCCAAGGAGCTCATGGCGCTCTGCGTGTTTTACGAAGGCCGCAACGTCGGCATCTACGACATCATCGAACACCTCTGCGAGGGCAGCGAGAACAAAACCGCCGAGAACACCGGCTATCGCAGAACGATCAAGGAGCTCACCGACACGCTGAAAAACTGCAACGCGGAGGAGATCTTCGTGCGCGAGCGCGGCAGCTGCCGCATCCGGAAAGAGCTCGTCTCCTGCGACTATTACGACTTCTGGGCAGGCAAAGCGGACGCGATCTCCCGCTTTGACGGCAGGTTTATGAGCGACTACGCCTGGGCGGAATCCGCCATCTACCGCATGTGCGAGAAAAAGGGGTTGTCGTAAGCAGAACCTTTCAAGCAAACCAATCTATGCACAATAGAAGCGCAAAAGAGCCGCGGCAACGGCTCTTTTGATTTTCATGCGATTCGCGCTAGACGTTGATTCGAAACAGCGTCACGTCGCCGTCCTGCATGACGTATTCCTTGCCTTCACTGCGGACAAGGCCTTTTTCCTTGCAGGCGACCATGGAGCCGAGCTCCTGCAGCGTCGTGAACGGCACAATCTCCGCGCGGATGAAGCCGCGCTCGAAGTCGGTGTGAATCTTGCCCGCGGCCTGCGGCGCCTTCGTGCCGCGCGCAATCGTCCAGGCGCGGACCTCTTTCGGCCCCGCGGTGAGATAGCTGATCAGCCCCAGCAGACGATAGCATGCCTTGACGAGCTGGTCGAGGCCCGATTCCTTGATACCGAGTTCAGCGAGGAACGCGCCCTTTTCAGCGGGATCCAACTCGGCAATCTCTTCCTCCAGCTTACAGCAGATGGTCAGCGCCTCCGCTTTCTCGCCTTTGGCGATTTCGTACAACGCTTTCACATGCGCGTTCGGCTCCGCTCCGATGTCGTCCTCATTGACGTTGGCGACGTAGATGATGGGCTTGCTGGTGAGCAGGAAAAAGCCGCGCATGAGTTCCGCTTCCTCGTCCGTCAGGTCGAGCGAGCGCGCGGGCTTGCCGCTTTCGAGCGCCTTTTGGATGCGCTCTAACAGCTCCGTCTCCGCGAGCGTCTTTTTGTCCCCCGCCTTCTGCTGCTTGCGCGTGCGGTCAAGGCGCTTTTCCACCGTCTCCATGTCCGCAAAGATCAGCTCTAAAGAGATCGTCTCCACGTCCCGCGCGGGGTTGACGCTGCCATCGACATGCACGATGTTCTCATCCTCAAAGCAGCGCACAACGTGCACCACCGCGTCCACCTCGCGGATATGCGAGAGGAACTTGTTGCCGAGGCCTTCGCCGCGGCTTGCGCCGCGCACAAGCCCCGCGATATCGACAAACTCGATCGTCGTGGGCGTGTATTTTTCGGGATTATACATCTTTGCCAGCACGTCCAGCCGCTCGTCCGGCACCGCCACGACGCCGACGTTCGGCTCGATGGTGCAGAACGGGTAGTTCGCGGCCTGCGCGCCCGCCTGTGTAATTGCGTTAAAGAGCGTGCTCTTGCCGACATTCGGCAGGCCGATCACTCCAAGTTTCATATGGGAATACCTCCTTTACTTTTCTTGCAAGAAAAGTAAAACAAAAGAATTTTTAGAGTTTGCTTCGTCCGAAGTTGAGCCGCCTGAGGGATTCTTCTCGGCCGAGAAGAGCCGCGATCTCGATCGCACCGCCGGGCGTGACCATTTTCCCCGCGAGCGCGATGCGCACCGGCCAGAGCAGCGTGCCGTTCTTCATGCCGCGCGTTTCCGCCATGCCGAGCAGCGTCTCGTGCAGCGCGGTTTCCGTCCACGCGGACAGCGCCGCGAGCGCGGGAATCACAAAATCCAGCACCTCGGCGGACACAACGGAGTCCGTCTTGCTCTTTTTGTTGGTGAAGAGCTCCGCGTCGTATTCCGGCAGGCCGGAGAGAAAATCCACCACGTCCGGAATCTGCGAAAAGATCTCCGTGCGGGGCTGCAAAATCCGGCAGAGGATGTCGTGATCCATCGCTGCCACGCCCGCCTGCTCGTAATACGGCAGGGCATGGCGCGTGAACTCCGCGGGCGTGAGCCTTCGGACGTACTCCGCGTTCATCCACGTAAGCTTGTTGACGTCGAAGATCGCGGGGGATTTGGACATGCCGGTAACGTCGAACGCTTCTTTCAGCTCGTCCAGCGTGAAAAACTCCCGCTCGTCGCCGGGGTTCCAGCCCAGGAGCGAAACGTAGTTCACGATCGCTTCCTTCAGATATCCTTTTTTCAGGTAGTCTTCAAAATACGCGTCCCCGTCGCGCTTGCTGAGCTTGTGGCTCGCGTCGCGCATGATCGGCGTCATGTGGATATAGACGGGCTTTTCCCAGCCGAACGCCTCGTAGAGCAGGTTGTATTTCGGCGTGCTGGAGAGGTATTCGTTGCCGCGCATCACATGGGTGATCGCCATCGTGTGGTCGTCGATCACGTTTGCGAAGTTATACGTCGGCATGCCATCCGCCTTGATGAGCACCATGTCGTCCAGCTCCGCGCAATCGACCGTGATATGCCCGTAGAGCACGTCGTCAAACGACGCCTCGCCTGTAAGCGGCACGTTCTGGCGGATCACGTAGGGTTCGCCCGCGGCAAGGCGCCGCTGCACTTCTTCCTGCGAAAGATGGAGGCAGTGTTTGTCATATTTCCAGACTTCGCCTTGCTTGGAGGCGGCTTCTCTGCGTGCGTCCAGCTCCTCGTTCGTGCAGAAGCAGTAATATGCCTTGCCGGCTTTCACGAGCTGCTCGGCATAAGGCAGATACATGCTCTTTCGCTCGCTCTGGACATAGGGGCCGTAATCGCCACCGACGTCCGGGCCTTCGTCCCACTGCATGCCGATGCCCTTTAGGGTGTTGTAGATCACGTTCACCGCGCCCTCGACATAGCGGCTTTGGTCGGTGTCCTCGATGCGGAGGATGAACGTGCCGCCGTGTTTTTTCGCGTATAGGTAGGTATACAGCGCGCTGCGCAGATTGCCCAGATGCATATAGCCCGTCGGCGACGGGGCAAATCGGGTTCGAACCATGATTGATTTCTCCTAAATCTTACTTTTCTAACAGAAAAGTAAGCAAAAGATTTTATTTGCTTAAGCTTTGTAACTGTCTTTGAGTCCGACCGTGCGGTTGAAGACCGGGGCCGCCGGCGAAGTCGTCAGGTCCGCGCAGAAATATCCTTCGCGCAGGAACTGAAAGTGTTCGCCCGCCGGAGCATCCCTGAGCGCGGGCTCCACAAAGCCGCGCCGCGTCACAAGCGAATCGGGGTTGAGCTTGTCGATAAAGTCCTTCTCGACCGTGGCTTCGTCCTCCTCCGCTTCGTCGGCCGCCGCGCTCTCGCTCTTCATCAGCGTGTCGTAGAGGCGGAATTCGGCGGCAATCGCGTCCTCCGCATTGACCCAGTGCAGCGTGCCCTTGACCTTGCGCGCTTCCTCGCCGCTGTGGCTCGTGGGGTCATAGGTGCAGTGGATCTTCGTGACCGTGCCGTCGTCGTTTGCCTCCCAGCCGGTGCATTGGATGATGTACGCGCTCTTGAGGCGCACCTCCCCCTCAGGCTTGAGGCGGAAGAACTTGCTCGGCGGATTTTCGGAAAAATCGTCCCGCTCGATATAGACGCGCTTGCCCAGGCGCACCTTGCGCGTGCCCATCTCCGGATGATTCGGATGGTTCTCCAGCTCGATCTCCTCGACCTTGCCCTCGTCCCAGTTGTCGATCTCCACCAGCACGGGATCGAGCACCGCCATGCGGCGAGCCGCCGTCTCGTTCAGGTCGTTGCGCACGCAGTGCTCCAGCATGGCGGCGTCGACGACGCTGTCCGCCTTGGAGACACCGATGCGGTCCAGAAAATCGCGAATCGCAAGCGCGGTATAGCCACGCCTTCTCATGCCGCAGAGCGTCGGCATGCGCGGATCGTCCCACCCCGAAACATACCCTTCCTCCACGAGGCGGCGCAGATAACGCTTGGACATGATGGTGTCCGTCATGTTCAGCCGCGCAAACTCGATCTGCCGCGGTTTGGGAGAAAACTCGCACGCGTCGATCACCCAGTCATACAGCGGGCGGTGCGCTTCGTATTCCAGCGAACAGAGCGAATGCGTCACGCCCTCGATCGCGTCCTGAATCGGGTGGGCAAAGTCGTACATCGGGTAGATGCACCATTTATCGCCCGTCTGATGGTGGCGTACATGCTTGATGCGATACAGCGCGGGGTCGCGCATGTTGATGTTCGGCGAGGCCATATCGATCTTGGCGCGGAGGGTTTTCGCGCCGTCCGCAAACTCACCCGCGCGCATCCGCGTAAACAGGTCGAGGTTTTCCGCGATCGGGCGGTCGCGATACGGGCTGTTTTTGCCCGGCTGCGTCAGCGTGCCGCGATAGGCGCGCATTTCGTCCTTTGTCAGCTCATCCACGTAGGCGACGCCTTTTTCGATGAGCTTGACGGCGAGGTCGTAGCACTGGTCAAAGTAAGAGGAACCGAACAGGATCTGGTTCCAGCGGAAACCGAGCCACTGGATATCCGCCTGGATCGCCTCGACGTATTCCACGTCCTCCTTGGCCGGGTTCGTGTCGTCGTACCTGAGGTTGCAGATGCCGCCGAAACGCTCCGCCATGCCGAAATCGATCGCGAGGGCTTTCGCGTGGCCGATGTGCAGGTAGCCGTTCGGTTCGGGCGGAAAACGGGTCTGCACGCGCGGCTCTTTCGTGCGCATATCCTCTTCGATGAACTCCTCAATGAAGTTCTTTGGGCGTTTTACCTCTTCCATTGCCGTTTGCCTCCAAATTTACTTCATACATTATCGGGTAACCGCCCCGAAATGTCAATTAAAGGGGAGAAGATAACAAAACCATACCTAACATTTTTTTATTAATCAATCTAGTGTTTCTAATCCTACCTAATCTATCTATTATATACCCATACATCAAGTGAGATTTATTTTTGTTCGAAGCATCAATAATCATGTACTATATTTAACTGTTTTGTGTTATAATCATTTGTATAGGTTTAGAAAGGTGGTAGAACTATGATATTGTCCCAATCAGAGAGGCTTATTCTTTATAACCAATATGAAATTCTAAAGCAATTCACCAAAGACAAACACGATATTAAACATTATGAAGCAGTGCAAACGGCTCTGGAATCCGGTTATACACGCAATTATGACATCTTTTGCCGTCACATCCGCGAAGAAGAACTTGAATCGGAAAAAATGAACTATGTTTATGATGTCCTTGACATGTATCGCCTGCTGAGCGACTCATTCGACGAGCTACACGCCCCTGAAAAAGAGCTGATTCATTCTCTTGATATATCTTTTCTTGGATTCGACGGGAATGAAGAGAGCGAGTATTTGGGATATGCGGATTTTATCATTAATAGCCTTGGTGCTTACTCTGAAAACAAACGTCCCGACCTAAACTCTCATGCTCCGACTCTTTGGAGATATGATAAAATGCTATCACAATTACGAGAAATAACCGAAGATGCAACATATCGGCTACTCACGCTTAGTGAAATTAAACAGGTAATTAAACGCTAGTTTCTAATGCCGCCTGCATAATTCCTTCTTAACCTTTCTTCGCCAGCTGCGTCAGCCGCGCGAGAGTATTGTCTTGCGGGTGCTTCACAC
>CAYPEV010000147.1:0-6397 GCA_964409605.1 uncultured Christensenella sp. | reverse complement strand
CGTTACCGCGCGGCGGAATCCCTCACGCAGTCTGCAAACCCGCAGGCGCTCATGGATCGTGTAGAGCAGACGGGGGACAAATATGCCGCGGAGATGATGCGCTTTGCGCTTGACTGTGAGCAGCTCTTGAAAAAGGAGGCTTCATAGATGCAGCTGATTTCATCCTTACGCTCTGTTTTGCCTCAAATCAAAGCCGTTTTGCCGTATGTTTGCCTTGGGTTTCTGATGCTTGCGTTTCTTGCGGGCATCGTGCGGCTTGTACTGATTGCGCGCGCGACCATAGCCCTGCGGCAGCATGTGCGCTCCCTCCGGTCGGTGGACTACCGGAGATTTCAGGACTCCGAGCATGTGATGCCGGTTTCGCTGATTCTCCCCGCAACAAACGAGACGGCCAGCCTGAAAGAACAGGTCGACAATCTTCTTTCACTCGATTTCAAGCAATACGAGCTGATCGTCGTTGCAAACAGCGCGCATACGCAGGCCTGGGCAAGCCTCTGCGAAGGCTACAGCCTGCTGCCGTTCCGCCAGCCATTCAAGAAGACGCTGAAGTCCGCACACGTGGAGGGAGTCTATCGTTCCGCAAAGGATGTACGCCTCGTGGCGCTGGATGTGCGGGACAATAGCATTGCGGGCGCGCTCAACGCCGGCGTAAACCTCGCGTCCTATCCGATCATCGCGCCCGTGTATCCCGATATCCGGCTGACAAAGGATGCGCTGCTCAAGATGGTTTATGCGTTTGTCAGCGATCCCACGTGCGTCTTCATCGGCTCGTTTGCGCGCGTTGGCGTGAATGATCCGAACGGGACGCGCGATAAAATGCCCGTTCTTGCGCACCAGCAATATCTGGATCAGCTGCGCATGTTCTATACCAACCGTACGGGATATGCTTCGATCGGCTTGTATCTTCCGCAAAGCAGAACATTCTGCGCGTTTCTCAAAAGCGCCGTGACGGAGGCGGGGGGATTTTCGGAACAGGCAAAGGCGGAGACGGCCGACCTGCTGCTCCGCATTCACGCGCGGCTGCGAAAGGAAAAGCGGGACTATTGCGCGAGCCTGTTGCCGGACGTAGTCTGTGTCCGGCTGCCGCAAAAAAGAATGCGCGGCGTATGCGCGCAGGTGCGTAAAGGGCAGCGGGACATGCGGGACACGGTTCGCCGCAACGGCGCGATTGCCCGCGCGTTGCCGGGGGCAGGTTATACGCGCTTTGCGGAGAAGCTCTGGCCGTTCGTGGAACTGCTGGGCGTCATCAACGTTCTTTTTTCCGCTCTGCTCGGTGCGATAGCTCCGGTATTTGCCGGGCTGTATCTTTTGCTTGGTGTTCTGCTTGGCGCGGTGCAGTCCGTGCTCGCCATGCTGCTGGAAGAATATGCGTTCCAGCGCCAGACCGATACAGGGCTTCTGCTCGGCAGGTATACGCTGGCCATCTTTGATAATATCGGATTCCGGCTTCGTACAACGCTCGCGCGCATCTTTTCCTGACAGATTAACCGACAGATCCGAAAGCCGCCGGACGAAAAACGGCGGCTTTTTTCCTGCCCGGGCGGCAACGGAAAATATATGATGGGAAATGCAAAAAAATGAAAAAAAACAGTTGAATGCGCGCAGATGATTCCGTTATACTATATTTGGTGGCATATGGCGATGTTTACATAAGATTCATTGCAAACACGGCCATTTGCAGGAACTACGGCGTTTTCAGATCGGAACACAATTCGCTTTCCGTCTCAAACCAACACACAAACGACCAAACAGAAAAAAGAGGAAATGTGCGAATGACGTTGCGATTGCAGAAATATATGGCTGAAGCCGGCATTGCATCCCGAAGAGCCAGCGAAGAACTGATCACAGCGGGGCGCGTGCGCGTCAACGGCGAAATCGCCACGCTTGGCATGAGCGTCGATCCACAGACGGATATCGTCCTGTTTGACGGAAAACCTGTCAGGCAGGAGGAAGAGCTGATCACCATCATGCTCTACAAGCCCAAGGGCGTCGTCAGCACAAGCGACGACCCGCAGGGGCGCAAGACCGTTCAGGAATACGTCAAGGACATCCCCGCGCGGCTCTATAACATAGGGCGGCTGGACATCAACTCGGAAGGGCTGCTCCTGATGACCAACGACGGCGAGCTTGCCCACCGGATGACGCACCCGAAGTTCTCCGTCGAAAAGACGTATTTCGCCATCTGTGACGGGAAGCTGCTTCCCTCGGAAGTTGCGTCTCTCGTCAACGGCGTTACGCTGGACGACGGCATGACGGCGCCCGCTCGCGTGACGCACGTCCGCCCGACGAAGACGGGGGACACGTCGTTTCTCATTACGATTCATGAGGGCAAAAACCGCCAGATCCGGCGCATGCTGGAGGCGGTGGGGCACAGGACGCTGCGCCTCAAGCGCGAACGCTTCGGGCCGCTGAGCCTGGGTGAACTCAAGCCCGGCGAAACAAGGCGGCTGACGCAGGACGAGCTTCGTTCGCTCAAGCACGCGCTGGGATTATAACAGATCCGGCGGGCAAAACGCAGAACAAATGGAATCCTGCAGGCAGGACGCCCGTTTTCACGAGATTTTTCACAGTACACGGCAGGAATGCAAGGGATACTGTCGAAATAGTAAAACAAGGGATAGGTTAAGGCATTTGCCTTCCTTGATAAATGCAATTCAGCGGAGGTACTAGATATGGACAATACAACTTGGATCGTCCTTGGCGTATTTGCGGGACTGATCGCCCTGGTTATGATCCTCAAAGCGGTGCGCGCGCGCCAGGATCGTCTCTATGAAGCGGAAGAAGAAGAAACCGCTCAACCCGTCAGCGCACCCGCTATCGCAAACCGCGCGGAGCTCGCCGCGGTTGCCGCCAGCTGCATCGCAGAAGTGATGGGCAAGGACGTTTCCGGCCTTCGCATCGTCTCGATCAAGCAGGTTGGCTGAGCGTAGATTTTCACCATCGTCGGAACATCAAATTTCACATATAGTAAATTATCGGAGGTAATTATGCGCAATTTTCTCGTGAACGTCAATGGAACGCAGTACGAAGTCGCCGTGGAAGAGATCGACGGCAAAGCCGCCCCGGCCAGCAAGCCCGTGCAGGCAGCAGCACCCGTTGCAGCGCCCGCAGCCCCCGCAGCCGCAGTTGCAGGCGGAACCAAAGTCACCGCTCCGATGCCCGGCACCATCCTCGGCGTCAATGTCAAGGAAGGCGAAGCCGTCAAGGCCGGCCAGACGATCTTTATTCTGGAAGCCATGAAGATGGAAAGCGACGTGGTCGCGCCCGTTGCCGGCACCGTCCGCGGCATCTCCGTTGCCAAGGGCGCATCCGTCTCCGCGGGCGACGTCCTCTGCTCCATTCAATAATCGAACTTCTCCCGCTGCGGACCGCCGGATCAGCCGGCGTTTCGTGCGTTTCCTCTTCATGACACCGTGGCGCGGAGCGGGCAGGATAAAAAACCCGCCTGGCGTCGCATAAAGGAGAAACACCAGATGAGTAAACTATTCATTACCGATACGATCCTCCGCGATGCGCACCAGTCCCTGGCTGCGACGCGCATGCGCATCGAGGATATGCTTCCGGCTTGCGAAGTGCTCGACTCCATCGGCTACTGGTCGCTGGAAGTTTGGGGCGGAGCGACGTTTGACGCGTGCCTCCGCTTCCTCAACGAAGATCCCTGGGATCGCCTGAGAAAGCTGCGCAAAGCGCTGCCGAACACAAAGCTGCAGATGCTCTTCCGCGGACAGAACATCCTCGGATACAAGCACTATGCGGACGACGTGGTCGAACAGTTCTGCAAAAAAGCGATCGAAAACGGCATCGATGTCATCCGCATCTTTGACGCGGTGAACGACATCCGTAACCTCGAGAGCGCGATCCGCTTCACAAAGAAGTATGGCGGCATCTGCGAACCCGCGATCAGCTACACCGTTTCCCCCGTGCACAACCACGACTACTTCATCCAGATGGCCAAAGAGCTCGAACAGATGGGCGCGGATACCATCTGCATCAAGGATATGGCGAACCTCCTTCTGCCGTACGATGCGTATTCGCTCGTGTCCCGCCTCAAGAAGGAAGTCAAGGTTCCGATCCATCTGCACACCCACAACACCACCGGCACGGGCGACATGGTCTATCTCATGGCGGCGCAGGCCGGCGTGGATATCGTGGACACCGCGCTGTCTCCCTTTGGCAACGGCACGGCGCAGCCCGCGACCGAACCGCTCGTCGCTACCCTCAAGGGGACCGAGCGCGACACGGGGCTTGATCTCGTCAAGCTCTCCGAAGCCGCGAAGATCATGCGCCCCGTTGCGGACCGCATGATTGCCGACGGAACGATCTCCGTCAAGTCTCTTGGCGTGGATACCAATACGCTCTTGTATCAGGTGCCGGGCGGCATGCTCTCAAACCTGATCTCCCAGCTAAAGGAAGCCGGCAAGTCCGATCAGTATTATGAGGTGCTTGAAGAGGTCCCGCGCGTGCGCAAAGACTTCGGCTATCCGCCGCTGGTCACGCCCACGAGCCAGATCGTCGGCACGCAGGCTGTGCTGAACGTCATCAACGGCGAGCGCTATAAGGTCTTCACGAAGGAATCCAAGGCGCTTCTGCACGGTGAATACGGCACACTGCCCGCGCCCGTGAATGAAGAAGTCCGCCGCAAAGCGATCGGCGACGCGGAAGTGATCACCTGCCGTCCGGCGGATCTGCTCAAACCCGAGCTGGAATCCTACCGTGAAGAGATCAAGGATCACATCCGTCAGGAAGAAGACGTGCTGAGCTACGCGCTCTTCCCGCAGGTTGCGCTCAAGTTCTTTGAAGCGCGCGAAGCCGCGGAGCGCAAAGCGCAGGAACCGCAGCAGGACGACAGCGTCCGCATGCTGTATGTGGAGGACATTGGCGCATAAGGTATGAGACATTTGCCGAACATTCTATCTGGAATACGGCTCATTCTCGTCGGTGTATTTGTGATGCTTTTCAGGGCGGGCAGTTATCTGCCTGCCCTCTGCATTTTTGTGTTTGCTTTTTTGACGGATGTGCTGGACGGCTATCTCGCGCGTTCGTACGGCTGGGTTTCCAACGTGGGCAAGCTGCTCGACCCGCTCGCGGATAAGCTCATGACACTGGCCGCGCTCGTGTGCATCTATGCCGGAAAGCAAAAGCCGGCCTACCTGGCCTTGTTTCTGCTGATGGCGCTCAAAGAGCTTCTGATGGTCATCGGCGGACTGTTTATGGCAAGGCGCAAGATTGTCGTCATGGCAGCCTGGCCGGGCAAGATCGCAACCGGGTTGTTTGCGGCTGGCGTGATGCTTTCGCTGCTGTCGTTCCTCTCGGTGCACGTGGAACCCTATAACTTCATCGTGCTGGGATTTGCGACGCTGATGTCCTACTTCGCGCTCGCGTACTATGCCGCAACGCAGCTGCCGCGCGCGTTCGGAAAGAAAAAAGCGGAGCAAGACGAGGGAAAGAACACGGCGCGGTGATTTCTGCAAACGCGCAAATTGCGGAAAAGGGCTTGCAAAAGCGGAGAAAGGCTGTTATACTTTCTTTTGTTGGATGAATGAACTTTTAGCGGAGAGTGGGCAAAACCCACTCTTTCGTTTTGAAGGGGCGCTTACCATGCGCCCGGCGCCCGAAAAAAAACGGTTTCGGCGCATATGGAGGTTTTCACATTGAACACAGCGCAAAAGGTAGAGCAGCTGCTCAAGCAGCCCGTTGCGGAGCTTGGCTTTGAGCTTTGCGACGTCGAGTTCATCAAAGAATACGGAGACTGGGTGCTCACGCTGTATATCGACAAAGAAGGCGGCGTGAATATCGACGACTGCGAGCGTGTCAGCCGCGCGGTCGATCCTTTGCTGGACGAGGCGGATCCCATCGAGCAGGCGTATATGCTCTCCGTCTCCTCGCTCGGTCTGGATCGTCCGCTGAAAAAAGATGCGGATTTTTCAAGAAACCTCGGCAAGCGCATCGAAATCAAACTCTTTGCACCGAAAAACGGCAAAAAAGAGTTTACGGGCGAACTCGTCAGTTTTGACGAGACCAGCATCCTGGTACGTCTGGAAGACGGCGAACTGACGCTGGAACGCAAAGCCATTGCGCTCGCGCGGCCGGAACTGATCTTTTAAGTATTGCGGGTTGTACCCGCCGGAATTATAAACGCATAATCGCATATGCGAACACGGGATTATTTGTAAGGAGTACGATAGGATGAACACAGAGTTTGTCGAAGCATTGAGCGCGCTGGAAAAAGAACGCGGAATCAGCAAGGATGTGCTGATTCTCGCCATCGAAGCTGCGCTTACCTCGGCCTATAAGCGCAACTATGGCGCAAACGCGAACGTGCGTGCGCAGATCGACCCGCGCACGGGCGAATTTCGCATCTATGCGTCTAAAACGGTTGTAGAGGATGTCGAAAACC
>CAYPEV010000146.1:0-6544 GCA_964409605.1 uncultured Christensenella sp. | reverse complement strand
ATGTTCTACATGTGGGTCAAGTTCGGCAAGCCCGATCCCTCGATGACGGCCAACGGCACGCTCGCAGGCCTTGTTGCGATCACCGCGCCCTGCGCGTTTGTCGACGGCGTGTCCTCGTTCCTCATCGGCCTTGTGGCAGGTCTTCTCGTGTGCATCTCCGTCTCGTTCGTGGAAAACAAGCTCAAGCTTGACGATCCCGTCGGCGCGATTTCCGTCCACTGCGTCAACGGCCTCTGGGGTGTCGTCGCACTTGGCCTCTTCGCGGACGGCAAGTATGGCGACGGCTTCAACGGCGTGGCGGGCGGCGTACGCGGCCTGTTTTACGGTGACCCGACACAATTCTTTGCTCAGCTCATCGCCGTTGCGGTGCTGTTTGTCTGGGGCTTTGGCGTATCATTTCTCTTCTTCAAGCTGCTCGATGCGATCTGGGGAATCCGCGTCGCACCCGAAGCGGAGCTCGAAGGCCTCGATATCCCCGAGATGGGCGTGCTCGCCTATCCGGACAATCAGCTGGTGCGCAGCGAGCTGGACTATGATTCCGCCGACAATGCGGACATCAGGCAGCTGCGCAGATTCAACTATGTTCCGTTCCATAAACAGCCCGCTCCCAGCGCTCCCGCCGCATCCATCGATGCCGCCGTGCCGGTCGAGCTGGTCAGCAAGCCCGCGAAGGTCGTCGGTTCCGACGTGAAGATCACGAAGATCGAAATCATCACCAAGCAGAGCCGCTTCGAGGCGCTCAAGGCCGCGATGAACGAGATCGGCGTCACCGGCATGACGGTAACCCAGGTGCTCGGCTGCGGTATGCAAAAGGGCAAGACGGAGTTCTACCGCGGCGTCGAAACCGAGGTCAACCTCCTGCCCAAAGTGCAGGTTGAGATTGTGGTCACAAAGGTGCCCGTCCGCACGGTCATCGAAACCGCAAAGAGCGTCCTCTATACCGGGCACATCGGCGACGGCAAGATCTTCGTCTACGATGTGGAAAACGTCATCAAGGTGCGCACGGGTGAAGAAGGCTACGACGCGCTGCAGGACGTCGAATAACATCAATCCGGGCATTTCCGAACAAAACCCGCGCAGATATCTGCGCGGGTTTTGTGCCCGTCTCCGACGGGAGCGCGCCTTGCGAATGCCAGCCGCGTTTGGATCTTTTATTGATATCTGTTTACAATATCGTTTTTCGATATTATAATTCTGTCACGGAGGCTCGCTGTGTTCTCCGCTTGCCGGGACGGCTGAATCCAACGCGCGGCGCGGCGGACGGAAGCAGGCGAAGCGGAAGGATCGGTTGAGTGAAGTGACAATGATGAACAATAAACCGGGAACAAAGAAGAACTTCATCACCCCCGCCATGACGTTTATCCTGCTCTTCAGCGTCGTGAGCCTGCTTTCGGATATGACGCATGAAGGCGCGGCCAGCATTCGGGGGGCTTATCTGTCCCTGCTTGGCGCATCCGCGGCAACCATCGGTTTCGTCTCCGGCCTTGGAGAGCTCGCGGGTTATTCCCTGCGGCTGCTCTTCGGGCGTCTTGCGGACAAAACCGGACGCTACTGGCTGATCACGATTGCAGGCTATGCAATCGATGTGTTCGCCGTGCCCGCGCTCGCGCTTGCGGGTCAGCACGGTTGGCTGTTTGCAAGCGTGCTGATCGTGGTCGAACGCATCGGAAAAGCGATCAAAAAGCCGGCGAAAAGCACACTGATGTCGTTTGCGGCTACGCAGGAGGGCGTTGGCAAGAGCTTTGCCATACAGGAACTGGTCGATCAGTTCGGCGCGTTTCTCGGTCCGGTGATGCTGTATCTGGCGCTCCTGTTCAAGACGGATGGAGACCTTGTTCAGCGCTATTCGTTTGCGCTTGCGCTTCTGGTCATTCCCGCGGTTGCAACGATCGCCATGCTGCTTGTCACGAAGCGGAAGTTCCCCAATCCGGAGCAGTTCGAGCCGGAGCCGAAACAGCTTGTCCCGCTTCGTCTCAACCGCAGATTTATCCTCTACCTTGCGGGTATCAGTCTCTTTGCGTTCGGTTTTATCGATTATTCGCTGGTCTTGATGCATATTTCACGCACCCACGCGGCTCTTTCCGCCGGGTTTTCGGAGGCGGGCTCGTTTGTCAGCAGCGGTACGCTCCCGCTTCTTTACGCGGGCGCAATGCTGGTGGACGCAGCTTCCGCCATGATATTCGGCTTGCTGTATGATAAGAAAGGACTGCGCGCGCTGATGATTTCTACCGTGCTGTGCGCGCCGTTTGCGGTGCTGATCTTCGCGGGGCAGAGCGATCTGTCTCTGCTCTGCGGTCTTGCCATGTGGGGCATCGGGATGGGCGCGCAGGAATCGATCTTGAAAGCTGCCGTTGCGAACATCGTACCGAAGGCGAGCCGGGCCACGGGATACGGCATATTCGAAAGCGTGTTCGGGGTGTTCTGGTTCCTCGGCAGCTGGCTTCTGGGCGCGTTGTATGACGTGAACCTTTCACTGATGATCGCCCTCTCCGTCGGCGCGCAGCTTCTCGCTCTGCCGCTGTATGTTCTCTCCGAACGGAGCGCATCTGCAGAAGAACGGCGTTTCCGCTGAGTTTTGTGCCTTTGCCTTCATTGCCACATCTGCGGGCGGCATTTTGTGCAGGTGATTGCGTGCCTTGCCGCCGTGTCTTCTGCCGGTGCCCCCGTGTTGCGAATCAAACTGAAATCGGCTATAATAGTAAAAAAACAAGGAGGCTTCCACTGTGGGTTTTTTGAAAAAACTTCTGGGCATCGGCGTCGTCGCGGGTACAACCGTCGCCGCGGTGAAGGTTGCCGATAAAGTAAAGGAAAACAATCCCGACGGCGTGCAGGACGTCAACGGCGATGGCAAGGTCGACGCGAAGGACTACTTTGAAGAGGTGAAGAAAGCCGCAGCAGAGGTCTACCAGGACGCGGCAGCCGCCATCAAGGAAAAAGCGCCCGTGGTCGCCCAAAAGGCGAAGGACGCGGCGGAAGACGTCAAGGACGCGGTCACGGGTGCTGCCGAGACCGTCAAGGAAAAAGCGCCGGAATATGCCGCAAAGGCCAAGGAAGCGGTTCTGGAAGCGAAGGACGCGGTCGTCCATGCGTTCGAAAAGAAGGAAGAACCGCCGCAGGCATAGTCCGCCTCGCGCCGTTACACAATCATTCGTGCCATGCTCGGATCCCCTGCATCTTTGCGGGGGATTTTTTGCGCGCGCCCTGCTTCCCCGCGTGTAAAATATGTCTGATATGCGCGATTCTACTGTCTTTGGAAGCGTATTCTTCATTGCCCGTTATGCAACATAGGAGTACAATGTGGTTAAATAGGGGAGTTACTATAGTCCTTGCATACATAGGGGTGAATTCCTTCCCGCGCCCCGCCCATGCCCATACGGGAGATCATATACAGGCGATTCCTATTATCCGGGGTGGTTCCCTCCCGCATCCCAAGCCCTTTATATTGTATTGTTGGAGGTAATATCGATGAAAAAACCACATGATCCCACCAAGCGGCCGCGCTGGTCCTGGTATTTTTACGACTTCGGAAATTCTGCCTATGCTTCCGTCATCCTGCTAGCAGTGTATTCTGCCTATTTCAAGAACGCGGTCGTAGGCGGCGCGGAGGGAACGCACCTTTGGGGCATCTCCGTCGGCATCGCCGCGGTGCTGGTCGCCGTCATCTCCCCCATATTGGGTACGATCGCCGACTACTCCAAATCGAAAAAGGCGTTCCTGATGGGCTTTACGGTGCTTTCCATCGTCTTTACGGCAATGCTCTTCTTCGTCCGCAAGGGTGATGTGTTCACAGGCATGCTCTATTTTATCCTCGCAGAGATCGGCTATCGCGGCGCGCAGGTATTTTACGACGCGCTGCTGACCTCCGTCTCCACGCCGGAGAGCATCGGCTCCGTCTCCGGCAAAGGCTGGGCGATCGGCATGCTGGGCGGCATCGCGGCGCTTGTGCTGGTGCTCATCCCGATTCAGCTGATCAAAAACTTCCTGGTTCCGATCGCGTTTCTGATCACTGCGGGCTTCTATCTGCTCTCCTCCATCCCCACGCTGCTGTGGGTGAAGGAGGTTGACGAAAACAGCGGCGAAAAACCGGAAAAAGGCAACATCCGCATCGCGTTCGAGCGCCTTGCCGGAACCCTCCGCTCGATCAAGAGCTATAAGGAGTTCATCAAGTACACCGTGGCGTTCTTGATCTACAACGACGGTATCATGATGCTGATGGACTTTGCCGCTATCATCGGTGCCACGCTGTTTGGCATGACCCAGATTCAGTTGATCCTGTTCGTCATTGTCATCCAGGTCTCCGGCGCGGCCGGCGCGCTGATCTTCGGCAAGATCTCTGACCGCACCAGCAGCAAGGATTCGATCCTGATTTCGCTGCTGATGCTGATTGCGTGCATCGTCGCGCTGTTCTTTGCAAACACCCTGCTCCTGTTCTTCGTGGTCGGCTTCTTTGCGGGCTTCTCGCTCTCCGGCGCGCAGGCGGTCAGCCGCTCGATGGTCAGCCAGCTCGCGCCCGCCGCAAAGACCGCCGAGTTCTACGGCTTCCTCTCCGTCGCGGGGCGCACCTCGACGTTCATCGGCCCGCTCGTGTTCGGCACGCTGTCCTTCCGCATGAACAACTGGTATCTCAAGCACGGGTTCGATGCGATCACGGCGGAGCACAACGGCCTGTATTGGGCGATCGGCTCCATCGTTCTCTTCCTCGTGGTCGGGCTCGTCTTCCTGCTCTTTGTCAAGCGCGTCACGGCAAAGGATCCGATCCTCTACGATTCCGCGAAATAACCCTTTGATGCATCGCAACACACAAAAGCTTCCGGCGGCAAACCGGAAGCTTTTTCTATGCTTTGTTTGTTGTCTATTGTTTGAACGCCAGCAGCCGCAGCGCCTCGAGATAGCCTTCCAGGCCGTGGCCTTTGATGCTCGCGATGCACGCGGAGCGGATATAGGACACCCGCCGGAACGCCTCGCGCGCATCCGGATCGGAGATATGCACCTCCACGGTCGGGATGCCGACCGCCTTCACCGCGTCCAGAATTGCGATGCTCGTATGCGTGTACGCGCCGGGGTTGATGACGATGCCATCCTGCTTGCCGTATGCCGTCTGGATCGCGTCCACCAGCGCGCCCTCGTGGTTGCTCTGGACGAATTCGACCGTGGCGCCGAGCCGCTGTGCCTCCGTGCGGATCATCTCAACAAGGTCGCTGTACGTGCGCCTGCCGTAGAGCTCCGGCTCCCGCAGGCCGAGCAGATTCAGATTCGGCCCGTTGATCACAAGAATGTTCATGTGTCTCCCTCCCATCCCGTCAATCGACGCTTGCGCAAAAATCCTGCCAGATGCGCGCGGCCGCGTCTTCCGGCGTGGTGTCGTTCGGTATGCTTGCGTCGCGAAGCCGCGCGTAGAGCGGCGCGCGCTCGCGCTGCAATGCGGCAAGGTCCGCGCCCTGTGAAAGCGGCCTGCCTTCGCGCGGCAGGAGTCCGGTGTCGCGTTGGATCTCGTAGACGCGCCCGTTCTGCCGAAGCGCGGGATCATTTCGCGCGTCCTTGACGATCCCGCCGCCGGTGATGAGGATCAGCCCGCTCTCCTTGCCCCATGTTTCGGCCTGCTCCCGCTCCATCGCGCGGAATGCCTCCTCGCCAAAGCGTGAAAATATCTCCGGAATCGGCATGCCGGCCGCGCGCGTGATCTCTTCGTCGAGGTCGACCGCCCGGCGATCGGCCAGTTGCGATAGTGCCGTGCCGATGGTCGTCTTGCCGCTGCCCGGCATACCGATCAACACGATGTTTTGCGTGTTCCTGCGCAGAAGGCGCAGAATCCGCTCGTTCTCCTGCTCCGGGATCGATCGATTGAAAAACAGTTCCTCCGCGGCCTTTGCCTGCGCGATCAGCATGGGCAGCCCGTCCGCGCAGGGAATGTCGAGCGCTTCCGCCTGCAGCAGCAGCGCCGTTCTGCGGGGGTTGTAGATCAAATCCAGAACACCCTCGCAGGCGGGAAACAGGGAAAGATCCACCGGCGCCTCGCCTGTGTGCGGATACATGCCGACGGGCGTCGCGTGGATGATCACCTGCGCGTCGCTATGGCACGCAAGGGTGTCATAGTTGTCCGCGCCATGGCGGGACACGACGACGATCTCGCTTGCGCCCCCGGTATTTGCGACATACTGCGCCGTCAGCGAGGCGCCGCCGCTGCCGAGGATGATGACCTTATTGCCCCGCAGCGAGATGCCCGCGTGCTTTAGGAGGGTGCGAAGTCCATACGCGTCTGTGTTATAGCCCGCAAGCTTGCCATCCGGCCGGCGCACGATCGTGTTGACGCTGCCGATGCTCTGCGCGGTCTCGTCCAAAGTGTCGCAATATGCCATCACGTCCCGTTTATAGGGAATCGTCACATTCAGCCCGCCGATGTCCGCGCGGTTGAGAAACGCGCCGAGCGCTTCCGGCTCCCGCTCATAGAGCGCATACGAAGCATTGCCGAGCGCGCGGTGAATCGGCACCGAATAGCTGTGCTTCAGCGTCCGCCCGAGGAGGCCGTAGATACGCTCATGCATGG
>CAYPEV010000145.1:0-6551 GCA_964409605.1 uncultured Christensenella sp. | reverse complement strand
GACGGCCAGGCCGCGTTCCTGATCGACGGCAGCTGGAAGATCGGCTTCTTCCAGGCCAACACGGCGGACCACCTCGAAGATTTCGCGCTGACCTACGTGCCTGGTAAAGGCGAGCGTGCGGCCACCGATCTCATCGGCGGTATCTCCATGGGTTATTACATCACCAAGAAGGCTTGGGACGATCCCGCCAAGCGCGAAGCCGCCGTCAAGTTTGTCGAGTTCATGACGAGCGACGAACAGGTTTCGATCTTCTCCGTCACGGCTGTGACCGCGCTGAAGAACGGCGTTATCCCGGCGGACAGCCTCGACAGTCTCCAGAAATCCGCAATCGCGATGTGCGCGGGTGCCACCAGCGTGGTCGGCGCCGTGCAGGACAAGCTCACGGCGGAACAGCGCGGCGATCTCTTCGCGAATGTGAAGAACATCGTCACCGCGAAGATCACCGCGGCGGAAGCCATCGACTCCGCGCTCGCCAAATAAGCGACCGCAACCCACGCGATAACCGAACAGGGGTCGACCGAGTGATCGGCCGACCCCTGACTATCTTTTTTCAAGTGAAGGCCGGACAAACGGATTCGCATCAGATAATATCAGATCACGACGCACGATTTGGCATGTTACGAAGGCCGGAGCGGGCAGACGGAGGCACAGACAATGAATTCCATGATCTATAAGAAGAAAGCGCCGCTGCTGTTTTTTCTCCTGCCAGCGTTCTTGTTTTTGATCGTGTATCTCTACTATCCGTTTATACAGAACGTCATCAACAGTTTTCTTGCCATCAGCGGACTCGGCACAAAAGCCGCGGGCGTCAACGAGCCGTGGTTTGCGAATTATGTCGAGCTCTGGAACGACCCGAACATGCGCATTGCGGTCAAAAACACGCTGCTGCTGGTTTGCAGCACGCTGGTGTTTCAGGTGGGGACGGCGCTCGTGCTCGCGCTGATCGTCGACCGTATCCGCGTCGGCCAGAAGTTTTTCCGCACGCTGTATTTTTTCCCGATCGTCATCAGCGCAACCGCGCTGGGGCTCTTGTTCAACCTGATCTTCCTCTATAACGGGGGCATGCTCAACCAGCTGCTGCAAAACCTCGGCATCACCGCAGCGAACATCGACTGGAAGGGCGAAAAGTACTATTTCTTCACGATGCTCCTGCCGGTTTTGTGGCAGTACGTCGGGTTTTATTTTGTGATCCTCGTCACGGGGCTCAACAATATCTCCACCGACGTCTATGAGGCGGCGGAGCTCGACGGCGCGACGGGCTGGAAACGGGTGCGCTATATCACCCTGCCGCTGCTGCGAAACGTGATCTGCACCTGCTTGATTCTGGCGGTCACGGGCGCGTTGAAGGTGTTCGACCTGCCGTGGGTGATGATGGGGGCGGGAATCCCGCTCGATCAATCGTGGCTCACGGGCACATATATGTATAACCAGACGTTTACGCGCGGCAACGTGGACTACGGCTCCGCCATCGCGGTGGTCATTGTGGTGCTCGGCGTGCTGCTGGCGCAGGTTGCAAACCGCGTCTTCAAAGAGAAAGAATATTGAGGAGGGAGGGGGATATGCGCATGAAACAACAACAGCCGCTTCAAAAACGCGTTCCGCTCTCGCAGGCGGTTTCCTATCTGGTGCTGATCTTCTGGGCGGTCACCACGGCGTATCCGTTCCTCTGGGTCATCATCAACTCCTTCCGCGTGCGCGGGGAGATCCGCTCCGACTCGTTCTCGATTCCGTGGCCGTGGACGCAGAGTTTTACGTTTGACAATTATGTCACAGCGAATCAGCGTAGCGATTTTGTCGCGGGGTACACCAACAGCATCCTGATCTCCGTGGTGGTGACGCTCGTCGTCGTGCTGCTTGCCGGGCTTTTTGCCTACGGGATGGTGCGCTATCGATTCCGCGGGCAGCGGATCGTGCACGGCATGATCATCGCGGCCATGATGTTTCCGGTGTTTTCCACGATCATTCCGGTGTTCCGCATGGAGGTGCTCTGGGGCATCGCGAGCACGCAAAACCGCTGGCTCTCGCTCTTGTCCACCATTTTGCCGCAGATTGCCGGCAATCTGGCCTTTGCCATCGTGGTGTTGATGGGCTTTATCCGCAGCGTACCGATCGATCTGGAAGAGGCGGCCTATCTCGATGGCTGCAATGTGTTTCAGATCTATTTCAAGATCATCATCCCCGTCGCCAAGCCCTCGTTTGCGACGGTCGCGATCTTCTCCTTCCTCTGGTCGTATAACGACCTGTTTACGCAGACGTTTTTCCTGCGGTATCCAAAGGAGAAGACGATTACCCTTTTGATCAATGAGATCAGCTCCCAGGCGGGCGTGAACTACGGCCTCATGGCGGCTTCCGTCGTGCTGGTGGTTGTGCCGGTGCTGATCGTCTATGTGCTGCTGCAAAAGAACATCATCAAGGGTCTGACCGTCGGCGCGGTCAAAGGTTGAGTTTGGCGGCAGCGTACACAAGTGTATGGTATAATGGTCGGGAAGGAGAATCCCGATGATTCGTGTTGTACTGATCGATGACGAAGCCATTATCCTCGAGGGCCTGAAGAAGGTCGTCGACTGGTCCGGCTTTGGTTGCGAGGTAGTCGCCACCGCGCAAAACGCGGCGGATGGCGCGGAGACGATCCGCCGCAATCGGCCCCAGATCGTGTTTACCGACATCAAGATGCCGGATCAGGACGGCCTGACCATGCTTGCGGGGCTAAAGAGCGAGTTCCCCGCAATGGAGGTCACGGTGCTGACGGGCTATCGCGACTTTGACTATGCGCAGGAGGCGATCCGCCTCGGCGTTACACGGCTCCTGCTCAAGCCCTCCAAGATGGACGAGATCAACGAGGCCATGCGCACCATGACCGCAAACCTCCGTGCTGCGGGACTCGTGCGGGAGGAAGCGGAGGAGGAAGACCGGCCCGCGGGCAGTTTCCTCGTGCGTGAGGCGGTGCAGTTTATGGAGCAGCGCTTTGCGGACAAACTCACCTTGCAGGACGTTGCGGACCACTGCTATGTGTCTCAATGGCACCTGAGCAAGCTCCTCAACCGCCACATGGAGAAGAGCTTCTACGACCTGCTCAACGAGATCCGCATCCGGCGCGCGCAGCAGCTGCTCGCGGACCCGAAGCTCAAGATCGGCGATATCGGCGAGCGCGTGGGCTATTGCGACCCGGGGCACTTCGCGCGGACGTTTAAGAAGATCACGGGCATGAGCGCGTATGAATACCGCAACAGCAAGGGGTAGCCGCGCGGCTTGAATCAGACTTGAAAACAGAAAGAGAATGATCGATCGGGGTCATTCTCGTTTTACGAAAGGGATACTGCTTCTATGATTTGTTTCGGAACCGGCGGCTGGCGCGCGGAGATCGGCGTCGATTTCTATATGGCGAATATCCAGCGCGTTGCGCAGGGGCTTGCAGACGCGCTGATAACCGATGGCAAGACGGATCAGCCGGTCGTGATCGGTTACGACCGCCGTTTCCTGTCCGCCGAAGCCGCAACCTGGATGGCAGAAGTACTCACGGCAAACGGCATCCATGTCTGGTTCATGCAGCGCAGCGTGCCGACGCCGCTTGTGATGTATCTTGTCAAGCAGCACGGGCTGTACCGCGGAATCGAGATCACCGCCTCCCATAACCCCAGCAACTACAACGGCATCAAGATCATCGTGGAGGAAGGCAGAGATGCGCCCCTGGACGTCACGGAACGCTTGGAGCGCGAGATCAACGCGCTTATAGACGTGCAAACGCTGCCCCTGCGCGAGGCGGAGGAGAAAGGCCTCGTCACCTACCTGAAAAACCCGTTCAACGAGTTCATCGACGCGGTGCTCTCCGTCATCGATACGGCCGCCATCCGCGCGCGCGGGCCAAGAATCCTGTTTGACTCCATGCACGGCTCTTCCACCTATCCGCTGATGGTGATCCTCAACACCGCGCGCTGCACGGTGGATCAGATCCATGCGGACAAGGACGCATATTTCGGCGGAATGATGCCCGCGCCGACCGAGGACACCATGGCGGAGCTGAGAAACCGCGTCGTCTACGGCAAATACGACCTCGGCATCGCCGTGGATGGCGACGGAGACCGCCTCGGGATCATCGACGGCACGGGACGATACATCAGCGCGAACGAGATCCTCGTGCTGCTCTACACCTATCTGCACGAATACAAGGGCTGGAAGGGGCCTGTCGTGCGGAATATGTCTACGACGCACCTGCTGGATCGCGTCGCGGAATCCTTTGGTGAGACGTGCTATGAAGTGCCGGTGGGCTTTAAGTATATCTCCTCAAAGATCGACGAGGTGGACGCGGTGCTCGGCGGCGAATCCAGCGGGGGGCTTACCGTGCGCGGTCACATCCACGGCAAGGACTCCGTCTATTCCTCCGCGCTGTTTGTGGAGATGATCTGCAAAACCGGCAAGCACCCGAGTGAGATGATCGCCGAGATTTCGCAAAAATTCGGTACGTATATCATGAAGGAGAGCAATGTGCACTTCACGGCGCCCCTGCGCGAGCAGCTGGAGCGCACGATCTTCACCGACTGCGCGCTGCCGAAGTTTGCGCGGGAGCCTGTCCGCGTCAGCTATCTCGACGGCTGCAAGGTCTATTTTGCGGATGATTCGTTCGTCGTTTGCCGCTTTTCCGGCACGGAGCCGCTGCTGCGCATCTTCGCGGAAGGGCACGACGAGGCGCAGGCGCTGGGTTACATCTCTGCCTGGAAGCAGCTGCTGCACCTATAGGAATGGAGCGACACGGAACCCCGCAAACGATGCGCGGGGTTCTTTTTTATGCGATGGCTTGCCGAAACGTAAAGTGTGTGTATAATATACGGATACAACGGAATTTGACAGCAACTTTGCATCTGTGCCTCGCCTCGATCCCCGAAAGGAGTGTTTCGATGTTTGATTTTTCTTTCGACTGGATGCAGACGCTCTCGATGCTCGGCCGCGTCGCACTCGCCGCGGTGCTCGCGGGCGTCATCGGCTATGAACGCGAGCATGTCCAGCGCAACGCGGGCATGCGCACACATATCCTGGTCGCCATCGGGGCGGCGCTTGTGATGTGCAGCGGCGAATTTCTGATGGCGCAGTTTCCGAATTCGAATATCGACCCCGCGCGCATCGGCGCGCAGGTGGTCAGCGGCATCGGTTTTCTTTGCGCGGGCACGATCATCAAGGAAGGCATCTCCGTCCGCGGCCTGACCACGGCGAGCAGCCTCTGGTGCGTGTCCTGCGTGGGGCTCGCGGCGGGCTGCGGCAACTATATACTCGCGATTGCGACCACGGGGCTGATCCTCATCGTGCTGCGCGTGCTGCGCACGATGGCGCACAGCCGCAGAAAGAAAGGGAACCGGCTTGTTCTCCAGGTCGTGTTGTCCATGGAAGGGCAGAGCATTGTGCATCTGCAGGAGGATCTGGAGCGCATGGGCTGCGTGATCGACGAGTTCAGCTTCGCGATCGACACCAAGAACCTCAAGCGGCATGTCTACGCGCACCTGACCTTGCCGGATCGGGACAACCTGGCGCCCCTGATGGAGGGGCTGTCGAGAATTGACGGCGTGGCGTCCGTCGAGTCGGTGTATGAGTAGATAATGACGGGTTGCTCCGCAGGCCAAAGGGGCTTACCCCTTTGGAAAACCCATTCGGTCTTACGAAATAAAAAACTCTCCGTAAGTTTTTGCGGAGAGTTTTTGTGATTCCAGCGAAAGCGTTAACCTTCGAGCATCTGTAAAATAAATGCTTTATTGCGCGCGCCGACGGCTTTGTCCGCGACGTCGCCGTTTTCAAACACCATCAACGTGGGGATGCTCATCACGCCGTACTGGCTTGCGAGCTGCGGCTGCTCGTCGATGTTGATCTTCGCGACCTTGACGGCGCTGTTTTCCTCGGCGATTTCGTCTACGATCGGCGAGACCATGCGGCAGGGCCCGCACCAGGGCGCCCAGAAGTCGACCAGAACCTTCCTGTCGCTCTCCAGAACCTCTTCTTTAAAGTTTGCGTTGGTGATATTGACAACAGCCATATTGACCACTCCTTCATTCATATTCACGATACGGTCCGGCGTATCCCTGCCTCCAGTATAACGGATACGATTGAATCTTGAAAAGGGGAAGCGCCGATTTGACGCAAAAAAGCAACAATTATACCGTGGCGGTTCGTTGCGTTTTCGGGGCGCTTGCGGTACAGTGGAGCAAACAGGCGCGAAAATAAACAAGCGGGAGGAAAAGCCGTTGCGCACGCTGACCTATCAAGCAACACAGGCCGACGACGGACGCACGGTGCTGAGCCTCCTGCGGCGCGCGCTCTTCTGTTCCGATTCGCATATCTCCCGCCTCAAGCGGCGCGAAGCGGGCATCCTGCTCAACGGGATACGATGTTATGTCACGGCGCGGGTGAACGCGGGCGATCGGCTCTCGGTCGAGATTGGCGATCTGCCGGATAGCCACATCGTTCCGATGGAATTCCCGCTCGACGTACGCTATGAGGACGAGGATCTGCTGATTCTCAACAAGCCCGCGGGCATTGCGGTACACCAGAGCACGCGCGCTCCGGAGGAG